>NZ_CP029194.1:4882500-5182500 GCF_008642375.1 Streptomyces venezuelae | reverse complement strand
GATGGCCGGCGTCACGATCGTCGACCCCTCTTCCGTCCTCGTGGACGTGGCCGTCACCTTCGAGGCCGATGCCGTCATCCTGCCGGGTACGCAGCTCCTCGGCTCGACGCACGTCGCCGAGGACGCCGTGGTCGGCCCGAACACCCGCCTGCAGAACACCCGCGTCGGCAAGGGCGCCCGGGTGGACAACACGGTCGCGGACACCGCCGTCGTCGGCGAGGGCGCCTCCGTGGGTCCGTACGCGTACCTCCGTCCGGGCACGAACCTCGGCACGAAGGCCAAGGCCGGCACGTACGTCGAGATGAAGAACGCGACGATCGGCGAGGGCACGAAGGTCCCCCACCTGTCGTACGTCGGCGACGCGACGATCGGCGAGTACACGAACATCGGCGCCGCGAGCGTGTTCGTGAACTACGACGGCGAGGCGAAGCACCACACCACGGTCGGGTCCCACTGCAAGACCGGTTCGGACAACATGTTTGTGGCTCCCGTCACGATCGGGGACGGCGCCTACACCGCCGCCGGGTCCGTGATCACGAAGGACGTCCCGGCCGGTGCACTGGCCGTGGCCCGGGGCCAGCAGCGGAATATCGAGGGTTGGGTGGCCCGGAAGCGGCCCGGAAGCGCTGCCGCGCAGGCCGCCCTGGTCGCCTCGGAGGACGCCGCAAGCGAAAGCTGACCGGAAACGGGTGCGTCGAACTCGGCGTACCGTGATACGTGCACACAAATTCGGCTGGTTCGCACACGCGCTCGCAGGGCGTGGGACCGCGGCCAGAGAACACGTCTGAGGAGACAGTGCTGTGACCGGGATCAAGACGACCG
The DNA here is from genome assembly GCF_008642375.1 of Streptomyces venezuelae. NCBI lineage: Bacteria > Bacillati > Actinomycetota > Actinomycetes > Kitasatosporales > Streptomycetaceae > Streptomyces > Streptomyces venezuelae. Next base: position 5,181,678 of record NZ_CP029194.1, on the reverse strand, counting down.
GCGAGAAGAAGCTGATGCTCTTCTCCGGCCGCGCCCACCCCGAGCTGGCCGAGGAGGTCGCGCACCAGCTGGGCGTCGGCCTCGTTCCCACCAAGGCGTTCGACTTCGCCAACGGTGAGATCTACGTCCGCTTCCAGGAGTCGGCCCGCGGTGCGGACTGCTTCCTGATCCAGAGCCACACGGCTCCGATCAACAAGTGGATCATGGAGCAGCTGATCATGATCGATGCTCTGAAGCGGGCCTCGGCCCGGAGCATCACCGTGATCATCCCGTCGTACGGCTACGCCCGTCAGGACAAGAAGCACCGCGGTCGCGAGCCGATCTCGGCCCGTCTGGTCGCGGACCTGCTGAAGACCTCGGGCGCGGACCGCATCCTGACCGTGGACCTGCACACCGACCAGATCCAGGGCTTCTTCGACGGTCCGGTGGACCACCTGTCCGCTCTCCCGGTCCTCGCGGACTACGTGGGTGCGAAGGTCGACCGCTCGAAGCTGACGATCGTCTCCCCGGACGCCGGGCGCGTGCGGGTCGCCGACCGCTGGTGCGACCGTCTCGACGCCCCGCTGGCGATCGTGCACAAGCGCCGTGACAAGGACGTCGCCAACCAGGTCACCGTCCACGAGGTCGTCGGTGACGTGAAGGGCCGTGTCTGTGTCCTGGTGGACGACATGGTCGACACCGGTGGCACGATCTGCGCCGCCGCGGACGCCCTGTTCGCGCACGGTGCCGAGGACGTCATCGTGACGGCCACGCACGGCATCCTGTCGGGCCCGGCCGCCGACCGTCTGAAGAACTCCAAGGTCAGCGAGTTCGTCTTCACGGACACGCTGCCGGTTCCGGGTGCCCTTGAGCTCGACAAGATCACGGTTCTGTCGATCGCGCCGACGATCGCCCGCGCCGTGCGCGAGGTGTTCGAGGACGGCTCGGTGACGAGCCTCTTCGAGGAGCACTGAGTCACCAGGTCTTCGTGAGGAAGGGCCGTTTCCCCCCATCGGGGGAAGCGGCCCTTCCTCATGTCCTGAGTCTCATGGCCTGCGTCTCATGGCCTGCGTCTCATGTCCTGAGCGCGTCCACCGCGATCCTCGCCGCCCCGCCGATCACCGCGTCCGCCGCCGGGAGCGTCACGTCCGTGGAGGCCGCTCGGGTGAAGACGGCGACGGCGTAGCGGCCGCCGTCGGGGTACTCGACGACGCCGGCCTCGTGCCGGAGCGTGGGCAGGGAGCCGGTCTTCCCGCTGACGCGCACGTCGTCGAAGGGGAAGCCCGCGGCGAGGCGGTGGCTCCAGGCCTGGAGGCCGAGGACGGCCCGCAGCTCCTCGCCGTACTCCCCCGGGCAGACCTCGTCGCGCCAGACGGCGGTGAGCAGGGCGGTGATCTCGCGGGGGGTCGAGCGGTTGGTGCGGGTGGGGTCGAGGGCGCGGAGGCGGGCGACGACGGCGGGGTCGGTGAGGGCGGCGGGTTCGCCGGCGGCGTCCTCGCGGACGGTGGCGAAGAGTTCCCGCATGGTCTGGACGGCGTGGGTCCTGGTCAGTCCGAGGCCGGTCATGGTGGCGTTGACGGTGTCGAGGCCGAGGGTGTCCCAGAGGAGGTCGGCGGCGGTGTTGTCGCTGACGGCGACGGCGAGGCTCGCGAGGTCGCGGAGGGAGAGCCGGGCGGCGTCGCGCATGGCGGAGAGGCCGGTGGCGCCCGGGGCACGGTTCTCGGCGGGGATGTCGACGGGCCTGGTCGGGTCGACGAGGCCGAGGGACGACTGCCGGTAGAGGGTGGCGACGAGGCAGAGCTTGTGGACGCTGGCGGTCGGTACGAGGGTGTCGGAGCCGACGCCGAGCGCGGTGCCGGTGTCGATGTCGACGGCGTGGAGCTGGCCGGTGACGCCCGCGTCGGCGAAGGCCGTGGTGATGCGGCGGCGGGCGGCGGCGTGCGCGGTCACAGGGGGAACTCCGATGCGGGGCGGGGGAAGACCATCCTCGTCGACGGGGCGGTGCGCATGTCCGCGTGCTCGCGGAGGACGGTGTGGGCGGTGTCGGTGAAGAGGCGGACGGCGGGGCTGTCCTTGCCTTCGGGCCAGGCGGTGGAGGTGCGCCAGGTGACGGTGGTGCCGTGCAGGGGGCGCCAGACGGTGCCGGCCTCGTCGGGGGTGCGGGGGACGAGGGCGACGGCGCCGCCGGAGAGGACGAGGCCGCGGGTGAAGTCGGGTCCGGTGGCGGCGAGGACGGCGGTGGGGGTGCAGCCGTGGCGGGCGCAGGCGGTGAGGGTCTCGTCGTGGAGGGCGGGGGCCTCGGCGCGGGGGAAGAGGACGAGGTCGCGGCCGGTGAGGGCGGCGGCGGGGAGTTCGGCGGGGCCGGTGAGCGGGTCGGCGAGCGGGTCGTCGGCGGCGAGGAGGGCGCCGAGGGGCTGGTGGAGGGTGGGGCCGAAGGCGAGGCCGGGGGCGGGGCAGGGGTGGCGGACGATGCCGACGTCGAGGGTGCCGGCGGTGAGTTCGGCGGTCTGTTCGGCGGTGGGGAGTTCGCGGAGTTCGAGGGTGGCGCCGGGTGAGCGTTCGCGGAAGGCGGTGAGGAGGGCGGCGACGGCGGTGGCGCCGAGGCCGGGTGGTACGGCTGCGCGGAGGGTGCCGGCGGCGCCGCTGTGGACGCGGGCGACAGTGGCGGCGAGCCGGTCGGCGGCGGCGAGGAGGTGGTCGGTCTCGGCGAGGACGAGGCGGCCGGCGGGGGTGAGGGTGGCGCCGCGCGCGCCGCGGTCGAGGAGGCGGACGCCGAGTTCGCGTTCGAGGCGCTGGATGCGCTGGGAGAGGGAGGGCTGGGCCATGCGCAGGCGGGCGGCGGCCCGGCCGAAGTGCTGTTCCTCGGCGACGGTCCTGAAGTACCGCAGATGCAGGAGCAGGTCCATGAGCAGCAAGGATAGGCATACGGCTATGTCTTTCATGGCGATATGAGTCTTGGACCGGTCGTACGCGTGTCTGTTTCGCTGCCGGTATGACGATGCAGACGACACATCGGGCAAGGCGCCGACGCAGGTGGCCGGCGGTGGTGGTGGCGGGCGCTGTGGTGGCGGGGGTCGCGGGGTGGGCTGTCGCGTACGGCCCGCTGAAGGGGGAGGAGCCGCCGAGGACGGTGGATCCCGAGGCCGTGCGGACGGCGCGGGCGTTCCTGAGCAGCTGGGCGGCGGGGGATCTGCCGGCGGCGGCGCGGTTGACGGACTCGCCGGCGAAGGCGGAGGAGACGTTGCGGAACTTCACGGCGGGTCTGGAGATCGTGAAGCCGGTGCTGACGGCGGGCGCGGCGCGTGTGGACGGTGCGGCGGGCACCGGCGCCCGGGTGCCCTACCGGGCGAGGATGCCGGTGGCGGAGCTGGGGACGTGGTCGTACGGCTCCGAGTTCGCGGTGGCGCGTACGGAGGCGGGGTGGCGGGTGCGGTGGGAGCTGCCGCTGATCCATCCGCAGCTGAACGACAAGCAGCGGTTCAAGCTGGTGGAGGAGGAGTCGGCGGAGCTCGCGGCGGTGGACCGGGACGGGCAGGCGATCTCGGCGGCGGAGCATCCCTCGCTGGTCTCGGTGCTGGGCCTGGGCGGCGGGAAGCCGCGGGGCGAGGTGCAGGTCGTGGACCGGATCACGGGTGAGACGAGGTCGACGGCGGTGCGGTTCGGGCCGGAGCCCGGGGAGGGCGGCGGTCCGCTGCGGACGACGATCGACGCGCGGACGCAGCGGGCGGCGGAGAAGGCGCTCGCCCGGCACACCGCCGGGCGGAACGCGGGCCTGGTGGCGGTGCGGATCGACAGCGGCGAGGTGGTCGCGGTGGCGAACGGGCCGGCCGGCGGCTTCAACCGGGCCTTCCAGGGCACGTACGCGCCGGGGTCGACGTGGAAGGTGGTGACGAGTGCGGCGCTGCTCGCGAAGGGGGCGGTGACGCCGGAGTCGCGGGTGGACTGCCCGAAGTACCTGACGGTCGGGAAGCAGTTCCACAACGTGGAGACCTCGGAGATCCCGGGCGCGTCGTTCCGTGAGGACTTCATCCATTCGTGCAACACGGCGTTCGTGGCGCTGCGGGGGCGTCTCGCGAACGGCGAGATGACCGTGTTCGCGAAGGAGCACTTCGGGATCGGCCCGGAGTGGAAGACGGGGGTGGGTTCGGTGGATGCCGAGGTGCCGGTGCCCGCGGGTGAGACGGAGAAGGCGGCGGCGCTGTTCGGGCAGGGGAGGCTGCGGACGAATCCGCTGGCGATGGCGTCGGTGACGGCGACGGCGGTGTCGGGGACGTTCCGCCAGCCGCTGCTGGTGAAGGGGACGGACCAGCCGTCGGTGGCGACGAAGCCGCTGCCGTCTGGGGTGGCGAAGCAGTTGCGGTCGCTGATGCGGGACACGGTGACGGAGGGGTCGGCGAAGGTGCTCGCGGGGGTGCCGGGCGAGGTGGGGGCGAAGACGGGGACGGCCGAGGTGACGGAGGACGGGAACAACAACGGCTGGCTCGTCGCGTACGACGGGGAGATCGCGGTGGCGTGCGTGGTGGAGGGGGCGGAGAGCGGTTCGGGGTCGGCGGGCCCGGTCCTGCGTGACCTGCTGACGGAGCTGGCGGGGCGGCCGGGCGGGGCTGCGGACTGATCCATTTGGGCGGTCAGGTGGCGGCGGGTAGACTGCCGTAGTTGCTCGGCGAGGGAGGCCGTACCCGTACGGATGTACAGGGTCATGGCTGTCCGTTATCGACGCGCTCTTCGTAGCAGGCCATCGCCAGTCGTGGCCGGGTGACCACTTTTTTCGTCACCATCTACGAGGAGTGCAACATGTCCGAGGTCAAGCTCGTCGCTGCTGTCCGTACCGAGTTCGGCAAGGGTGCTTCCCGCCAGCTCCGTCGTGACTCCCTGGTCCCCACGGTCCTCTACGGCCACGGCACGGACCCGGTCCACATCTCCCTCCCGGCCCACGAGCTCGGCCTGGCGCTGCGTACGCCGAACGTCCTGCTCTCCCTGGACATCGAGGGCACCCACGAGCTCGCGATCCCGAAGGCCGTCCAGCGTGAGGCCATCAAGGGCTCGCTCGTGCACGTCGACCTGATCCTCGTCAAGCGCGGCGAGAAGGTCACCGTCGAGATCCCCGTCCAGGCCGAGGGCGAGCTCGCCGCCGGTGGCAACCTGCTGGAGCACGTGCTGAACACGCTCTCCGTCGAGGCCGAGGCCACCCACCTCCCCGAGTCCGTCTCGGTGTCCGTGGAGGGCCTGGAGGCCGGTGCCTCCGTCCTCGCCAAGGACATCACCCTCCCGGCGGGCACCACCCTGGTGACCGACGCCGACGCCGTCGTCCTCCAGGTCCTGGCCGCGCAGGCCGAGGAGCCGGCCGCCGAGGCCGAGGCCACCGAGGGTGCGGAGGCCTGAGCCGTAGGCTCTGCCTGACGTGACGGGGTGACGGGCCGTACGGCCCGTCACCCCGTTTCTCTTGCACGGACGCATGTACGGACCCCTGCACGGACGCGTGTACGGAACGGACACGAGGAGATCTGACGCGATGACGGACGACGCCAACGCCCCCTGGCTGATCGTCGGCCTCGGCAACCCGGGGCCCGAATACGCGGCCAACCGCCACAACATCGGCTTCATGGTCGTGGACCTGCTGGCCGAGCGGATCCGCGGCTCGTTCAAACGGGCTCAGAAGGCCCAGGCGCAGGTCGTCGAGGGCCGGATGGGTCCTCCCGGGCCCGAGAACCGCCGGGTGATCCTCGCGAAGCCGATGTCGTACATGAACCTGTCCGGCGGTCCGGTGACGGCGCTGCGCGACTTCTACAAGGTGCCGACGGCGCACGTGGTGGCGATCCACGACGAGCTGGACATCGACTACGGGGTGCTGCGGCTGAAGATCGGCGGCGGCGACAACGGGCACAACGGTCTGAAGTCGATGACGAAGGCGATGGGTCCCGAGTACCACCGGGTGCGGTGCGGCATCGGGCGTCCCCCGGGCCGGATGCAGGTCGCGGACTTCGTCCTGAAGGACTTCTCCTCGACGGAGCGCAAGGACCTCGACTGGTTCGTGGACCGGGCGGCGGACTCGGTGGAGTGCCTGGTCGCGGAGGGCCTGGAGCGGGCCCAGTCCGCGTACAACTCCTAGGCACCCCGTAGGGCCGTTCCCCCGGGAACGTACGACTGTACGATCGCGGGTCATGACGCACGTCCGTAACGCCGCCATGGCCCTGGTCGCCCTCCTCCTCGTCGTCGGGGGTGCGTGGGCCTCGTGGGGCTCCGCCCAGCACGTCCTGCTCGCCAAGGGCCGTGAGCACGGGACGCTGACGGTGACCGGCTGCACGGAGGAGACGTGCAGCGGTACGTACGCCTCCGAGGACCCGTCGTCGACGCGGCGGACGCTGACGATCGCCGCCTCGGTCGCGGCGGAGAAGGGCGTGACGATCCCGGTGGTGGTGAAGCCGGGCACGGGCGAGGGCGTACGGACGGGCTGGGGCGGCGGCCTGCACGCGTGGCTGCCGCTGGGGGGTGCGCTGCTGCTCGCGGCGCCGGTGATCGGCGGCGGGCTGCGGATGACGCGGACGGCGTGGTCGGTCGCGGGCGCGGGCGGGGCGCTGTTGGTGGCGGCGTTCCTGACGCTCTGAGCGTATGGCGAGGGTTGGTGGCGCGATTGTTACGGACCTCTGGGTTAAGGCCGACTTAAAGCGATGGATAGGCTGCGTCCGCCACCTCCCACGGCAACCCTTTTCCCACAGATGGACGACAGCACATGCGACGTTCCCTCATTTCCGCCGGCGCGCTGGTCGCAGCCCTTGCCGGCTCCCTCGTGCTGGCCCCCGCGGCCTCCGCGTCGGGCACCAAGCCGCTTCCCCTGAACCCGGGTCAGAAGCTTCCGATCACCGCCGACGAGTTCGAGAACGGCGACTGCCCGACCGTCCCCGCCGGCAAGGACGGCTGGCACTTCGTCATTCCCGGCGGCAAGGGTGTGTTCACCAAGCTGACGGTGACCTTCGACAACGGCACCCCGATCGAGGTCACCGACTTCGGCCCGCCGAAGGACGACCACGCGTACGTGGCCTCCGAGCCGGGCGCGGAGCTGACCGCCGTCGTGGCCGAGGTCTCGGGCGACGTCACGAAGGACTTCTTCAACCTCTCCCACACGTGCCCGGCCACCCCGGTCGAGACCACGCCGCCGGTCGAGACCACGCCCCCGGTCGAGACCACGCCTCCGGTCACCGAGACCCCCGGCACCGAGACGCCCGGCACCGAGACCCCCGGTACGGAGACCCCCGGTACGGAGACGCCCGGCACCGAGACCCCGGCTCCGTCCGAGTCGACGCCCGCCGGCACCGAGTCCCCGGCGCCGTCCGGCAGCGCGTCCGCGACCGCCCCGGCCGGCGAGACCGCCGGTACCGGCTCCACGGGCTCCACCGGCTCCACGGGTGAGGGCGACCTCGCCGAGACCGGCTCCAGCGCCCCGGTCGGCATCCTCGCCGCCGTGGCCGTGGCCCTCGCGGGTGCCGGCGCGTTCCTGGTGACGCGCCGCCGCAAGGCGCAGCAGCACTGATCCACGCGCTCATGACTGTGCCCCCGCCGGAATCCGGCGGGGGCACAGTCATGTCGTACGGCCCGGGTCAGCCGGTGTTGCGCAGGCCCGCCGCGACACCGTTCACCGTGAGGAGCAGGGCCCGGGCGAGCAGCGGGTCCGGCTCCTCCTCGCGCTCGGCGGCCGCGCGCTGGCGGGCGAGGAGGGCGACCTGGAGGTAGGAGATCGGGTCCAGGTAGGCGTCGCGGATGGCGAAGGTCTGCTGGAGGACCGGGTTGGAGTCGAGGAGTGTCTCGCCGCCGGTGACCTTGAGGACCTCGGCGACCGTCAGCGCGTGCTCGGCCTCGATGGTCTCGAAGACGTGCTTCAGCTCGTCGGGGACGAGGGTGTCGACGTAGTGGCGGGCGATCCGCAGGTCGGTCTTCGCGAGCGTCATCTCGACGTTGGCGAGGAAGTTGCGGAAGAAGTGCCACTTTCCGTACATCTCGCCGAGGACCGCGTCGAGACCGGCCTCGCGCAGCGCCTTGAGGCCCGAGCCGACGCCGAACCAGCCGGGGACGATCTGCCGCGACTGCGTCCAGCCGAAGACCCACGGGATGGCGCGCAGTCCGTCGAGGCCGGCACCCGAGTCGGGGCGGCGCGAGGGGCGGGAGCCCAGGTGGAGGTCGGCCAGCTGGTCGACGGGGGTGGCCGCGAAGAAGTACGCGGGCAGGTCCGGGTCCTCGACGAGCTTGCGGTACGCGGTGTGCGCGGCGTCCGAGACGGTGTCCATGGCCGCGTCCCAGCGGGCGAGGGCCTCGTCGGACTGGCGCGGGGAGGTGTGCAGGGCGGAGGCCTGCAGCGTGGCCGCGACGGTCAGTTCGAGGTTCTCGCGGGCGAGGGACGGGATCAGGTACTTGTCGGAGATGACCTCGCCCTGCTCGGTCACCTTGATCTCGCCCTCCAGGGTGCCCCAGGGCTGCGCGAGGATCGCGGTGTGCGAGGGGCCGCCGCCGCGGCCGACGGTGCCGCCACGGCCGTGGAAGAGGCGCAGACGCACGCCGTAGCGGTGGGCGACGTCGCGGAGCCTGCGCTGGGCGCGGTGGATCTCCCACTGGCTGGTGGTGATGCCGCCGAACTTGGAGGAGTCCGAGTAGCCGAGCATGACCTCCTGGACGTCGCCGCGGAGCGAGACGAGCCGCCGGTAGGAGGGGTCGGCCAGCATGTCGTTGAGGATGACGTCGGCGGCCTTGAGCTCGTCGGTGGTCTCCAGGAGCGGCACGATGCCGATCTTGGCCCAGCCGGCGTGCAGGTCGATCAGGCCGGCCTCGCGGGCGAGGACGGCGGCGGCGAAGACGTCGTCGGCGCCCTGGCACATCGAGATGATGTACGACTCGATGACCTCGGGGCCGAAGCGCTCGAAGGCCTGCTTGATGGTGTGGAAGACGCCGAGGGTCTTCTCGCCGGCGGCGTCCAGCGGGGCCGGGGTCGGGGCGAGCGGGCGGCGCGAGCGCAGCTCCTTGGCGAGCAGCTTCTGCCGGTAGTCGCGGGGCATGTCCGCGTACCGCCAGGACTCCTCGCCGAGGCGGTCGAAGAGCTGGCCGAGGGCGTGGTGGTGCGCGTCGGCGTGCTCGCGGACGTCCATGGTGGCGAGCTGGAGGCCGAAGGCCGACAGGGTGCGGATGGTGCGGTCCATCCGGCCGTCGGCGAAGAGGCCGCCGCGGTGCTCGCGCAGCGAGGTCTGGATCAGGGTGAGGTCGTGGATCAGCTCGGCGGTGCCGAGGTAGTCGCGGCCGTCCTGGTGCGGGGTGCCGGAGGCGAGCCGGGCGCGGGTGTTGACGAGCTTCTGCCGGATGCAGGTGGCCTTGAGCCGGTAGGGCTCCTCGGCGTTGAGGCGCTTGTAGCGGGGACTGATCTCCGGGAGGAGCTCCAGGTCGCGCTGGAGGGAGTCCAGGAGTTCCTGGGTGGCTCCGGTGTAGCGGATGGAGTTGGACAGAAGTCCGCGCAGGTAGTCGACGAGTTCGAGGGCGTCGGTGATGCCGTGCTCGTGCTGGAGGATCAGGACGTCCCAGGTCACCTGCGGGGTGACGTTCGGGTTGCCGTCGCGGTCGCCGCCGATCCAGGTGCCGAAGGTCAACGGGCGGGTGCCGGCGGGCAGTTCGACGCCGACGCGGTCCAGCTCGGCGGCGAGGTCCTCCAGGACGTCGCCGACGGCGTTGGCGTGCAGCTCGTCGAGGTAGTAGATCGCGTTGCGGGCCTCGTCGGCGGGCTCGGGGCGGACGACCCGGAGCTCGTCGGTCTGCCAGATGAGGTCGATGTTCTCGGCGAGCCGCAGGTCGTGGCGGCGCCGGTCGGCCTCGATGACCGGGGTCTCCAGGAGGGCGGCGATCCGGCGCAGCTTGTTGAGGACGGAGCGGCGGGCGGCCTCGGTGGGGTGCGCGGTGAAGACCGGGCGCACGTTGAGGTTCTTGACCGTCTCGCGTACGTGCTCGGGGTCGCCGTCCTTGAGCATGTCGGCGGTGCGGGCGAGGAGGCCGCCCTCGGCGGCCCGCTTCTCGCGCATCTCGCGGCCGCGGTGGACCTGCTCGGTGACGTTCGCCAGGTGGAAGTAGGTGGAGAAGGCGCGCACCAGCTTGGCGGCGGTCTCCAGTTCGACGCCGCGGAGCAGCTCGGCGGCGGCCTCGCCGTCCTCGCGGGTGAGGGAGCGGACCTTCTCGACGAGGTCGAGAAGGTCGTGGCCCTCCTGGCGGACGAGGGTCTCGCCGAGGAGGTCGCCCAGTCGGCGGATGTCGGCGCGCAGCTCGGCGCTGGCGGTGGGGGTCTGGTCGGCACTGCTCACAGGTGCGGCTCCTTGCAGTGTTTGAGCACGTCTGGAGGGGTACTGGAGGCTTGCGGACCGCGCTGTCCGACGCACCCAGGATAGGTGTCCGCGGTCGCGGCGTGGGCAACGCCCCTCTCGTGCCCCCTTGCCGCGCGTCACGGCACTGCCATACTTACGACGCCGTAGGTTACGGAGGCGTAGCCACGGCTCAGGTTTCCGCTCTTCTCACCCTCACCCTCACCCCCAGGGGACACCCATGACCACTAGCCCCGAGGTGACCTCGGCGCCCGAGACGTCCACGACGACCGAGGCACCCGCCGGCGCCGAGGCTCTTCCCTTCGCCACGCTGGGCGGTGACCGCAAGGGTTCGACCGAGCAGCTCACGCTGGGCCTGTTCATCACGGTGCCGTTCGTGGCGCTGCTCGCCGCGGTGCCGCTGGCCTGGGGCTGGGGGGTGAGCTGGCTGGATCTCGGTCTGATGGTGGCGATGTACTACATCGGCTGCCACGGGATCACGATCGGCTTCCACCGCTACTTCACGCACGGTTCCTTCAAGGCGAAGCGGCCGCTGCGGATCGCGCTCGCGATCATGGGTTCGCTGGCCGTGGAGGGGCCGCTGGTGCGCTGGGTGGCGGACCACCGCAAGCACCACAAGTTCTCGGACGCGGAGGGTGACCCGCACTCGCCGTGGCGCTTCGGCGAGACGGTCCCGGCCCTGATGAAGGGCCTGTGGTGGGCGCACATCGGGTGGATGTTCGACGAGGAGCGGACGCCGCAGCACAAGTACGCCCCCGATCTGATCAAGGACCCCACGCTCCGGGCGATCTCTCGGCACTTCCTCTCCTTCACGATCCTGTCGCTCGCGATCCCGCCGCTGGTGGGCGGTCTGGTGACGATGTCCTGGTGGGGCGCGTTCACGGCGTTCTTCTGGGGCTCGCTGGTCCGGGTGGCACTGCTGCACCACGTGACCTGGTCGATCAACTCGATCTGCCACGCGGTGGGCAAGCGTCCCTTCAAGTCGCGTGACCGCTCGGGCAACGTGTGGTGGCTCGCGGTGCTGTCCTGCGGCGAGTCCTGGCACAACCTGCACCACGCGGACCCGACCTCGGCCCGGCACGGGGTGCTGCGCGGCCAGGTCGACTCCAGCGCGCGGCTGATCCGCTGGTTCGAGCTGGCGGGCTGGGCCTCGGACGTGCGCTGGCCGGCGAAGGAGCGCATCGACGCCCGGCGCCAGAGCACGTCCGCAGAAGCGGCATGATGGAAGACGTGGCGATCGACGGCAGTTCCAGTGGTACCGGCAGCAACGACAGCGGAGAGCGGAAGCCCCGGCGTGGCCGCCGGGTGAGGATGACGGGCGCGGAGCGCCGGGAACAGCTCCTCGACATCGGGCGCACGCTGTTCGCCGAGAAGGGCTTCGAGGGCACGTCGGTGGAGGAGATCGCGGCGAAGGCCGGGGTCTCCAAGCCGGTGGTGTACGAGCACTTCGGCGGCAAGGAGGGGCTGTACGCGGTCGTCGTCGACCGGGAGATGCGGCAGCTCCTGGAGGGGGTGACGGGTGCGCTGACCGCGGGCCACCCGCGCGAGCTCCTGGAGCAGGCGGCGTTCGCGCTGCTCGACTACATCGAGAACTACACGGACGGTTTCCGGATCCTCGTGCGGGATTCGCCGGTGGCGCAGTCGACCGGCACGTTCGCCTCGCTCATCAGCGACATCGCCACGCAGGTCGAGGACATCCTCGGGATGGAGTTCAAGAACCGCGGCTTCGACCCGAAGCTGGCCCCGCTGTACGCGCAGGCGCTGGTCGGCAGTGTGGCGCTGACGGGCCAGTGGTGGCTGGACGTCCGCAAGCCGGGCAAGGCGGAGGTCGCGGCGCATCTGGTGAACCTGGCGTGGCACGGGCTCGACGGTCTGGAGCAGAAGCCGCGGTTGATAGGGCATCGCAAGAACTGAACCGGAAGGTTCGGTTCTGGCAGTTTCACTGAGTAAAGCTCTGGCATAAGGCGCCCCCGTGGGTAGACTCCTGTTCAACATCCGGGGGGGTGTTCCGACCTTCGAACGATGCCGTCTCCGCGCGCCTGTCGGCGTGCGCTGACACCGTTCGACGTCCGTACGGACCCCCCTGGCTGGTTCCCTTGAACCTCTGATTCCCTGGGGGGGATCTCCTTGTTCTTCTCGCGCTCCAAGCGTGCCGGCCGCATCACCGCCTGCACCGCTCTCGCCCTCTCCGCCGGCATGCTCCTCACCGGCACGGCCTCCGCCGACACCCCGGCGCCGCGACCGTCGATCGAGAAGAAGACGCCCGCCTTCACCCCGCCGAAGCTGACGCTTCCGAAGCAGGACGGCGCCCGGGCGGGCCTCGCCGCGGCCGAGGCCGTGTCGCTGCCGCTCTCCGACCTGAACGGCGACGGCATCGAGGACCTCATCTTCCGCGCCGTGGACGGCCAGCTGTACACGGACGTCTCGGAGGAGCCCTTCGAGCTCCACCGCCTCGACGACGTCGCGAAGGACATCATCCCGATCGGCAACCAGGGCGGTGACACCACCGAGCCCGAGGTACTCGTCCTCTCCGAGAACGGCACCCTGACGCTGTACCGGGACGCCGACCCGACCGGCACGCCGTACGAGTCCGTCGTGGGTGGCGGCTGGCAGATCTACAACAAGGTCACCTCGCCCGGCGACGTGAACAACGACGGCAAGGCCGACGTGCTCGCCCGCACGCAGGACGGCCAGCTGTTCCTGTACCTGGCCACCGGCGACCTGAGCAGGCCGCTCGGCGGCCGGATCAGCGTCGGCAGCGGCTGGGGCGTCTACGACCAGCTCGTGGGCGCCGGTGACGTGACCGGCGACGGCAAGGCCGACCTGTACGCCCGCGACACCGCCGGCAACCTGTACTTCTACACCGGCACGGGCAGCACCACCGCTCCGTTCTCCGCCAGGAAGCTGATCGGCGGCGGCTGGGGCGTCTACAACCAGATCCTGCCCGTCGGCAACGGCGACCTGCTGGCCCGGGACAACGCGGGCACGCTCTACTTCTACGTCAGCAACAGCAACGGCACCCTGGCCGGGCGCCAGCAGGTCAGCGCCCCGGGCGACTGGGCGGGCATCACGCAGTTCGCGCTCGCCGGCAGCAACCCGTACACCGGCAAGGAGGGCGTCATCGCCGGCACCTCCGGCGGGTCGCTGTACTGGTACGGCAACGACACCACCGGCAAGCTGGGCGCGCGACAGATCCTCGACGCGCCGGGCAGCTGGGCCGGGCTGAAGGTCTCGCACCTGTCCTCGATGGACTCGGACGGCTTGTCCGACATCGCCATCACCTTCGGCGACGGCGAGCTCTGGATCGAAGGCTCCCCCATCGGCTACGGCTGGAACGGCTACAACACCCTCGTCGCCCCCGGTGACCTCAGCGGCGACGGCAAGGGCGACCTGCTCGCCCGGGACGGGTCCGGTGTCCTCTGGATCTACCGCGGCGACGGCAAGGGCGAGGCCCTCTCCGGCCGGGTCCGGGTCGGCAGCGGCTGGGGTGCGTACAACAAGATCCTCGGCGCCGGCGACTACACCGGCGACGGGCGTACGGACGTGCTGGCCCGCACCACGGGCGGCGACCTCTACCTGCACCCGGGCTCCGGCAACGCGACCACGCCGTTCAAGCCGCGCGTGAAGATCGGCAGCGGCTGGGGCACGTACAAGCAGCTGGCCGCCCCCGGCGACCTCAACGCCGACGGCAAGGCCGACCTGCTCGGTGTGACCTCGGGCGGCGACCTCTACCGCTACCTGGGCACCAGCCCGTCGAAGTTCTCGGCGCGGACCAAGATCGGCTACGGCTACCAGGCGTACAACTCCATGTCGTAACGGCTCCGCCGTCACCGACCGGCCTGCACCGGAGTTCCGGTGCGGGCCCGTCTCATCCCTGGGGGGATTTTTGAGTTCCGCATTCTTCGGGCGTGCCCGCCGTGTCACCACGTGCACCGCGCTCGCCCTGTCCGCCGGCATGCTCCTCGCCTCGCCCGCCGTGGCCGAGCCCGCCGAGCCCGGCCCCCGGCTCTTCGTGAAGCAGGCGCCGACCGACGACACCGCGACGCCGAGGCTGGACATGTCGCAGCCGGCCGTCGAGCAGGGCGGCACGGCCCGCGCCGCCGCGGCGACGGCCGTCGTCCGGCCCCGCTTCGACGTGACCGGGGACGGCAGGACCGATCTGGTCCACCGCAGGTGGACCGGCTGGACCTTCGTCGCGCCGTCCAACGGCTCGGCCGCCACCGTGTTCGACGCCGCGGGTTCCTCGTACGGCTTCGACCTCGTCCCGCTCGGAGACCAGAACGGCACCGGCAAGCCCGAGCTGCTCGGGCTCTCCAAGGACGGCGTGCTCCGGCTGTTCTCGGAGTCGACCACGACCGGCGGCTCGATCACCTGGTCGGGCAAGGGCTGGAACCTCTACAACAAGGTCTTCTCGCCCGGTGACATCAGCGGCGACGGCAAGGCCGACCTGCTGGCCCGCCAGCACAACGGCGACCTCTACTACTACCGCTGGACCGGCACGGCGACGGCGCCGTTCGCCGGCCGCGTGAAGATCGGCCCCGGCTGGGGCGTCTACGACCAGCTCGTCGGCATCGGCGACAACAGCGGCGACGGCCGCGGCGACGTCGTGGCCCGGACCACGGACGGGCGGCTGTACTTCTACGGCAGCACCGGCGACCCGCGAGCGCCGTTCAAGCCCCGCAGGGAGCTCGGCAAGGGCTGGAACACGTACAACCAGCTCCTCGCCCCCGACGACCGCAACGGCGACGGCAAGGCCGACCTGCTCGCCCGGGACGCCGCCGGTGCCCTCTGGGCCTACAGCGGCCTCGGCAACGGCTCGTACTCGGCGCGCCTGAAGCTCTCCGGCAGCTGGGTCGACGTCGACCAGTTCGGCGCGGGCGGCAACATCCCGACGATCGGCAAGCGCGGGATCCTCGCCCGCGACAAGGGCGGGACGCTCTTCGAGTACCGCCACCGGAACAGCGGCAAGCTCCACGCGCGCGAGCAGGTGGGCCCCACCGGCTATTTCGCCGGGGCGAGCATCTCGTTCGTCTCCGCGCTGGACCCGGGCCCGCTCTCCGACCTCCTGGAGGTCTACCAAGGCCGCCTGTACAGCAACGGCGAGACCGACCTCGGCGGCGGCTGGCAGATCTACAACCTCATCGCCGGCCCCGGTGACCTGACCGGCGACGGCAAGTCCGACCTGGTCGCCCGGGACCGTACCGGTGTCCTCTACCTGTACCCCGGCAACGGCAAGGGCACGGCCGTGGCCTCCCGGATCCGGGTCGGCGACGGGTGGAGCGCGTACAACCGCGTCCTGGGTGCGGGCGACTTCTCGGGCGACGGCCGGTCGGATCTGCTGGCCCGCGACGGCGCCGGCACCCTCTGGCTGTACCGGGGCACGGGCTCCGCGACGGCTCCGTTCGCCAAGCGCGTCAGCCTCGGCGGCGGCTGGGGCACGTACAACAAGCTGGCGGCGCCCGGCGACATGAGCGGCGACGGCAAGGCCGACCTGCTGGCGGTGAACTCCGCGGGTGACCTGTACCGGTACCTGGGCACGGGCACCGCTGCCGCCCTCACCCCCCGGGTGAAGATCGGCTACGGCTACCAGACCTACGACAGCCTGTACTAGGCCGGCCGGTCCGCACAGGACTCGGGCGCCCCGCACCGGATCTCCGGTGCGGGGCGCCCGTGGTTAAGCGCCCGTGCGTCGCGGCCCTCACGCCGGCTTGCGTGCGACGGCGAAGACCCGGCGGAACGGGAAGACGGTGCCGTGCGGGCCCGGCGGATAGGCCTGCCGGAGCAGCGTCCGGTACTGCGCGAGGAACGCGTCGATCGCCGCCTGGTCGTCGCCCAGCGTCGTGAGGACGGGCCGCAGCGCCGTCCCCAGCACCCAGTCGAGGACGGGGTCCTCGCCCTGGAGGAGCCGGCAGTACGTGGTCTCCCAGACCTCGGTCTCGCAGCCGAGGTCGGTGAGCCGGGTGAGGTACTCGGCCGCGTCGAGGATGTGGACGAAGCGGCGGCCCTGGTCGCCGAGGCGGGAGCGCCACTCGGGGGCGTCGCAGAGTTCGCCGATCAGGGCGTGGCTGGGCGAGACGAAGTTGCCCGGCACCTGGAAGGCGAGGGTGCCGCCGGGGCGGAGTCCGTCGATCCACGCGGCGAAGGACTCGGGGTGGTTGGGCACCCACTGGAGGGCCGCGTTGGAGACGATCAGGTCGAAGGGCTCGGCGGGCGTCCAGTGCGCGGCGTCGGCGGCCCGGAAGTCGAGCCAGCCGCCGCCCCGGGTGGTGCCGGACCAGTCCTTCTCGGCGCGCTCCAGCATGTCGGGCGACAGGTCGAAGCCGGTGATGTGGGCGTCGGCCCAGTGCTCGGCGAGGAGCGCCGTGACGTTTCCCGGGCCGCAGCCGAGGTCGGCGATCCGGGCCGGCCGGTCCTGGGCCGGGAGGCGTGGTATTCGGGCGAGCAGGTCGAGGAAGGGCCGGGTGCGGTGGCCGGAGTGACGGAGGTACTGCTGCGGATCCCAGGTTGGTGCGGCGGATTCCACGGAATGCATGTTCGAAGCCCCCTTGCTGGAACGAGTAACCGAAACGGAACGATGTTCCGGCCGGGTCCCTTCCCCGCACATGGCTGAAATATATCTCGCAACCGAGATTCTCTATATCGAGAAACTTGATCCCAAGAGACTTTATGTCAACAGACCCTCTACACTGATCGCCATGGAGGACGAGGTCGACCGACTGGTCGCAGCATGGCGCCGCGAGCGCCCCGACCTCGACGTGGAACCGCTCGAGGTGCTCAGCCGCGTCTCGCGGCTCGCCCGGCACCTCGACCGCGCCCGTCGGCTCGCCTTCTCCGAGCACCAGCTGGAGCCCTGGGAGTTCGACGTCCTCACCTCGCTCCGCCGGGCCGGCGCGCCCTACCAGCTCTCCCCAGGTCAGCTCCTGACGCAGACTCTGGTCACCTCGGGCACCATGACCAACCGCATCGACCGGCTCACCAAGAAGGGCCTGGTCGAGCGGCTCCCCGACCCCAGCGACCGGCGCGGGGTCCTCGTCCGGCTCACCCCCGAGGGCCGCGACCGCGCCGACGAGGCACTCGCCGGGCTCCTCGCCCAGGAGCGCGCCATCCTGGCCCAGCTCTCCCGCGCCCAGCGCGGCGAACTGGCCGCGCTGCTACGCCGGCTGACCGCCCCGTTCGACAACATCCCCGGGTAGGACGTCCGCTTCCAGGGGTGCCGGGCCGACGCCCGCGCGGCGGGCCAGCGCCACCGCCGCCAGGGTCGAGTGGACGCCCAGTTTCCCCAGCACGTTCTGCATGTGCGTACGGACGGTGTGCGGGGAGAGGAAGAGCCGCTCGGCGACCGCCTTGCGGCCCAGGCCCGCGACCATGCAGCGCAGCACCTCCCGCTCGCGCGGCGTCAGCGACTCCACGAGCCGCTCGCTGTCCGTGCGGTGCTTGCGGGCCTCGGTCAGCTCCCGCAGGACGCCCGTGAGCAGCGCGGGCGGCAGATGCGTCTCGTCCCGCAACACCCCCCGGACCACGGCGAGGA
This sequence comes from Streptomyces venezuelae, assembly GCF_008642375.1. Classification (NCBI taxonomy): domain Bacteria; kingdom Bacillati; phylum Actinomycetota; class Actinomycetes; order Kitasatosporales; family Streptomycetaceae; genus Streptomyces; species Streptomyces venezuelae. The sequence goes on along the minus strand of NZ_CP029194.1, from coordinate 5,163,828 downwards.
GACGCTGGAGCGAGCAGTCCTTCGCGACCCAGCCCGAGGCCCCGGCCTGGAGGGCGAGGGCCGCCCTGCGCGGGTCGTCCTTCTCGGCGAGGACGACGGTACGGACGGCGGGCTGGGCCCGGCGCACCCCCGCGACCAGGGAGATCCCGTCGACCACGGGCTCCGCCTGGTCCGGCACCGTGCGCGCCGCGGCGGTCGTCGCCGCGACGGGGCCGGCGCCCAGCTCGGCGTCGACGAGCAGTACGTCGAACCTGCGCCCCTCCGCGACCCCGCGGTCCAGGCAGCGCAAGGCGGCCGGGCCGCTGCCCGCGGCGGAGACGTCGACGTCGGGTTCCGCCGCGAGAGCGGCGGCCAGCGACTCGGCGAAGATGCGGTGGTCGTCCACCACCAGGACCCGGATACGTGCCACGGACACCCCCAAGTGTCGAGGAACCGACCGGCGCGGGCACGGCGCCGGGGGCGGGTCCGCCGGTCGCACGGCCGCCGCCGTGCGTTGACTGTTACCCCGCTCGCGGCGCCGTACCCGGCTGGGCTCGACCCCTGAACAGCACCGGCCCCCACCGGCGCCGCCCCTCACAGTAGGGGTGGGGCGGCGCGGCGGGGGCCGTTTGGCGGAACTGTGCGAAGTCGTCCGTTTGTACGAGCGTTGCCCGGCGGGGATCAGAGGCGGCGCGCGCCCCCCGCGGGCACGGCCGGGAAGATCCCCGGAGCCGTGTACCCGGCCTCGGCGAAGGCCTTCCCGACGGCGGCGGAGACCGCCTCCGCCCGGTCGGTGTCGACAAGGACGACGGCCGAGCCGCCGAAGCCGCCGCCGGTCATCCGGGCGCCGAGCGCCCCGGCCGCGTTGGCCGCATCGACCACGAGGTCCAGCTCGGGGCAGGAGACACGGAGGTCGTCCCGGAGGGAGGCGTGCCCCTCGGTGAGGACCGGGCCGACGGCCCGGGTGTCGCCGGCGTCCAGGAGGGCGATCACGCGCTCCACCCGGGCGTTGTCCGTGACGACGTGCCGGACGTAGCGCAGAACCGTATCGTCGCTCAGGAGTGCGAGGGATTCGGGCAGGTGCACGGAGCTCACGTCACGCAGGGCGCGCACGCCGAGCGCCCGCGCACCCGCTTCACAGCCGGCGCGCCGCTCCGCGTATGCGCCGTCCCCGAGCGCGTGTTTCACCCGGGTGTCGACGACGAGCAGCCGGAGCCCCTCGCGGGCCAGGTCGAAGGGGACCTGCCGGTACGAGAGGTCGCGGGTGTCCAGATGGAGGGCATGCCCCTCCTCCGCGCAGGCGGAGGCCATCTGGTCCATGACGCCGCAGGGGACGCCGACGAAGGCGTTCTCCGCGCGCTGGGCGAGCCGCGCCAGCTCGGGCCGGGAGAGCCCGAGGCCGAAGAGGTCGTTCAGGGCGAGTGCCGTGACGACCTCCAGGGCCGCCGAGGAGGAGAGCCCTGCGCCCGTCGGCACGGTCGAGGCGAGGTGGACGTCCGCCCCCGCCACCGGGTGCCCTGCCTCCCGCAGCGCCCAGACGACTCCGGCCGGGTAGGCCGCCCAGCCGCCGCCGGAGAGCGGTTCGAGCTCCTCGACGTCCAGTTGGACGATCCCGCCGTCGACGTCGGCGGAGTGCAGGCGGAGAACGCCGTCGTCGCGGCGCGAGACGGCGGCGACGGCGGTGTGCGGCAGCGCGAGCGGCAGCACGAAGCCGTCGTTGAAGTCGGTGTACTCACCGATGAGGTTGACCCGCCCGGGGGCGGCCCACACCCCGTCGGGGGCGGCGCCGTACAGCGCCTCAAAACCGGCGGCGACACTCGTCGACCTCACGGCCGCACCCCCGCCCGCTGCCGCGCGAAGGCCCAGGCGTCGGCGACGACGTCCGCCAGGTCCGGCCGGGACGGCGTCCAGCCGAGCCGCTCGCGGGCGGTGCCGGCGGAGGCGACGAGGGCGGCCGGGTCGCCGGGGCGGCGCGCGGCGGTGAGCTCGGGGATCGGGTGTCCGGTGACCGCGCGGACGGCCTCGACGACCTCGCGGACGGAGAAGCCGTTGCCGTTGCCGAGGTTGCAGATCAGGTGCTCGCCGGCCGGCACCTCGTCCGCCGTCATGGCGTCGAGGGCGAGGAGGTGGGCCTCGGCGAGGTCGGCGACGTGGATGTAGTCGCGGACGCAGGTGCCGTCCGGGGTCGGGTAGTCCTCGCCGTACACGGAGATGGCCTCGCGCTCGCCCAGGGCGACCTGGAGGACGAGCGGGATCAGGTGCGACTCGGGCGCGTGCCGCTCGCCGAGCGCGCCGTACGCCCCGGCGACGTTGAAGTAGCGCAGTGAGACGGCGGCCAGGCCGTGGGCGGCGCACTCCCCGCCGATCATGTGGTCGACGGCCAGCTTGCTCGCGCCGTAGGGGCTGGTGGGCGCGGTCGGCGCGGACTCGGTGATCGGGACGGACTCGGGCTCGCCGTAGGTCGCGGCGGTGGAGGAGAAGACGAGCTTGCGCACGCCGGCCTCGCGCATGGCGGCGAGGAGGGCCATGGTGCCGCCGACGTTGTTGTCCCAGTACTTCTCGGGCTTGGCGACGGACTCGCCGACCTGGGAGAAGGCGGCGAAGTGCAGGACCCCGTCGTAGGTGCCGTCCAGCCACTTCGCAGCGTCCTGGACGCGGCCCGCGATGAACTCGGCGCCTTCCGGGACGCCTTCGGTGAAGCCGGTGGAGAGGTCGTCGAGGACGGTGACCCGGTGGCCCCGCTCCAGGAGGTGGGCGGCGACGACGCTGCCCACGTATCCGGCCCCGCCGGTCACCAGGTACTTCTTGGCTGCCGTGGTCACTTGCTCGCCACCTCTCGGATGCGTCGGGCCGCGTCCTCCGGCCGTACGTCGTTCATGAACGCGCCCATGCCGGACTCGGTGCCCGCGAGGAACTTCAGCTTGCCAGAGGCCCGTCGGACGGTGAAAAGCTCCAGGTGCAGTCCGAAGTCCTCCCGCCGGGCGTCCGTGAACGGCGCCTGGTGCCAGGCGGCGATGTAGGGCGTCGGCGGCTCGTCCGGGCCGAAGAGCCGGTCGAAGCGCCTCAAGAGTTCCAGGTGGACCTGTGCGAACTCTGTGCGGGCGGCCTCGTCGAGGGCGAGCAGGTCGGGCACCCGGCGCCTGGGGTACAGGTGGACCTCGTACGGCCAGTGGGCCGCGTACGGCACGAAGGCGATCCAGTGCTCGGTCTCCAGGACGATCCGCTCGCCGTCGGCCAGCTCCCGGGCTACGACGTCGTCGAAGAGGTTCCGGCCGGTCGCGGCCCGGTGCTCGTCGAGGCGGCGGCGCATCCGGGCCGTGCGGGGCGTCACGTACGGGAAGGCGTAGATCTGGCCGTGCGAGTGGGGCAGGGTGACGCCGATCTCCTGGCCGCGGTTCTCGAAGCAGTAGACCTGCTCGACGCCGGGCAGCGCGGAGAGTTCGGCGGTCCGGTCGGTCCAGGCGTCGAGGACGAGCCGGGCCTGCTCCTCGGTGAGGTCGGCGAAGGAGGCGGTGTGGTCGTCGGTGAAGCAGACGACCTCGCAGCGGCCGACGCCGCCGGAGAGGGAGGGGAAGCGGTTCTCGAAGACCACCACCTCGTAGTCCGCGGCGGGGATCTCGCTCTCGTGGCCGTCCCGGCCGGGGCAGAGCGGGCAGGCGTCGGCCGGCGGCTGGTAGGTGCGGGCCTGCCGGTGCGAGGCGACGGCGACGGGGTCGCCGGTGAGCTCGTCGTACCGGATCTCGGAGCGGGAGACGACGGGGGTGAGGGGGCGCGGGTCGACGGCGTCGCGGACGGCGTCGTCGCGGGAGTCGTAGTAGATGAGCTCGCGCCCGTCGGCGAGCGTGGTGACGGTCTTCTTCACGGGGGTGCCCTCCGGGCGGGATCAAACAGAACCACCCACAAAGAACCACATCCAAACATCGCCGTCAATGCCGAAGCCCGCCCGCACACCCGGACGACCGCCCGTCGGACGCTCGCCCGTCCGTGCGCACGGACAAGTGATCGAAGGATTACGGGAGAGTGCCCCGCTGGATCGGCACCGCCCGGTCGAGCAGCCCCGTCCGGGCCGCGAGCGCCGCCGCCTCCAGACGCGAACCGACGCCCAGCTTCATCAGGACCCGCTGCACATGCGTCCGCGCCGTGCTCGGTGCGATCCGCATCCCCGCCGCGATCAGCCGGGTGTCCTCCCCCTCGGCGACCCGGACGAGGACCTCCACCTCCCGCTGCGTCAGCAGCCGCAGCAGCCGCTGCCCCTCGTCGTCCTGCCGCACCGACGGGTTGAGCAGCTCCGCGAACGCCGACTGGAGCAGCTGCGGCGCCACCGCCGACTCCCCCGCCCGGGCCTTCACCAGCGCGCGCTCGACGCCCTCGATGCGCTCGTCGTGCCGGACGTACCCCGAGGCCCCGGCCGCGAAGGCCGCCGCGATCCCCCGCGGCGACGGCACCGGCCCCAGCACCACCACGGCCATCTGCGGCCGCTCCCGCTTGATGCGGGCGACCACGTCGAAGGTGCCGGGCTCGGCCGGGGCCGCCGTGCCCAGCAGGCACACCTCAGGCGCCCGGGCCACCACGAGCTCCGCCGCCCCCGCCACCGGCGCCGCCGCCGCGAGCACCCGGTGCCCGCGCAGCTTCAGCGCCGAGGCCAGGGCCTCGGCGAGCAGTCGGTGGTCGTCGACCACCACGAGGCGTACGCCCATCCCGGTCATCCCCCATCCTCCGGGCCCGCCGACACCCGGCACGGCCCGCTCGACCTCGAATTCCTCACCAGCCCGCGTACCACGCAAACGGCCCGGCGCATCGGTGTGAACCGATGCGCCGGGCCGCGCGGCGAGTCCTCGGAGGTGTCAGCGGGTGCTGTACGACACCGCCAGAGGCTCCTTGTCTGCCGGCGATGCCGACGCCCGCGGCTTGGAGAGAATCATGGCGGACATGAACACCCTTCCGTCGCGGTACAGGATCTCCGAGTAGTCCGGCGAGAAGGAGTTCTCGATGTCGTTGACCGTGGCGTCCGCCGGGTTCTCGAGGAGCAGCGTCTCCTTCATGGTGACGCCGTCGATCGAGACGATCCGCCCGCCCTTGTCGTAGGGCGGGGCCTTGTAGGCGATGAGGCTGCCGCCGTCCATGCGGAGCGGGACCAGCGTGTACTTGTCCCCCGCGTCCGCCTTCTCCGGCGCCGTCCGCCCCGTGGCCAGGTCGAAGGCGATGACCTCGTTGGTCTCGTCGCCGTACTCGCCGCTGGCGCCCTCGTGCTCCTCGGTCGGCACGTACAGGCGGTTGTTGCCGACGAGGACCTTCGTGCAGGACTCGACCTTCGTCGAGCGGCAGCGGCCCGCGTACTGCTCGGCGTCCGCCGTGATCTTCGCCTTCAGCTTGCCGGTCTTCTCGTCCAGGGAGAAGAAGTCCGAGATGCCGCTGCCGTCACCGGCGCTGTCGCCGACGTCGGCCGCGACGACCAGCGGCTTGGTGGAGATGATCGACGCGTACTTCACGCCCGTCGGCATCTTGTACTGCGAGAGCGGCGCGCCCGTCATCGGGTTGAGGTTCTGGATCAGCACGTACTGGGTGTCGTACGGACCGCACTTGCGGACCGCGACGAGACCAGCGCCGCCGCCGTAGCCCAGGTCGAAGCAGTCCTGGTCGTTGGCCTGCGGCTTCCAGCGGGGGTTGCCGTTGGCGATGTCGAAGGCCGCGCCCCCGTCGTTGCCGCCGGCCGCGACCGTCGTCCCGCTGACCGTGACCTCGCTGAACCGGGCCTTCTGGTCACCGGCGGAACCACCGGTGACCGAGGTGGACCAGATCAGCTTGCCGGTGTCGAGGTCGACCACGCCGACCTCGGTGCACTGCTGGTAGTAGCGCGGCGGGACCCGCTTGGCGGCCTCGAAGAGGATCGGCAGCTTGTTGTCGGCGGTCACGTGACGCGAGGTGCCGCAGATCTGGCCGGTCAGCGGCAGCGTCCAGACGGGCGTGCCCTTGGTGAGGTCGTGGGCGACGAGCGAGTTCACGCCCGTCTTCACGTACGCCTTGTCGGTGACCCACGAGCCGGAGACGTCGGTGACGTCCGGGACCCCGGGCTTGGGCAGCTGGAAGGTCAGCTTCGCCTGGGTCTGGGCCGGCGGCTTCTCGCTGCCGCCCCCGCCGGTCCCCTGGGACCCGCCGCCGGAACCGCCCTGCGAGCCGCCCTGCGAGGCGCCCGCCGAGCTCAGCGGCTGTTCGTTCTTGCCGTCGCCGCTCTCCGAGTTGGCGTACCAGATGCCGGTGCCGACGATCAGGACGACGGCGACGGCCGCCGCGATCACGATCTGGAGCTGCACCGACAGCTTCTTGCCACCGCCCGCCACGGCCGGGACCGGAGCGGTCTGGTAGCCGCCGTAGGGCTGTCCCCCTGGGCCCTGCGGCCCGGGAGGTGCCCCCAGCGGCTGCGCGGGGTAGCCGTACGGCGGCTGGACCGGCTGCTGGTACTGCTGCTGCGGAGCCGTCGGGTAGCCGTACGGGGGCTGCTGCGGAGCCGTAGGCGGCTGCTGGGGGTAGCCGTAACCCGCGTCAGGCTGCGGCGGCTGTCCCCCCGGGCCCTGCGGCCCGGGAGGTGCCCCCAGCGGGTAGCCGTAACCCGGCTCGGGCTGTGACTGCGGCGGCTGCTGGGGATAGCCGTAACCCGGCTGCTGTCCCCCTGGGCCCTGCGGCCCGGGAGGTGCCCCCAGCGGGGGCGTGGGCGCGCCGAAGCCGCCCTGGGGATCCGGGGGCTGGTTCGGCGGGGGCGGGGGTGGCTGCGTCATCGGTCCGAATCCCTCACTTGCTGAACGCCATCATCGTCTTGACCTGCTTCTCTTCCTTGTCGTTCGACGCGGAGACGCGTCCGCTCGTCACGACGAAGGTGCCGCTGCCGTAGGCGTATCCCGGGTCGTAGAAGTTGTTCTCGATCTCGGAGGTCGAGGCCGGGTGCTGAAGCACGATCTTCGGTGCTCCGCCGGTCGGCGCGATGGTCGCGACGGCGCCGCCCTTGTCGTACGACGGGTCGACGTAGACCAGGACCTGACCGCCGTCCATGCGCAGCGGGATCATCTGCTGCTCACCCGGCGCCTTGGAACGCCACTTGGGCTTGCCGGTCTTCAGGTCGAAGGCGACGACCTCGTTGGGCTTGCCGTACGAGGTCTCGGTGGCCATGTAGAAGGTGTTCGCGTCGGCGGCGACTCCGGTGCAGCCCTGGAGGTTCTTGCCGAAGATGACGAAGCTGCCGCCGCAGGACGGGGCGAACTTGTCCTTGCCGCCCTGGATCTGCGAGCGGAGCTTGCCCTTGGCGTCGAGCGCGAAGATGGTCCACTTCTTCTGCTCGCGCTGGGTGGCGGAGACGACCAGCGGGTCGACCGAGTAGACCTTGTCGACCTCCCAGTTCGCCTCCAGCTGGAAGGTGTACTTGGGCTTGCCGGTGGCCGGGTTGACCTCGCCGACCGCGTGGATCTTCTTCGTGGTGCTGCCCGAGGGGCAGTCCATCGCGGCGATCAGCTTGCTGCCGCCCGCGTAGGCGAAGGGCTTGCAGCCGGAGGCGGGGCTCTTGAAGAGCTGCTTGCCGTCGGTGAGGGAGAAGCCGTAGGCGGTGCTGGAACCGGCCGCGGTGACCGTGTTGCCGCTGATGGCCAGGGTGTTGTCGGAGAAGGCGAAGAGACCGGTCGGCTTGGGGACGGACTTCTTCCAGCCCACCTTGCCGGTCTTCAGGTTCACCTGCTGGAGCCCGAGGCACTTGGCGCCGTCCTTGGCGCTGTCGTTGTGCCCGAAGACCATGACACCGCCGGTGGAGGGGGCCGGCGGGGCCGCGCAGAGCTCGAACGGCACGTCGACGTGCCACTTCAGGGAGCCGTCCTTCAGGCTGTAGCCGTCGATGCTCTTGTACATCGCCTTGACGACGACGTCGCCGACGATCCACGGGCCGAGGACGTCGGCGCCGTTGCGGGGCAGGTCGACGTTGTTCTTCAGCAGCCAGTCGACCTTCGCCTCGCCGGGCTTGCGGCCGGCGTTGAGGTCGTCGTCGCCACCGCGGCCGTCGCCCGAACCGTCGCCCTCGTCCACCGACTCGGTCGGCTTGGGGGCGGCGGACTCCGACGTGGACGCCGAGGCGGTCGCCGTCGGCTGGGCGATCGGGTCCTTCTCGTCGTCCCCGGCGCCGACGACCGCCCAGGTCGTGACGGCGGCGACCAGGACGGCCACCGCGGCCACGCCCGCGACGACACCGGTGCGGCCCTTGAGGCCGCCGCCGGAGGCGGGCGGGGTGGGGGCGCCCTGGTACATGGGCTGCGACGGGTAACCGCCGCCGTACGGGCCGGGCTGCGGCTGCCCGTACGGACCGGGCTGCTGCGGCTGCTGGCCGTACGGACCGGGCGCCTGCTGCGGGTAGCCGTAGGGGCCGGGCTGCGGCTGGCCGTACGGACCGGGCTGGGAGGGCTGGCCGGGCTGGCCCGGCTGCTGCGGATATCCGTAACCGGGCTGCTGCTGCTGCGGCTGCGGCTGGCCGTACGGACCGGGCACGCCGGCTTGCGGGGCCTGCGGCGGCACCGGCGGAGCCTGCGGCGGGACGGGCGGGACGGGCGGCATGCCCTGGCCGGGGACCTGGTTCGGATCCTGAGGGGCTCCGAAGCCCCCCGGCGGCTGGTTGCTGGGCGGCTGGGTCATCAGCGGTTCCCCCTTGACGTGAGCGACTTTTCTTTCTACCACTCACGCGACGGCGCAAAAGCGACCGGTCCGCCCCTTGTACCCAAGGGAGGACCGGCCCGTGATGCCCTTGTTATGCGTCCTGTCGTGCTTCCGGTTATGCGTCCTCGGCCAGTTCGAGCCAGCGCATCTCCAACTCCTCGCGCTCCCCGGACAGTTCCCGGAGCTCCGCGTCGAGCTTCGCCACCAGCTCGAAATCGGTCGCGTTGTCGGCGATCTTCGCGTGCAGCTTCGCCTCCTTCTCGGAGACCTTGTCGAGCTGTCGCTCGACCTTCTGGAGCTCCTTCTTCGCGGCGCGCGCGTCGGCGGCGGAGACGCCCGGCTTCTGCGGCGCGGCCGCGGCGGCGGGCGTCGGGACGGCCGCCTCGATCATCTTCCGGCGGCGCTCCAGGTACTCGTCGATGCCGCGCGGCAGCATCCGCAGGGTCTTGTCGCCGAGCAGCGCGAGCGTCTTGTCGGTGGTGCGCTCGATGAAGAACCGGTCGTGGGAGATGACGACCATGGAGCCCGGCCAGCCGTCGAGGAGGTCCTCCAGCTGCGTCAGCGTCTCGATGTCGAGGTCGTTGGTGGGCTCGTCGAGGAAGAGGACGTTCGGCTCGTCCATCAGCAGGCGCAGCAGCTGGAGGCGGCGGCGCTCACCGCCGGAGAGGTCGCCGACCGGCGTCCACTGCTTCTCCTTGGAGAAGCCGAACTGCTCGCAGAGCTGGCCGGCCGTCATCTCGCGGCCCTTGCCGAGGTCGACGCGGTCGCGGATCTGCTGCACGGCCTCCAGGACGCGCAGGGTGCCCGGGAGTTCGGTGACGTCCTGGGAGAGGTAGGCGAGCCGGACGGTCTTGCCGACGACGATCTTCCCCGCGGCGGGCTGGGTCTCGCCCTGGGTGACGGCCGCGTCGGCGAGCGCGCGCAGGAGTGAGGTCTTGCCCGCGCCGTTGACGCCGACGAGACCGATGCGGTCGCCGGGGCCCAGCTGCCAGGTGAGGTGCTTGAGCAGCTCCTTGGGACCGGCGGTGACGCTCACGTCCTCCAGGTCGAAGACCGTCTTGCCGAGGCGGGCGTTGGCGAACTTCATCAGCTCGCTGGTGTCGCGCGGCGGCGGCACGTCGGCGATCAGCTCGTTGGCGGCCTCGATGCGGTAGCGCGGCTTGGAGGTACGGGCGGGGGCACCGCGCCGCAGCCAGGCCAGCTCCTTGCGCATCAGGTTCTGCCGCTTCGTCTCCTCCGTGGCCGCGATGCGCTCGCGCTCGGCGCGGGCGAAGACGTAGTCGGAGTAACCGCCCTCGTACTCGTGCACGTCACCGCGCTGCACGTCCCACATGCGGGTGCAGACCTGGTCGAGGAACCAGCGGTCGTGGGTGACGCAGACGAGCGCCGAGCGGCGCTCCTGGAGGTGCTTGGCGAGCCACGAGATGCCCTCGACGTCGAGGTGGTTGGTGGGCTCGTCGAGGACGATCAGGTCCTGGTCGTCGATGAGGAGCTTGGCGAGCGCGATCCGTCGCCGCTCACCGCCGGAGAGCGGGCCGATGACGGTGTCGAGGCCCTGCTCGAAGCCGGGCAGGTCGAGCCCGCCGAAGAGCCCGGTGAGCACGTCCCGGATCTTGGCGCTGCCGGCCCACTCGTGGTCGGCCATGACGCCGATGACCTCGTGCCGGATGGTGGCCTTCGGGTCGAGCGAGTCGTGCTGCGTGAGCACCCCGAGCCGCAGCCCGCCGCTGTGCGTGACACGCCCGGTGTCGGCCTCCTCCAGCTTCGCGAGCATCCGGATGAGCGTGGTCTTCCCGTCGCCGTTGCGCCCGACCACCCCGATCCGGTCCCCTTCGGAGACACCGAGCGAGACCCCGTCGAGCAGGGCACGGGTGCCGTACACCTTGCTGACAGCCTCGACATTGACCAGGTTGACGGCCACGTTGACTCCTGTACGGGGGATAGATCGACGTCCCAGAGTACGTTGCCGCGTACGCCCCGGCCGACGGGTGGCATCAGCAGTAGCATAAGGGGCATGAGCGAGCCCACTCAGAAGTACTCGATCAGCATGCCGCGGGACATCGCCGAGGCCGCCCGCGCCCGCAGCGGACCCTCGGGACTCTCGGCCTATGTCGCGGCGGCGGTCGCCCGGCAGATGGAGCGGGACGATCTCAACGAACTCATCGCGGTGGCCGAGGCCGAACACGGACCCGTCTCGGACGAGGAGGTCCAGGCACGGCGCGAGCAGCTGCGCCGCGCTCGCGAGGAGCAGGCAGGCACGGAGCCGACCGGGGCGAGTGCTGCGTGACGCGCCCCGAGGCCACCCCCGGCGGCACACTGGTCCTCGACAGCGAGGGACTGGCCAAGGCCGTGCTGCGTGACCGCGAGGTCACCGCTTGGCTCGCACTGGCCCGCGCGGACGACCTGCGCGTCGTGACGAGCGCCGCCACCCTGGTGGAGGTGATGCACCCGCGCATCAACCGCGCGGCCCTGGAATGGACCCTGTCCCGCCTGACCGTCGAGCCCGTGACGGAGACCGTCGGCCGCCGGGCGTCCGCCCTGCTGGCCGAGAACGGGCTGCACGGCCACAAGTGCGCCATCGACGCGATGGTCGCCGCGACAGCGCTCGCGGCACCCGGCCCCGCCACGGTGCTCACCTCGGACCCGGAGGACCTCAGGGTCCTCTGCGGACGCCGGGCCACCGTCATCGCGATCTGATCCGCCCCGCCGAGCCGGCCATTGTCCGACACCCCAGCCACGGCGTCTCACGTTTCGCCGCCGAGGTGTCACTTTCCGCGTTCGCCGTGCAAATTCGGGCTCCTGCCCGTCACCGCAACCGGAACGGGGAACGAAATGACCGCACGAATCATGAGGGCGGCTGTCCACCTCCGACTCAGCCGCGACCGCGAAGGCAGCACGTCCATCGCTTCGCAGCGCGAGGACTGCCGCTCCTTGTGCCGATCGCACGGCTGGCCCGTCGTGGCCGAGGAGGTAGACCTGGACACGTCCGGCTCACGCCCCGTCGGCGGGCGCCCGGGGCTGAGGAAACTCCTGGACGATCCGCACCGGTTCGATGTGCTCGTCATCGCGCAGGCCGACCGGCTCTCACGCTCGGTCGTCGTCGCTCTCGACCTGCGAGGTCTCTCTCGGCATCCGGCCCGATGCATGCGTCGGGCAGCTCCGGTCGGAGATCGAGGAGCTGGCCGGTCGGCTCGCAGGGATGCGTGGACCGGCGGCGGACGCGGTACAGAGAGAGCTCGAATCCCGATCGTCTCTCCTCGAACAAATCCGATCGGCCCCCGACGAGCGGCGGACATGGGCCCCGACCGGCACGTCCGTCCTCGAGGAATGGGATTCCCGGGACACCGACGGAAGGCGACGGATTCTCCTCGGTCTCGGCGTACGTGTCGCCGTGCGCCCGGCACACAACCAGCGGCGCTGGAATCCTGGCAGGCTACTCATCTCATCCGGCGGCTGAGTACTCCGACTCCCGGCGCCACTTCCGCCAGGCACGCACGGCACCTCGGCAGGCACCGAGGAGCATGAGGACGTAGGCCGCGAAGGCCGCCCACCTCCAGAAGCCGCCCCAGGGCGGAGTCAGAACCATCAGAACGCCGAGGCCGGCGAAGAGCACGACCTGGCCGCACTCGTCCAGCATCTTCAGCAACGGCCGATGTCTCGCCGTCGTCGACTTCCACCACCGCAACGCCTTCACGCCATGCTTCCGGGCTCGTCCGAACAGGACGGGCCCAAGGTGACAGGCGGAGGTGACCGGAAGGTGTCGGGCCGACGGTCAGACAGACGGGAGGACGACCGCGCCCGGTGCCGGGGACGTCGCCGCGCGGGCCGTGCGGCAGGTGCCCGAGGCGGTCAGGGCCGCGGCCACGGATTCCGCCGTCTCCGCGTCCTTCACCAGGAACGCCGTCGTCGGGCCGGAGCCGGAGACCAGGGCCGCCAGCGCGCCCGCGTCCGTGCCGGCCGTCAGGGTCGCCGCGAGCGACGGGCGCAGGGAGAGGGCCGGCGCCTGGAGGTCGTTGGCGAGGGCACCCGCGAGGGCGGTGGTGTCGCCGGTGCGCAGGGCGTCCAGGAGGACCGGGGAGGCCGTCGGCTCCGGGACGTCGATGCCCTCGGTGAGACGGTCGAACTCGCCGTACACCGCCGGGGTCGACAGCCCGCCGTCGGCGACGGCGAACACCCAGTGGAAGGCCCCGCCGACCGGGAGTTCCGTGAGCTGCTCGCCCCGGCCGGTGCCGAGCGCCGCCCCGCCGACCAGGCTGAAGGGCACGTCGGAGCCCAGTTCGGCGCAGATGTCGAGGAGCGTCTCGCGCGGGGTGTTCAGGCCCCAGAGCGCGTCGCAGGCGAGGAGCGCGCCCGCGCCGTCCGCGCTGCCGCCGGCCATGCCGCCGGCGACCGGGATGTCCTTGGCGATGTGCAGGTGCACGTCCGGGGAGATGCCGTGCCGGGCGGCGAGCAGCTCGGCGGCGCGCGCGGCGAGGTTCGTGCGGTCCAGCGGCACCTTGTCGGCGTCGGGGCCCTCGCAGGTGACCGTCAGCCCGGCGGCCGGGGTGGCGGTCACCTCGTCGTACAGGGAGACGGCGAGGAAGACGTTGGCCAGGTCGTGGAAGCCGTCGGGGCGGGCCGCGCCGACGGCCAGCTGGACGTTGACCTTGGCGGGGACCCGTACGGTCACGGCAGCGCTCATGCCTTCGCCTCCGCGATCCTCGCGAACTCCTCGACCGTCAGGGCCTCGCCGCGCGCCTGCGGCGAGATCCCGGCCTTGACCAGGGCCTCCTCGGCCGCCGCGGGGGATCCCGCCCAGGTCGCGAGGGCCGCGCGGAGCGTCTTGCGGCGCTGGGCGAAGGCCGCGTCGACGACCGCGAAGACCTCCTGGCGGGAGGCGGTGGTCGCGAGCGGCTCGGCGCGGCGGACCAGGGAGACGAGACCGGAGTCGACGTTCGGCGCGGGCCAGAAGACGTTGCGGCCGATGGAGCCGGCGCGCTTGACCTCCGCGTACCAGTTCGCCTTGACCGACGGGACGCCGTAGACCTTGTTGCCGGGCTTGGCGGCGAGCCGGTCGGCGACCTCGGCCTGGACCATGACGAGGGTCCGCTCGATGGTCGGGAACCGCTCCAGCATGTGGAGCAGGACCGGCACGGCGACGTTGTACGGGAGGTTGGCGACGAGCGCGGTCGGCGCCGGGCCCGGCAGCTCCTGGACGTGCATCGCGTCGGAGTGGACGAGCGCGAAGCGGTCGGCGCGGGCCGGCATGCGGGCCTGGATCGTGGCGGGCAGCGCGGCGGCGAGCACGTCGTCGATCTCGACGGCCGTCACCCGGTCCGCGGCCTCCAGGAGGGCCAGGGTGAGGGAGCCGAGTCCGGGCCCCACCTCCACGACGACGTCGTCGGGCCGCACCTCGGCCGTGCGGACGATCCGCCGGACGGTGTTGGCGTCGATGACGAAGTTCTGGCCCTTCTGCTTCGTGGGGCGCACGCCGAGGGCGGCGGCCAGCTCACGGATGTCGGCGGGGCCGAGGAGGGCGTCGGGGCTTTCGGGGCCGGTGGTGGTGCTCACCGGTACAGCCTACGGGGCCCCGGTGGGGCAGCCCTACGACTCACCCCGTCTCACCCGTGGGGCCGGTCCGAGGCTCACCCCTGGGGCCCCGGAACGGGCCGGCCGCACGCTCACCCGTGCAGCCGCCTGCCGCAGTGGGGCCACGGACTGGCTCCGCGCTGCACGTACAGCTTCTTCGCGCGGAAGGTCTGCTCGGCGGCGGGCGCGTTCTGGGCGACTCCGCTGCCGCCGAGGGAGCGCCAGGTGCCGGGGTCGAACTGGTAGAGCCCGCCGTATGTCCCGGAGGGGTCGACGGCGTTCGGGCGGCCGCCGGACTCGCAGGCGGCGAGGGCGGCCCAGTCGAGGCCGTCGGCCCCGGCGACGGAGGCGGGGAGGGCCTTGGTGCCGATCCGCACCTTGCGGCTGACGGGTTCGCGGACGATCTCCTCGCCGGTCCTGCGGGGCTTCTGCCGGACGCCGTTGACCGTGCGCAGGCTGTACGTGACCCGGCGGACGCCGGTGACGCCCTGCCGTTCGACGACCTCGTTGCCGGCGAAGAGCTCGGGGTCGCGGATCTTCTCGACGGCGTACGGGATGGTCTCCTCGCGGACCTGCCGGGAGCCGGTGATGCGCAGCACGGTGACGGTCTGGCCGTCGCGGGGGAAGGAGTCGGCCGCGACGGAGGTGGTGTCCTCGCCGGAGAGGGTGATCCCGGCCTCGGCGAGGGCCTCGCGGATGGTGGCGGCGTTCGTCCGGACGACGCGCTCGCGGCCGTCGGCGAGGAAGGTGACCGCCCGCTCGGTGCGGACGTCGAGGGCGAGGCCCTGACGGGTGATGGGGGCCGCGCGGGAGACCGAGAGGTACGCGCCCTCCGCGCGGACGCCGAGCTGGCGCAGGGCCCCCTCGACGGTCCTGGCGGTGGTCCAGATCGTGTGGCGCCGCCCGTCGAGGGTGAGGGCGACCGGCCGCCCGTACCGGACGACGACCTCGTCGCCGTTGGCCAGGGCCTCGCCGGGGGCGGGGGCGACGATGTCGTGGGAGCCGACGGTCAGGCCCTCGTGGGCGAGGAGCTCGTCGACGTCGTCGGCGAAGGTGTGGAGGGTGCGCGGGACGCCGTCGACGGAGAGCCGGACGGCCTTGTCGTTGGCGACGAAGGCGCTGGTGCCGCCGGCGAGGAAGGCGACGACGAGGGCCTGCGGGACGAGCCGGCGCAGACCGTCGCGGGGGGAGCCGGAGGCCTTGCGGCGGCGGGTGGCGCGCCGGGCTCCGGTGCGGGAGCCCCCTTGGCCGGGGACGCCGCCGGGACCGGTTCCGGTGCCGGTCCCGGTGCCGGTTCCGGTGCCGGGGATGACGAGCGGCGCCGCTTGGGTGGGCTGCTCGTGGACGGGCAGGGTCGCCGCTCGCCGTCCGGCTCGGTGACTGCCCTGGGAAGTACTCACGAGGCCGGGACATTAGCCCCGGCCCCGGTCACTCTCCCGAACTATCCGGCTACGACACGTAACCGTTATGGATCGGTGATCTCAATAGTCGAAGGCGCGGGCCGTGTTGACGGCGATCGCCTCGGCGAGGTCGTTCTCCCCGATCCCGCGCACGGCCGCCATCGCCCGGACGGTGACGGGGATGAGGTACGGGGCGTTGGGGCGGCCCCGGTAGGGCGCGGGGGTGAGGTAGGGGGCGTCGGTCTCGACGAGGACGAGCTCCAGCGGGGCGACGGCGAGCGCGTCCCGCAGGGGCTGGGCGTTCTTGAAGGTGACGTTGCCGGCGAAGGACATGTAGTAGCCCTTGGCGGCGCAGATCTCGGCCATGGCGGCGTCGCCGGAGTAGCAGTGGAAGACGGTCCGCTCGGGGGCGCCCTCCTCGTCGAGGACGCGCAGGACGTCGGCGTGGGCCTCGCGGTCGTGGATGACGAGCGCCTTGCCGTGCCGCTTGGCGATCTCGATGTGGGCGCGGAAGGAACGCTCCTGCGCGGCCATGCCCTCGGGGCCCGTACGGAAGAAGTCGAGGCCGGTCTCGCCGACGCCGAGGACGTGCGGCAGGGCGGCGAGGCGGTCGATCTCGGCGAGCGCGTCGTCGAGGGCGGCGTCCCCGCCGCCCTCGCGGGCACCCTGCCGGGACCAGCCGTCGGGGTCGCCGAGGACGATCCTGGGCGCCTCGTTCGGGTGCAGGGCGACGGCCGCGTGCACGTTCGCGTGGGCGGCGGCGGTCTCGGCGGCCCACTGGGAACCCTTCACGTCGCAGCCGACCTGGACGACGGTGGTCACGCCGACGGCGGCGGCCTTGACCAGTGCCTCCTCGACGGTCCCGGACTGCATGTCCAGGTGGGTGTGCGAGTCCGCGACCTCCACGAGGAGCGGCTCGGGCAGCGGGGGCGGGGCGTCCTTGGCACTCATGGCCCCGATCGTACGAGGGCCACGAGTGCCGGCGCGCAGGGAGCCTTCGGTGCTGTTCGGGACTACTCGTGCTTACGGAAGGGATGCAGGAGGTCGGAGAGGTGCCGGTGGTGCGGCACCGGCGGGGTCTCCGGTCCCTCGGTGTCCTCGGTCAGTTCCTGTCCGATCGGCCCGGCCATCGAGACGGGCTTGGTCGCCTTCGCTCCGTGCTGGTGCTTCTCCGTCGCGGCGATCAGGTCGAGCACCGACGACACCTGCCCCGCGCGCATGATCCGGACGACGTGACCGCCGCAGTTCATGCAGGTGGGGTTGGACAGCGGGGAAGGGACCCGCTCCCCGTCGGCCTTGTAGACGACGAATTCCTGGCCGGCGGCGTCGACGTGGTGCTCGATGTCGTACGCCTGCTCCCAGCCGTATCCACAGCGCATGCAGGCGAAGGCGTACGCCTCATGGGCGACGGATATGCCGGTGCCGGTGATCTCGCTCATGCCAGCTCCTCTCCACTGATCAGTGGACGCCTTTTCGGGCCGGAGCGCATCAGCAGGAGACGAACCATGGAAGGCTTTTGGCTCTCCCCTTGCCTAGCGCCCTGCGAAGAGTCCCGGCACCGGGTTCGGCTTTGCCTTTCAGGTTAGTCCTTTACGTTTACGAGGACCCTTCCAGTCAGCCCTTTGCCGCGTTCTTTGCCGCCACGACCGCATCGAACACCTCGCGCTTGGGCAGCCCCGCCTCGGCCGCGACCGCGGCGATCGCCTCCTTGCGGCGCTCCCCCGCCTCCTCGCGCACCTGCACCCTGCGCACCAGCTCCTCGGCGTCGAGTTCGGCGGGGCCGGTCTCGGGGGCTCCCTCGACGACGACGGTGATCTCGCCGCGTACGCCCTCGGCGGCCCAGGCCGCCAGCTCGGCGAGCGGGCCGCGCTTGACCTCCTCGTACGTCTTGGTCAGCTCGCGGCAGACGGCGGCTCGGCGCTCGGCGCCGAAGACCTCGGCCATCGCGGCGAGCGTGTCGTCGAGCCGGTGCGGGGCCTCGAAGTAGACGAGGGTGCGGCGCTCGTCCGCGACCTCGCGGAGCCGGCCCAGGCGCTCCCCCGCCTTCCTGGGGAGGAAGCCCTCGAAGCAGAAGCGGTCCACGGGCAGCCCGGAGAGGGCGAGCGCGGTGAGCACGGCGGACGGGCCCGGGACGGCCGTGACCTTGATGTCCTGCTCGACGGCGGCGGCGACGAGCCGGTAGCCGGGGTCCGAGACGGACGGCATGCCCGCGTCCGTCACGAGCAGCACACGGGCACCGCCCACGAGCGCCTCGACGAGCTCGGGCGTGCGGGCGGACTCGTTGCCCTCGAAGTACGAGACGACCCGTCCCGAGGTGTGGATGCCGAGGGCCCGGGTCAGGCCGCGCAGCCTCCGGGTGTCCTCGGCGGCCACGATGTCCGCGTTCTCCAGTTCGGTGGCGAGTCGGGGCGGAGCGTCCGCGATGTCACCGATGGGGGTCCCTGCGAGTACCAGCATTCCTGTCACACGGGACATCCTCCCAGCCCGGACAGGCGACGCGCACAGGCGCGTTCCCTACGATGGCGCGGTGACCAGTACCGCACCCGAGGCCCTGGAGGGCCAGCACCCCATGGCGGCGCCCGTGGCAGAGCCCTCTTCGTGGCAGCAGAGGCTGCGGCGCTTCGGCTACGCGCCCCGCGCCGAAAATGCCGCTCCCATCGGGCTGCGGGAGCGGCTCGACCCCCCGTACGCCCGTCCGTCGGCGCGCGTGTGGTCGCTCTTCGGCATCGGGCCCGGCCCGGCCGAACGGCTGTGGCGGCTGATGGCCTGGGGCGGTCCGCTCCTGGTCACGGCGGTCGCGGGCGTGCTGAGGTTCTGGAACCTGGGCAAGCCGCACGCGGTGATATTCGACGAGACGTACTACGCCAAGGACTCCTGGGCCCTGATCAACCAGGGGTACGAGGGTGCCTGGCCGAAGGACATCGACAAGACGATCCTGACGGACCCGGGCGCGGTGCTCGTGCCGACGGACCCCGGCTATGTCGTCCACCCCCCGATGGGCAAATGGGTCATCGGCGTCGGCGAGAAGCTCTTCGGCTTCGAGCCCTTCGGCTGGCGCTTCATGGTGGCGCTGCTGGGCACGCTGTCGGTCCTGATGCTGTGCCGGATCGGCCGCCGTCTCTTCCGCTCCACCTTCCTGGGCTGTCTGGCGGGCCTGCTGCTCGCCGTCGACGGCCTGCACTTCGTGATGAGCCGCACCGCGCTCCTCGACCAGGTGCTGATGTTCTTCGTGCTCGCCTCCTTCGGCTGCCTGGTCGTCGACCGCGACCGCAACCGGAAACGGCTCGCGGCGGCGCTCCCCGAGGACGCGGAGGGGGTGCTGCGGCCCGACGCGGAGGTCGCGGAGACGCTGCGCATGGGGTGGCGGCCGTGGCGGATCGCGGCCGGTGTGATGCTGGGCCTCGCGGCGGCGACCAAGTGGAACGGCCTGTACGTCATGGTGGCGTTCGGCCTCATGACGGTCCTGTGGGACGTGGCCGGCCGACGCACGGGCGGCGCCGTCCGCCCGTACCTCTCGGTGATCAAGAAGGACCTGCTCCCGGCGTTCGTGTCGGTGGTACCGGTGGCGATCGCCACGTACCTGGTGACCTGGACGGGCTGGATCGTCTCCGACAAGGGCTACTTCCGCGGCTGGGCGGCCCAGCAGGACAAGCTCGACGGCGGCGGGGCCTGGGGGTGGATGCCGCAGTGGTGGCGCAGCCTCTGGCACTACGAGTCCGAGGTGTACAACTTCCACGTCGGCCTGACCTCGCCGCACACGTACGAGTCGAACCCCTGGTCCTGGATCGTCCTCGGCCGCCCCGTCTCGTACTTCTACGAGTCCCCGGCCCCCGGCACCAACGGCTGCCCGGCCACCGCCAAGGAGAAGTGCGCCCAGGAGGTCCTGGCCCTCGGCACCCCGCTCCTGTGGTGGGCGGCCTGCTTCGCCATCCTGTACGTGCTGTGGCGCTGGGCCTTCCGCCGCGACTGGCGCGCGGGCGCGATCGCCTGCGCGGTCGCGGCGGGCTGGGTCCCCTGGTTCCTCTACCAGGAACGCACGATCTTCCTCTTCTACGCGGTCGTCTTCGTGCCTTTCCTGTGTCTGGCGGTGGCCATGATGCTGGGCGCGATCGTCGGCCCACGCGGATCGTCGGAAAGGCGCCGGACGTTCGGCGCGGTGGCGGCGGGCTGTCTGGTGCTGCTGATCCTCTGGAACTTCATCTATTTCTGGCCCATCTACACCGGCACTCCCATTCCGATAGACGAATGGCGGGGCCGGATGTGGCTCGACACGTGGATCTAGCAGGGGAATGACAGAGAGGGCGCGACCACTGGTCGCGCCCTCTTGGTTGTTCTCGGTGACTGTCGGTGGGCCCCTGCGACTCCTGGACGGCCCACAGACGGCCGCAGCCGTCGCAGGCGGCCGGCAAACCGGTCTACTTGACCTTCTTCGGCTTCTTCGGCTTGTCCACATGGTCCTTGAGGACCACTTGTCCGGTGTCGCTCACGGCCGAGGCCGCCTCGATGGCTGCTGGTGCGGCAAGGGCTCCGCAGAGGGCGAAGGCCCCTGCTGCGGTGGCCGCGCGCCGACGCATCACGGCTTGCATAGGAATCACCGATCCGGCTGGAGGACCTCGTTCCCATCATCCGCCGACTGCGAGAGGCGGTCAAAGGGAACCCTCGTCCGGTCCCCCCTCCCGGCATTCCGGCGCCCTCCGCGCTGCCCGTTCGGCCCCTCGACTCTGCCCCCGCCTCTGCCCCGCGCGCCCCGGAGCGGGGGCCCGCCCCCCGGGTATCCAGGAAGCCCAGGCCGCGACCAGGAGTGAGGTAGCCGTGCGGAGCCCGAGCGACGGTAGGACGAGCAACGACGGAGAGCGGGACCGGGCGCCGGACGGCAAGGCGGTCGCGCGGCGGGTGCCGGAGCCCTCCGCGGCGGGGCCGGACCGCCGGCTTCCGCCGCCCGGCGCGGGCAACGCGGCGACCGTCCAGATGCTCCGGCAGGCCGGCCACCCCTGGGCCCAGGAGCAGCACCGGCACGGCGCCGGCTGCGGCCACGGGCAGCAGGCGGAGCCGGTGCAGCGCTCCGCCGTCCACGACGTCCTGCGCACCCCGGGGCGTTCGCTGGACGAGGCCACCCGCACCGACATGGAGGCCCGGCTCGGCGCGGACTTCTCCGACGTCCGCGTCCACGACGACTCCGCCGCCCGGGCCTCCGCCGCCGAGGTCGGCGCCCGCGCCTACACCTCCGGCAGCCATGTCGTCATCGGCGCCGGCGGAGCCGACAAGCACACCCTCGCGCACGAGCTGACCCACGTCATCCAGCAGCGCCAAGGGCCCGTCGCGGGCGCCGACAACGGGTCCGGGCTCCGCGTGAGCGACCCGTCCGACCGCTTCGAGCGGGAGGCCGAGGCCACCGCGAACCGGGTGATGGCGGCCGCCCGCCCCGAGGCGGCGCACGCCGTACAGCGTCGCGGGGCGACTGCTGCTCCCGTGGCGTCGGAGACGTCGACGGGCCTGCCGTCCGTACAGCGGATCGCGTACCCCGCCGATCCCGACGAGATGCTCACCCAGCGCTATTGGGAGGAGCAGGCGGGAGGGAAGAAGCAGCTGCAGAACGCCAAGAAGAACATGAAGAACGTCGGGAAGCCTTCGCCGCGGTCCCTCGATGCCATCGTCGGGGGAATCGCCAGCGCCCTGCTCCTGCAGCTGGACGCCAAGCCCGCGACATCCGGGTCCATGAAGCTCTACCGGGGCATGAGCAGCGGAGAGGCGGACAGGGTGCTGGCATGGGCCCAGGGGGCGGAGGGCGTCCAGAGCAAGAAGGACGAGGCCGAGGCCTGGATCAGGGCGAACCCCGCGGCGAAGGCCGGCGACTGGCACGATTCGCAGAACCAGTACATTCCCGTCGGCACTCACCTGGGCGACCAGAAGCAGGCTCACCACTACATGGAAGCCGGCAGCAGGATGCTCGAGTTCACGCTCAAGCCGGGAGCCCACGAGCTGCTCTTCAACCCGCTGTACACCGCGCTGGCGCCCCAGGGGGACGCGCCGATGTACATCAACCACGCGTATCCCCCGGGGAGCGACGACCCCAAGCGCGTGGCGGCGACCGGAAACGAGGGCACCCTCGGCGGCTACATCGGGATCAAGGCCGAGCAGCACGGCTACTTCAGCGTCAATCCCGGCAAGTCCTCGCAGCGGAAGGGCGAGTGGCAGCAGACCCCCGGTCACCTCCTTTTCCAGCTGTTCCTCCAGGAGGTACGGGAGGTGCCCAGCGGATACGACGCGGCGGCTCTGCCGAGTACACGACAGCCCAAGTGACGGATGTGCCGATAGTTGCTCGACACACCGAAGGGACGCTGCTTGACTGGACGGTCACCTGGGGAGGGGAGGCGCAGTCATGCGCAGTGGAGCCAAGACCGCGATAGTCGGGGGCGTGTTCCTCGTCGTGGCGGGCGGGGTCGGATACGGGGGCCTCAACCTCTACAACGGGATCACGGGCGGCAACACGTCCCCCGAGACCCGCGCCGGCGCCGCGCCGAGGACCGGGCCCGTCACCGGTGACGAAGTGACTTCCACCGCACGGGAGTTCCTCGCGGCCTGGGCCGCCGGGGAGCCGGAGAAGGCCGGGCAGCTGACGAACGACCCGGTCACGGCGGAGCCGGCCGTGGCGGCCTACCGTGACGGCGCGAGCATCTCGGAGGCCGAGATCACGCCGGGGACGCCGGTCGGGACGACGGTGCCGTTCACGGTGAAGGCGACGATCACGTACAAGGACGTGTCGAAGCCCTGGTCGTACGCCTCCGAACTGACCGTCGTCCGGGGCCAGACGACGGGCCGGCCGCTGGTGAAGTGGGCGCCGTCCGTGCTCCACCCGAAGCTGCTCGGCGCCGACGCCACGATCCGTACGGGCGTCGCGAAGGCCGCGTCCGTGAAGGCCGTCGACCGCAACGGCGTCGAGCTGACGGCGGAGAAGTACCCCTCGCTCGCGCCGGTCCTGGCCGAACTGCGCAAGCGGTACGGGGCGAAGGCGGGCGGCTCGTCCGGCATCGAGACGTGGATCGACTCGGGCAGCGAGTCCGGGACCGACATCCCCCTCCTCGTCCTGTCGAAGGGCAAGGCGGGGACGCTGAAGACCACCATCGACGCGGGCGTGCAGGCGGCGGCCGAGAAGGCGGTCAAGGCGTACGGCAAGGCCTCGGTGGCGGCGATCGAGCCGTCCACGGGCGCGATACGGGCGGTGGCCAACAACCCGGCCACCGAGTTCAACACGGCCCTCGAGGGGCAGCAGGCGCCCGGCTCGACGATGAAGATCGTCTCGGCGGCGATGATGCTGCAGAACGGCGTGGTGGCCGGGCCCGACAGCAAGGTCGAGTGTCCTCCGGACGTGCTGTCGCGCGGCCAGACCTTCGAGAACCTCGACCGGTTCAGCATCCCGAACGCCACCCTCGCCAAGGCGTTCCGCCGCTCCTGCAACACCGCCTTCATCAAGGCGATCAGCGTCCTCAGCGACAAGAAGATCGCGGACACCGCCCTCGGCGACACCGCCCGCGACTCCTTCGGCATCGGCCAGGTCTGGGAGGTGGGCGTCCGGGCGGCGGACGGCAGCGTCCCCGAGTCCGCGGGGAACGAGACCTCGGCCTCGTACATCGGCCAGGGCAGGATCCAGATGAGCGCACTGAACGTCGCCTCGCTCTCCGCGACCGTGAAGAACGGCGGCTTCCTCCAGCCGTACCTGGTGGCGCAGGAGCTCGACAGCCGGGAGTTCGCCAAGGCCGAGCCGCTCTCGCGCGGGGTCGCCGCGGCGCTGCGGCGGATGATGAACGAGACGGCGACGGCCTCGGACGGCACCGCTGTCGACTCGATGTCGGGGGTCGCCTCCCCCAAGGGTGCGAAGACCGGCTCCGCCGAGGTCGACGGCCAGGGCAAGTCCAACAGCTGGTTCACCGGCTACTCCGGCGACCTCGCGGCGGCGGCGGTCGTCCAGAGCGGCGGCCACGGCAGTGACGCGGCCGGGCCGGTGGTCGCGAGGGTCCTGAAGGCCGGCTGACCGCCGGCGCCCGGAACCCGGTCGCATGGCCCGTACAGCTACCGCTAGCGTGCGGGCCATGACCACTGACGTACACCCTCAGTTCGCCGCCGCTCTCCAGGAGTTGGGCCTCGACGTCGAGGTCCGCCGCTTCCCGGACGAGACCCGCACCGCGCAGCAGGCCGCCGAGGCCATCGGCTGCCGGGTCGCCGAGATCGTGAAGTCGCTGATCTTCGCCGCCGACGGGGTGCCGGTCCTCGTCCTGATGGACGGCGCCTCGCGGGTGGACGTCGAGCGGGTACGGGAGGAGCTGGGCGCCGGGAAGGTGACGCGGGCCGACGCGAAGGTGGTCAGGGAGACGACGGGGTACGCGATCGGGGGCGTCCCGCCCTTCGGGCACCGCACCCGGACCCGGGTCCTCGCGGACCGGGGCGTCCTCGGCCACGAGGTGGTGTGGGCGGCGGCGGGCACCCCGCACACGGTCTTCGCCCTCGACCCGAAGACCCTGGTCGCCCAGGCCGGCGCCACCCTCGTGGACGTACGCGAGGCCTCGGCGTGACGCCTCTCGTCACCCTCGCGGTCCTCGTGGCGGCCGTCACGCACGCGAGCTGGAACGCGATCGCCCACCACATCAAGGAGCAGTTGCTCTCCTTCACGCTGATATCCGGCGGCGGGGCGCTGCTCGGCCTGGTCACGGCCGTCTTCGTGCCGCTCCCTGCGGCCGGCGCCTGGCCGTACCTGATCGCCTCGGCGGTCCTCCACATCGGCTACTACGCCTTGCTCATGCGCTCGTTCACGCTGGGCGACTTCGGGCAGATGTACCCGATCGCCCGCGGTACGGCCCCGCTCGTCGTGACCGTCCTCGCGGCGGTCTTCCTCCACGAGGTGCCGGGCGGCTGGCAGTTGCTCGGGGTGGCGGTGGCCTGCGCGGGCCTGACGGGACTCGCCCTGTGGGGCATCCGGGGCAAGGGCGCCGCCCGCCCGCAGTGGCCGGCGCTGGCCGCCGCGGGCGCGACGGGCCTGTCGATCGCGCTCTACACGGTGGTCGACGGCGTCGGCGTCCGGGCCTCCGGCACCCCGCTCGGCTACATCGCGTGGCTGATGATCCTCCAGGGCCTCGTGATCCCCGCGTACGCCCTGTGGCGGCGCCGGTCGGCCCTCCTCCCCCAGCTCCGGCCGCACGCGGCCCGGGGTCTGCTGGGCGCGGCGCTCTCGGTGTCGGCGTACGCCCTCGTCCTGTGGGCCCAGACGAAGGCCCCACTGGCCCCGATCGCCGCGCTCCGCGAGTCCTCGATCATCGTGGGCGCCGCGATCGGCGCGCTCTTCTTCAAGGAACGCTTCGGCGGCCCGAGGATCGCGGCGGCGGGCCTGATGGTCCTCGGCATCGGCCTGATGCTCCAGGCGGGCTGAGGGAGTCGCGACGAGACGGGCAGGCCCCCTCGGCTCAGGCCCCCTTCGGCTCAGGCCCCCCTCGGCTCAGGCGCCGTCGGCTCAGGCGCCGTCGCAGGAGGCTCGGAAGAAGTCCGTTCTGATGCGGCGGAAGCCGGTGTGGCCGGTCTCCTCGGCGTGGGCCAGGCACCAGACGGCGGGCCCGCGCCCGTCGTCCGCCGGGCCCGAACCGTCGTGGCAGGTGGTGCACTCGGCCTCGGTGATCAGGCCGCTCCCGGACCGGTCGGACCGTAACGCCCAGAGTTTCGGCCGCCGAGCCCCCCGGTGGTACGGCCCGGCCACCCGACCGGCCGCGATTCCCTCACGACGCATCCGACTCCCCCTCCACGGCAAGCTCCGCCCACACCAGCTTTCCCGGTCCGAGGCGGTCGCAGACACGCCAGTTGCCGGAGCGGGCGGCGACGGGTGGACCTCGCTGTGCAGTGTGCCGTGGGGCGCTCGAGCGCCGCGGCGCTTCCCGTCAGTCCGCCGGGGCCGGGGGGACCACCCGGGGCGTCTCCGCGGCCGGCCGGGGCGTCGGGGGCTGGTCGGGGGCCGGGCGGTCGGTGCCGGTGGCCGGGGGGCGGGCGGGCTGCACCGGGGCGGGGTCCAGGCGGATCTCGGGGCGCAGGGCCAGGAGGCACACCGCCGCCACGGCCGCGGCCACGGCGAGCGCGGCGAGGCCCCGGCCGTACAGACCGCGGACGGACCGGGCACGGCCGCGCGGTGGCGGCTCCCGGCGCAGGTCGTGGTGGGTGACCTGGGCCGCGCGGGCCGTCAGGGCCGCTCTGAGGCGGGCCTCGGTGGTGGCGTGGCGGTCTTCGGTGGGCGGGGTGGCCATCAGGACGCCTCCAGTCTCTTCTCCAGGGCGTCCAGGGCGCGGCTCGCCGTGGACTTCACCGTGCCGCGCGACAGGCCGAGCGTCCGCGCGATCTGCTCCTCGGTCAGCTCCGACCAGTAGCGCAGGACCAGTACCTCACGCTGGCGGACGGTGAGTCGGGCCAGTGCGTCGAGAACGGCGCGGTGTTCCTCCGCGAGGAGGAGGCCCTCGTCCACCGGCGGGCCCGCCGGCTGGTGGGGCGGGGTGTAGCCGCGGGCCGTGCGGCGGCGGCGGAGGACCGAGCGGGCCGCGTTGACCACGGCGGTGTGCAGGTACGCCCCCGGGTCCCGGAGGCCGTCCAGCGAGGTGCCGTACGCGCGGCACACGGCCGCGAACGCGTCCTGGACGACGTCCTCGGCGGTGTGCAGGTCGTCGACCAGGAAGAGCGCGAGCCGCACCATGTCGAGCCGTCGCGCCCGGTACAGCTCGGTCAGGCCGGGCGGCCGCTCGTCGGCGTAGGGCGACGTCCGGGGGCGGGGGCGGAGTTCCCGTACCACCGCGAGGTGCTCGGTACCGGACACACGGGCGAGCAGGCGGGACCACCAGGGTGGCGCCGCGTGTATCGCGTATTGCATGGGCCTCGCTCGATCCGTTGCGGGAGGGGAAGGAGGCGGGCCGGCCCTGTGGAGGGCCGGCCCGCCCTGACTCCGGGCTCCGTGTTACTTCCCGGCGCCCGCCGGGCCCGGGGCGATCACGCGGGGCGCGTTCTCGGCCGAGGCGGGAGCGGGGGCGGGCGTCTGCTCGGCCGCCGGTGCGGGCTTCGCGGCGGCCGGAGCCGGAACCGGCGCCGGCGTCGGCTTCACGGCAGGGGCCGTGGCCGGGGCGGGGGCGGGCCGGGCCGTGCCCGGCTTGACCGCCGGGGCCGGACGCGCCGTGCCCGTGCCCGGCTTCACCACGGCGGGCTTCGGCGCCGGCTGCGGGGCCGCCTCTTCGGCCGGGACGGCCTTGGGCGCCGCGGGCTTCGGCTGCTCGCCCGAGTCGGCGACGGCCTGGGCGGTGAAGGCGCCGCCCAGGAGCAGCGCGGCGCCGGTGACGGCGCCCAGGATCCGGCGACGGCGAGTGGTGCGGTTCATGGGGCTCTCCAGGTGAGGAGGTGGGACAGGACGTGAAGGGCGCCTTCAACCCACCAGACGTGTGGCACCTCCCGGGGTTGCGTCTCCGGTCCGGAAAGTTCCGCCGCCGCCCTCCTCAGTCCGCCAGGACCTCCGCGAAGTGCGTGTTCACCGCCAGCAGGCCGCCGTCGACCCGCAGGACCGTGCCCGTGATCCAGGACGCGTCCCGCGAGGCGAGGAACGCGACGGCGGCGGCCACGTCCTCCGGCGTGCCGACGCGGCCCAGCGGGTAGACCCGGTCCGCCAGGAGGGCGAGGTCGGCCTCCCGGCCCACCCAGCCCGTCGTCGCGATCGTCCCCGGGTTGATCTGGTTGACGCGGACACCGCGCGGCGCCGCGTCGCCCGCCAGCGTCCGGGTCAGCGAGGTGAGGCCCGCCTTGGCCGCGCTGTAGGCGTGGCTGCCGAAGTCCGCCTCGGCGTTGACCGAGCCGATCATGACGATCGCCCCGCGCCCGTCGGCCGCCGCGAGGTGCGGCAGCGCCGCCCGGGAGCAGCGGACCGCGCCCATCAGCGTCACGTCGAGCTGGCCCGCCCAGCCCCCGTCCGGCTCGTCCTCGAAGCGGTCGCGGTCGGGGGCGACGGGGGCGAGGGCGTTGTTGACGAGGACGTCGAGGCCGCCGAAGGTCTCCACCGCGTACGCGACGGCCGCCTCCACCGAGTCCCGGTCGCCGACGTCGCAGCGCAGGGCCACCGCCCCGGGCAGCTCGGCGGCGGTCCGCGCGGCCTCGTCCTCGTCGATGTCCGTGACCAGCACCCGCGCGCCCTCGGCCGCGAGCCGTCGCGCGGTGGCCGCGCCGATGCCGCGCGCCGCGCCCGTGATCAGTACCGCGTATTCGTCGAAACGTGCCGGGAGTTCACCGCGTCGAAGTTCCATGGGGCGGTTCCTACCCCTCAGGTCATACGGCCGCAACATTCCCTTCACGAAAAGCGGACTCCTGACAATTCGGCCACGACCGAAAGGCTTTGACATGCCCCCGTCGCAAATACCACGATCGGTTCCGACCGATGATCACTTGGACTCAGGGGGAACAATGTCTTCGTCGTACGCGTCCGGAGTAGAGGAAATATGCGAGTCCCTTTCCTCCCGGAGCTTTGACCTCCGCTCCGGCGAGAAGGTCAAGGAGCTTCTCCTCCAGCGGTCCGAGACCGCGCTCGACGACCTGGAGGCCTTCCGCGAGAGCTGGGGCCGGATGCCGCTCGACGGCTACATGGCGGACGGCGGGCGCTACCGCCGCCGCCGGCACGCCACGCTCAGCGCGCCCCGCGCCGGCAACGACTACCGCGTCGAGGCCCACCAGCCGCACTACCAGGGGCTCGACTACAACACCCTCAACGGCGGCGTCGCCCGCCACTACGAGCCCTTCGAGGACGCGTCGCTGCACGGCGCCACGATGAACAGCCTGGTCACCCTGGGCTGCGACATCTTCGGCCGGCTCGCCCCGTACTCCGCGTGGCACATCGAGGCCCACCAGTTCCGCATCGAGGTCGACGGCGAGGAGGTCGGTCTGCCGACGCCCGAGGGCGTCCACCGCGACGGCGTCACCTTCGTCCTGATGGCGATGATCGGCCGCTCCAACGCCACCGGCGGCGAGAGCACCGTCTTCAACCTGGACAAGCAGCCGGTGGAGAAGTTCGAGCTCACCGACCCCCTCGACCTGGCGCTCGTCAACGACGAGCGGGTCTACCACGGCGTCTCGCCGATCGAGCGGATCGATTCCTCGGTCCCGGCCTCGCGCGACGTGCTGGTCGTGACCTACCGTCACAAGCCCTGATGTACGGCGGGGGTGAGGGGGCGCCGGCCGCGGCGAGTCCGCCACGGCCGGCCCCCCGCACCCCCACCGCCGCGTGAACGAGTGAGAAGAAGACGGGAAAACGGGTCAGCAAATGGGTCAGCTCATCGCCGTGGCGGTCATCACAGTTCTGGCTGTCATCAGCCCCGGAGCGGACTTCGCGATGACCGTCCGCAACAGTTACCTGTACGGGCGCACCGCGGGCGTTCTCGCCGCCGTCGGAATTGCCCTCGGTGTTCTCGTCCACGTCACCTACACGATGCTGGGCGTGGGACTTCTGGTTTCCCGGAGTCCGATGCTTTTCACCGCGATGAAACTGATCGGCGCCGCGTATCTCGTGTACATCGGGTACAAGACGTTCGTCACCAAGACCCAGGTGGACATCGATCTGTCGGGCGACGGCGGCCTTTCGAAGGCGGGCGCGCTGCGCACCGGATTCCTGACGAACGCGCTCAACCCGAAGACGATGCTGTTCGTGCTGAGCACGTACACCCAGGTCGTCAGCGCCGACACCCCCGTCTTCCAGCAGGTCGGCTACGGCCTCTTCATGTCGTTCGCCCACCTGGTCTGGTTCGCCCTGGCCGCGCTCCTCTTCTCCAACCAGAGCCTGCGGGCCCGCCTGCTGCAGCGTCAGAGCGTGCTCAACAAGGTCATCGGCACCGTGCTCGTCGGTCTGGGGATGGTGCTCGCGCTGACGCCCACCATGGCGTGACGCGCGGGCGTCAGTCGGTCGAGACGCGCTCCAGGCGCGGCTCCGCGATCGAGCAGTAGTCCGCGCTGGAGAGGGCGATCGAGCGGTCGAGCCGGGCGGCGTTGAAGTAGAACTCCTCGTGCGTCAGGAGGTCCGGGTCGACGAAGAGCTCCAGGCGCTCGTCGAAGGAGAACGGCAGGATCGTGCCGCTCTCCGAGCCCGCGAGCTCCTCCGCGATCTCGGGGGACGCGAAGGACACGTAGGTGCCGCCGTACAGCGCCTTCACGGCCGCGAGGTCGATCCGCCGGTCACCGGGGACGACGACCAGCGCGAACCGCTTCTCCTTCTTGCCGATCTTGACCATCGCGATGATGCACTTGGCCGCCTGGGCGAGTTCGTGCCCCCGCAGGGCGCTGACCGCCTCGGTGGCACCCTCGGGCGCGTGCTCGATCACCCGGTAGGCGGCACCGCGCTCGTCGAGCAGGGCGACCAGCTTCTCGTACGTTTCCTGGGACATGCGTTCTCTCCTGTTGCAACCTGTGTACGTGTACGGCGAGTTGACCCTACTGCCCGGTCACCGGACCGCCGGCGCCCCGCGCGTGTGGTCCAGATGCCTCAGCAGCACCGCGCCCGGGCGGTCCAGTTCGTAGAGCACGCGCACGCCCGCCCTGTGCCGGCGCACCACGCCCGCGGCCACCAGCGCCGTGAGGTGCTGGGAGACGGTGCTCGGGGCGAGGCCGAGGGCCGTCGCGAGGTCCGAGGTGGTCGTGGGCGTCACGAGGGCCCGGACGACACCGGCCCGGCTGCGGCCGAGGAGGATCTCCAGCCGGTCGCCGCGCACGGGCGCGTCGGCGCGCCGCTCGGCCGGCGCTTCCCCGACGAGGGCGGCGGACCCTTCGACCGGGTAGGACAGGGCGGCCTCGGAGCCGTCCGGGGCCGAGGTGAAGAAGGGTGCGCCCCGGCCGAACAGCAGGGGTACGAGGACGAGTCGGGAGACGCCCGACACGGCCATCACGCCGGGCACCGCGACCCCGCCGGGCACCGCGATCCCGCCCACCGCGTCCAGCACCGCCTCCGGCCCCTCGGTGGCGAGCGTGCGGGCGCGGCGCAGGACGTCCTCCTCCGTCGCCGCCCGCAGGGCCGCCGCGTACGGGGCCAGCGCGGTCTGCCAGTACCGCGGCAGGAAGGCGCGGAGCTCGGCGACGCGCGCCGCGGGGTCCGCGTACAGCGGGCGGACCTCGGCGGGCACGCCCTGCGGGAAGCGCTGTTCGAGCTCGGCGCGGACCCGGGACGGGCAGACCGTCGCCAGGGTCGCGAGCTCCTCGCTCAGGTCCGGTCCGTCCTCGGCCGGGACGGCGAGGAGGAACGGCGGAAGGCTCCCGCCGCCGGTCCGGAAGAGGTGGACGAGCCAGCCCGGGATGGTCACCTCGGAGCGGCTCAGCGAACGGCGTGCGGCCTTGGCCCAGTGCGCGTACGGCCAGGGCACGAGGCCCCGGTGCGCGGCGAGCAGCCCGATGCTGCCGTAGATCTCCCAGAGGCGGCTGCTCGCGATCCGCAGCGCCACGCGGTCGGTCGGCGCCGCGGCCCGCACCGGGTGTTGCGCCGTTCTCGGTGTTCGTGTCGTTCCGAAGGTTCTCGCCGGTCGCGACGGTCGCGACGGAATCCCGCTCACCCCTGCCCCCCGTGCCCGCCCATTGGTCAGTGGGCTCGCACACGGTACTGGCCTGGCGCCCCCGGACCCGCCGGTCAACGGCGCAGAATGTCAGGTCAGTTCAAGAAGGGGCAGAGCCAGGTCAAGAAGGTTCAAAGTGGGGGTCAGGTCAGGTCCACGACCGACCGCACGGCCCGGACCAGCGCCTGGGCCCGCGGGTCGGCCGTGACCGTCTTCCGCATGCCGTTGGTGACGTACCCGAAGGCGATCCCGGACTCCGGGTCGGCGAAGCCGAGGGAGCCGCCGCGGCCGGGGTGGCCGAAGGAGGACGGGCCGAGGAGCGGGGAGGCCGGTCCGTGCAGCATGTGGCCGAGCCCGAAGCGGGTGCCGACGAGCAGCACCCGGTCCGCTCCCGCCGACTCCTCCGTACGGGCCAGGGTGAGCGTCGCCGGGGCGAAGAGGCGGTCGGCGCCGTCCACGGGGCCGAGGGTCGCGGCGTAGAAGCGGGCGAGCGCGCGGGCGGTGGCGACACCCGCCGAGCCGGGCAGTTCCGCGGCCCGGTAGACGGGGTCGTTCTCGTCGGGCTGGGGCTCGATGACCCCGAAGGCGCGCCGGGTGAGGGAGTCCGGGTCCTTGTAGGCCTCGCTGACGGAGCGCTTGGGGCGGAGCTTGAGCGCGCCGCCGCCGGGCGGGTCGATCTCCTCGACGGGGCCGAGGCGGCCGACCCGGTGGGCCTCCGCGTCCGGCAGCCCGATCCACAGGTCGAGGCCGAGGGGGCCGGTGATCTCCTCGGCGACCCAGCGGCCGATGGTGCGCCCGGTGACGCGGTGGACGAGGCCGGAGAGCAGCCAGCTGAAGGTGTGGGCGTGGTAGCCGTGGGCGGTGCCGGGCTCCCAGACGGGGGCCTGCGCGGCTATCGCGCCAGTGGCCGTCGGGAGGTCGATCGCCTCGGCGAGGGTGAGGGGGCGGTCCAGGACGGGGACCCCGGCCCGGTGCGCGAGGAGCTGCCGTACGGTCACGCGGTCCTTGCCGGCCGCCTTGAACTCCGGCCAGTACGTGGCGACGGGGGCGTCCAGGTCGAGCAGGCCGCGCTGGTGCAGGAGCAGGGGGACGGCGGCGGCGACACCCTTCGTGGCCGAGCGGACCACCTGCGCCGTCGACCCGGTCCACGGGGCCGTGCCGTCCACGTCTCGGGCACCCGCCCACAGGTCGACGACCTTGACCCCGTCGCGGTGGACGGCGACGGCCGCCCCGCGCTCGCCGCGCTGCTCGAAATTGCGCAGGAACGCGTCCCTGACCGGCTCCCAGCCCGCCGCCACCGTGCCCTGGACGTCCACCCGACCCACTCTCCCTTTCGTACGACCGGCTCCCATGGTGCAACGCCTGCCGGGAAAGGTGGATTCCGGGGGTGGGCCCGGGGGTCAGGCCACCGAGCTCGGTACAAAGCCGAACGGCAGCTCCAGGCGGTGCCGGGCCATCAGCTCCGTGTCCGCGAGGATCTCGCCGGTCCGCCCGTCGGCGGCGATGACGCCCTCGCTGAGGATCACCGCGCGCGGGCAGAGTTCCAGGGCGTACGGCAGGTCGTGGGTGACCATGAGGACGGTGACGTCCAGGGAGCGGAGGATGTCGGCGAGCTCGCGGCGCGAGGCCGGGTCCAGGTTGGAGGACGGCTCGTCGAGGACGAGGATCTCCGGCTCCATGGCGAGGACGGTGGCCACGGCGACCCGGCGGCGCTGCCCGAAGGAGAGGTGGTGCGGCGGCCGGTCCGCGTACTCGGCCATGCCGACCCGGTCGAGGGCCTTCCGCACGACGGCCTCCAGCTCGGCGCCCCGGACGCCCGCCGCCGCCGGTCCGAAGGCCACGTCCTCGCGGACGGTCGGCATGAAGAGCTGGTCGTCGGGGTCCTGGAAGACGATGCCGACCTTGCGCCGGATCTCGGCGAGGTGCTTCTTCCCGACCGGGAGCCCGGCGACGGTGACCGTGCCCGCGCCGCCGGTGAGGATGCCGTTGAGGTGGAGGACGAGGGTGGTCTTCCCGGCGCCGTTGGGGCCGAGGAGGGCGACCCGCTCGCCGCGCCCGACGGTCAGGTCCACGCCGAAGAGGGCCTGGTGGCCGTCGGGGTACGCGTACGCGAGACCGGACACCTCAAGGGAGGGGGGAAAGGTCATGAGGTCGTCCATCCGAGGAGGCAGATCAGGAGTGCGGTGAGGGGCAGGGCGGCGGCGTACGTCCACTGGGCGCGGGTGGCGGTCACGTCGTCGAGGACCGGCATGGTGCCCGTGTAGCCGCGGCTGACCATGGCGAGGTGGACCCGCTCCCCGCGCTCGTACGAGCGGATGAAGAGCGCGCCCGCGGACTTCGCGAGGATGCCCCAGTGGCGGACGCCCCGCGCCTCGAAGCCGCGCGAGCGGCGGGCGACGGACATGCGGCGCATCTCGTCGGAGATGACGTCGCCGTACCGGATCATGAACGAGGCGATCTGGACGAGCATCGGGGGGAGCTTCAGCCGCTGGAGGCCGAGGAGCAGGGCGCGGAGCTCCGTGGTGGAGGCGAGGAGCACGGAGGCGGCGACGCCGAGGGTGCCCTTGGCGAGGACGTTCCAGGCGCCCCACAGGCCGGGGACGCTCAACGACACCCCGAGGACGGTGGTCTGCTCGCCGGGCACGACGAAGGGCATGAGGAACGCGAACGCGACGAACGGCACCTCGATGAGCAGTCGCTTCAGCAGAAAGCCGGCCGGGACGCGGGCCTTCGCCGCCACGACCGCGAGGAGCAGGGCGTAGCCGGCGAAGGCCCAGACGGCTTCGCGGGGCGTCGAGACGACGACCACGACGAAGCCGAGGACGGCGGCGAGCTTGGTGTGCGGGGGCAGCTCGTGCACCGGCGAGTGCGCGTGCCGGTAGAGCTTGTGGGCTCCCCCGTGGCCTCCGGCACGGGAGGTACCCCCACCGGTTCCCATGTCAGACCGCACCCACGTCAGGCCGCCGCGGCTTCCTGGCTCGTGCGGCGGCGGCGGACCACCCAGAAGGCGCCCGTGCCGACGGCGAGGGTCACGCCGACGCCGATGACGCCGGCCAGGCCGCCGGAGAGGCGGGCGTTGTCGACGTCCTTGATGCCGTAGTCGGCGAGCGGCGAGTCCGCGGCGGCGTGCTCCTCGGCCTTGGCGTCGAAGCCCTTGTCGGCGGCGACCTTCTCCAGGCCGTCGGGGCTGGCGGAGGCGTAGAAGGAGACGAAGCCGGCGAGGACGAGCGCGGTGACGACGCCGCCGATCCACAGCTTCTTCGGGGAGCCCGCGGGGGCGGCCGCGGGAGTGGCCGCCGGGGTGGCCGCGTCGACCAGCTCGCCGCCGACCCGGAGCTTGAGCGGGGCGGTCAGGCCCCGGGCGCCGAAGATCAGGTCGGGGCGGACGGCGATGACCGCGCCGACGGTCAGCATGGTGATGACCCCCTCGCCGATGCCGATGAGGAAGTGCACGCCGACCATGGCCGTCATGACCTTGGAGATCGGTACGTCGGTGGTGCCGCCGATCGCGTAGAGCAGGGTGAAGGCGGCGGCCGACGCCGGTACGGAGACGAGCGCGGCGACGAAGGAGGCCGCGGTCACCGAGCGGCGGGTGCGCGGCAGGACGAGGACGAGGCCGCGGAAGAGCGCGTACGCGACGACGACCGTGACGACGCCCATGACGGTGATGTTCACGCCGAGGGCGGTGAGGCCTCCGTCGGCGAAGAGGATGCCCTGCATCAGCAGGACGACGGCGACGCACAGGACACCGGTCCAGGGGCCGACGAGTATCGCGGCGAGCGCGCCGCCGAGCAGGTGTCCGCTGGTCCCGGTGGCGACCGGGAAGTTCAGCATCTGCACGGCGAAGATGAAGGCCGCGACGAGACCCGCGAGCGGCGCGGTGCGTTCGTCGAGCTCGCGGCGGGCCCCGCGCAGGCTCACGGCGACGGCGCCGGCGGCGGCGACGCCGGCCACGGCCGACACGGGGGCATTGATGAATCCGTCAGGTACATGCACGCCCCGAATGATGAGCTTCCTGCGAACCAGTTGCAAGAGCGCATGGGTCACAGATCACAGCGTGGACGGCGCATGCCCCGCGCGCACGCGGGGAAGAAGTGACACATTGGCTTATAGAAGGACAAAACGTGAGGAGCGCGTGATGGCCGCGGTAGACGAGCACACAGACGATCACGCAGTCGACGACCACGCCAGGGGACGGATCATCAGCGACGCCCCGCTCTCCCGGCCCGTGCCCGTGACCCTCCGCTACGACGCCGACTTCTCCCCCGCGACCGTCCGCTTCGGCTTCCCCGGCGACGTCGAATGGTCCTTCCCGCGCACGCTCCTGGAGACCGGACTGCGCACGCCCACCCGCCGCGGCGACATCGAGGTGTGGCCCTGCGGCCGGGTGCAGACGGTGGTCGAGTTCCACCGGGACGACGGGGTCCAGGTCGTCCAGTTCGACACGGCCGCCCTGCTCCGCTTCCTCCGGCACACGTACGCCGCCAGTACGTCGATGACGACACACTGACGGCGTACGTACGAATCGGGCCCGGGGATCAGGCCTTGACGAGGTCCGGCTTCGCGGGCGTGCCCTCACTCGTCGACGCGGCGAGACCCTCGCCCTCCACGTCCACGCTCGGCAGGACCCGGTCCAGCCACTTCGGCAGCCACCAGGCCTTGTGGCCGAGGAGCGCGAGCACGGCCGGGACGATCGCCATGCGGACCACGAAGGCGTCGAAGAGGACCGCGACGGCCAGGCCGAAGCCGATCATCTTGATCATCTGGTCGTCCATGCCGATGAAGCCGGCGAAGACCGCGATCATGATGACCGCCGCGGCGACGACCACCCGGGCGCTGTGCCGGAAGCCGGTCACGATCGCCTCGCCGGGCCGCTCGCCGTGCACGTACGCCTCCCGCATCCGGGTCACGAGGAAGACCTCGTAGTCCATCGCGAGACCGAAGACGACACCCACCATGAAGATCGGCATCATCGACATGATCGGGCCGGTCTGCTCGACCCCGAAGAGGCCGCCGAGCCAGCCCCACTGGAAGACCGCGACGACCGCGCCGAGGGCCGCGACGACCGAGAGCAGGAAGCCGAGGGCCGCCTTGAGCGGCACCAGGACCGACCGGAAGACCACCGTCAGGAGCAGGAAGGCGAGGCCGACGACGAGTGCCAGGTAGGGCACGAGCGCGTCGTTCATCTTCTGCGAGAAGTCGATGTTCATCGCGGTGGCGCCGGTGACGAGGACCTCGTCACCGGTGGACTCCCGGATGTCGTGGACCAGGTCCTCGGTGGCGACCGAGGACGGGCGGTCCTTCGGGACCACCGTGATCATCGCGGCGTCGCCGGCCTTGTTCGGGGTCGCCGGGGTGACGGCGGCCCAGCCTTCGAGGCCCTTGATCGTGGAGACCGCCTTCTCGGCGGTGGCCTTGTCGCCGTCGACGACGACGAGCAGCGGGCCGTTGAAACCGGGGCCGAAGCCGTCCGACAGCGCGTCGTACGCCCGGCGCTCGGTGGTGGAGGTGGGCTTGGCGCCGTCGTCCGGCAGGCCCATCTCCAGGGAGGCGGCGGGCACGGCGATCGCGCCGAGGCCGATGACGCCGACGAGCAGCACCATCAGGGGGCGGCGGATGACGAACCGGGCCCAGCGGGTACCGCCGTTGGGCTTGTCGCTCTCCTTCGCGGTGCCCGTGCGCTGCTTGCGGCCGACGACCTTGTCGCCGGCGAAGCCGAGCATCGCGGGGATGAGGGTGAGGCCGACGAGGACGGCGATGACGACCGTGCCGGCGGCGGCGAAGCCCATCTTCGTCAGCATCGGGATGTTGACGACGGCCAGGCCGACCAGGGCGATGACGACGGTGAGTCCGGCGAAGACGACCGCCGAGCCCGCCGTGCCGACCGCGTGGCCCGCCGCGTCCTCCTTCTCGCGCCCGTCGGCGAGCTCCGCGCGGTAGCGGGAGACGATGAAGAGGGCGTAGTCGATGCCGACCGCGAGGCCGATCATCATCGCGAGGGTCGAGGTGGTGGAGCCCAGGTCGAGGACGTTGGCGAGGGCGGCTATCGAGGAGACGCCGATGCCGACGCCGACGAGGGCGGTGAGCAGCGGGAGTCCGGCGGCGACCAGCGAGCCGAAGGTGATGACGAGCACGATGCCGGCGATGACGATGCCGATGGCCTCGCTGACGCCCTGCTCGGGCATGCTCTGGAGGGCGTCACCGCCGACCTCGACGGTCAGGCCCTTGCCCTGCGCGCTGTGGCCGGCCTGGGTGAGGGCCTTCTTGCTCTCGTCGGTCAGCTCCATCCCGCTGACCTTGTAGGAGACGGAGACGTAGGCGGTGGAGCCGTCCTGCGAGACGGCCTTCACCGCGTACGGGTCGGTGACCGAGACGATCTGGTCCGAGCCGGCCTTCAGCGCGGCGACGGTCTCCCCGACGACGGCCTTGTGGGCCGGGTCGGTCATCTTCTGGCCCTCGGGGGCCTTGAAGACGACGCGGGCCGTGGCCCCGTCGGCGTTGGCGCCCGGGAAGCGCTCTTCGAGCAGGTCGAAGGCGCGCTGGGCCTCGGTGCCGGGGATCGAGAAGGAACTGGACGTGGGGGCGGGCGCGGTGGCGGCGCCGATACCGGCGACCGCCAGGAGCGCCACCCAGAGGAGGGCGACGAGCCGTCGGCGCCGGAAGGCGGAACGGCCCAGCTTGTAGAGGAACGTGGCCACGGGGGCGTACTCCCATTGTGGGGCGGGACAGGACATGGGGAGCCGGCCCGACGGCGTGAGCGGTTCGACGTCAGGTGGAGAAAGGGTCCAGCGGTACTGCGGGGAGGATCAGACGCCGAGTGAGGGGAGCACGACGGCGTCGAAGTACGCGCTGAGGAAGGCGCGGTCGACCGGTTGGTCCTCGATCATCGGGCGGGCGATGAACGCGCCGATCAGCATGTGCGGGACGAGCTTGAGCGCCGGGTTGCCGGCGTCGACCTCGCCCCTGCGGACCGCTCGCCGGAGCACCTCGTCGAGGCTGTTCATCTCGGGTTCGATGAGCAGCTCGCGCAGGGCCCGGTGCAGTTCGGGGTTGGCGTGGGCGGCATGGGCGAGACCCCGCATCAGCGCGGCGTCCTTGTCCATCTGGCAGTCGTCGGTCTGGGCGAGCATCGCCTCGATGTCGCCGCGCAGCGAGCCGGTGTCGATCCCGGTGACGTCGACCGGCTTGTTCCCGCGCAGCGCCCGGGCGACCAGCTCCGGCTTGCTCCCCCACTGGCGGTAGAGGGTGGCCTTGCTGGAGTGGGTGCGGGCGGCCACGGCGTCCATGGTGAGGGCGTCGTAGCCGACCTCACGGAGGAGGTCGAGCACGGCCGCGTACAACTCGGACTCCCGCTCGGGAGTGAGCCTGCTGCGTGCCATGGTCCGGCCTCCGGGTTCCGCCGATGCGAACGAAACGGTTTCGTACACCACAGAGACTACTCCCCCGCCTCAGCGAAACGAAACCGTTTCGTACGTGTCCCGGGCCACAGTGCGCCCCGCAGTCCGGATGTACGTACGAGTTGCCGCACCCCCTCCGCGCGGAAAGCATGTACAGGTGAGTGACGACGTCGCGTATCTCCGGTTTCCGCACCTCCACGACGACCTGCTGTGCTTCGCGGCCGAGGACGATCTCTGGATCGCGCCCCTCGTCCCCGAGGGCCATCGCCCCGGCCGGGCCTGGCGGCTGACCGTCGACCGCACCCGGGTGGGCCACCCGCGCTTCTCGCCGG
The DNA here is from genome assembly GCF_008642375.1 of Streptomyces venezuelae. Taxonomy (NCBI): domain Bacteria; kingdom Bacillati; phylum Actinomycetota; class Actinomycetes; order Kitasatosporales; family Streptomycetaceae; genus Streptomyces; species Streptomyces venezuelae. Next base: position 5,124,889 of record NZ_CP029194.1, on the reverse strand, counting down.
ACGGCCGCCACATCGCGTACACGAACTGGCGCAGCCTCGACCCGGAGATCCATCTCGTCCCGATCGACGGCGGCTCGGCCCGGCGCCTCACCTACTGGGGCTCCACCGACACCCGGGTCTGCGGCTGGACCCCGCCGGACCCCGACCGGGACGGCCGCTCCGACATCCTCGCCGTCTCCTCGCACGGGCAGCCCTTCTCGTACTACTCCTGGGCCTACACCGTCCCCACCGACGGCTCCCCCGGCCTCCGCATGCCGTGGGGCCCGGTCTCCGACATCGCCGTCACCGACGACCCCGTCGTCTGCGGGCACCCCACCGGCAACGGCGGCGACCGCCGCACCCTCCTCCTCACCGGAAAGCCGCCGCACGAGCCGGCTTCCTGGAAGCGGTACCTCGGCGGCGCCACCGGACGCCTCTGGCTGCACGGCGAGCGGCTGCTGCCCGACATCGGCGGCCACCTGGACTGCGCGATGGCCGTCGACGGCCGGATCGCCTTCCTCTCCGACCACGAGGGCATCGGCAACCTCTACTCCTGCCTGCCCGACGGCACCGACCTGCGCCGCCACACCGACCACGACGCCTTCTACGCCCGGCACGCCTCCACCGACGGCCGCCGGGTCGTCTACCAGTGCGCGGGCGAGCTGTGGATCGTCGAGACGCTCACCGCCGACTCCCGCCCCCGGAAGCTGGAGGTCCGGCTCGGCGGGCAGCGCGTCGGCCGCCGCCACTACCAGGTGCCCGCCGCCCACCACGTCGACTCGGTCTCCGTCGACGAGACCGGCCGGGCCAGCGCCGTCTCCGTCCGCGGCAGCCTGTACTGGCTCACGCACCGCGACGGCCCGGCCCGCACGATCATCGACACCCCCGGCGTCCGCGTCCGGCTCCCCGAGATGCTCGGCAGCGGCGGCCAGGTCGCCTACGTCACCGACGCCGAGGGCGAGGACGCCGTCGAGATCGCCTACCTCCCGCGCGCCAGCGGCGACCGGCCGCCGCGCCGGCTCGCCTCGGGCCGGCTCGGCCGGGTCGAGGAGCTCATCTCCGACCCGGACGGCGAGCGGCTCGCGATCGCCTCCCACGACGGACGGCTCCTCCTCATCACCGTGTCCGAGGAAGCGGCCGCCGCCGCGGGCACCGAGGGCTCCGGGGACGGGTCCGGGGAGGACTCCACGGAAAGCTCCGCCGGGGGCTCCGCGGAAGGCTCCGGCTCCGGGGAGGCCGAGGTCACCGAGCTGATCCGGTCCGTCAACGGGCCCGTCCGCGACCTCGCCTTCTCCCCCGACGGCACCTGGCTCACCTGGTCCCACCCCGGCATCGGCCGCTCCCTGCGCTCCATCAAGATGGCCCGCATCTCCGGACCCGGCGCCCGGACCGTCGTCGACGTCACCAACGGCCGCTTCGAGGACGAGAACCCCGTCTTCACCCGGGACGGCCGCTACCTCGCCTTCCTCTCCTGGCGGGGCTTCGACCCGGTGTACGACGTCCACACCGGCGACCTCTCCTTCCCGCTCGGCTGCCGCCCCTACCTCGTACCGCTCTCCTCCGCGACGCCCTCCCCCTTCGCGCTGCTGCCCGACGGGCGCCCGGCGGCCGGCGGCCTCGACCCCGCCGACGACGAGACGGACACCGGCGACGGCACGGTCACCGTCGAGATCGAGGGGCTCCCCGACCGGGTCACCCCCATCCCGGTCGCCGCCTCCAAGTACTCCGCGCTGCACCCCGTCAGCGGCGGCGGCCTGGTCTGGCTGCGCTGGCCCATCTCGGGCGCGCTCGGCGAGACCTTCGCCAACCCGGCCGACACCTCCGGCCGCCCCTCGCTCGAGCACTTCACCATCACCAAGGCCCGCAAGACCGAACTCGCCAAGGACCTCGACTGGTTCGCGGTCAGCGGCGACGGCACCCGGCTCGTGGTCGCCGACGAGGGCGAGCTGCGGGCCGTGCCCGCCACCGAGTCCGGGGACGGCGACTCCACCGTCTACCTGGACCTGCGGCGCATCCTCCACGAGGTCGACCCGGGCGCCGAGTGGCGCCAGGCCTTCGACGAGGCCGGCCGGATCGTCCGCGCCTACTTCTGGGAGCCCGGCATGGGCGGCGTCGACTGGCCGGCCGTCCTCGACCAGTACCGGCCTCTCGTCGAACGGGTCTCCTCCCCCGACGAGTTCGCCGACCTGCTCCGCGAGGTCGTCGGCGAACTGGGCACCTCGCACGCCTACGTCACCCCCGCCCGCCGCAACGAGGGCCCGCCGCACTACCAGCGGCCCATGGGCCTGCTCGGCGCCAACCTCGTGCCCCGGGAGGCCGGCTGGACGGTGAAGCGGATCCTGCCCGGCGAGTCCTCCGACTCCAAGGCCCGCTCCCCGCTCGCCGGCACCGGCATCCGCGAGGGTGCCGTCCTCACCCACGTCGACGGCCGACCCGTCGACCCGGTCGCCGGCCCGTACCCGCTGTTCTCCGGCACCGGCGGCACCACCGTCGAGCTGACCTTCACCCCCGCCGAGGGCGAGGGCCGCTCCCGCCGCGTCGCCGTCGTCCCGCTCGTCGACGAACGGCCGCTGCGCTACCAGGACTGGGTCGCCAAACGCCGGGCCGTGGTCCGGGAGCTCAGCGGCGGCCGCTGCGGCTACCTCCACATCCCCGACATGGGCGGCTCCGGCTGGGCGCAGTTCAACCGCGACCTGCGCATGGAGGTCTCGCGACCCGCGCTCATCGTCGACGTCCGCGGCAACGCCGGCGGCAACATCAGTGAGCTGGTCATAGAGAAGCTCACCCGCAGGATCCTCGGCTGGGACCTCACCCGGAACGCCCAGCCCGTCTCGTACGCCTCGAACGCCCCGCGCGGCCCCGTCGTCGCCCTCGCCGACGAGGCCACCTCCTCCGACGGCGACATGATCACCGCCGCCTTCAAGCTGCTCGGCCTCGGGCCCGTCGTCGGCCAGCGCACCTGGGGCGGGGTCGTCGGCATGACGGGCCGCCACCGGCTCGGCGACGGCACCCAGATCACGGTCCCGATGAACGCGGCCTGGTTCCCCGAGTACGGCTGGTCCCTGGAGAACCACGGCGTCGAACCCGACCTCGCGGTCCTGCGCACCCCCCTCGACTGGGCCGAGGGCCGGCACGCCCAGCTCGACGACGCCGTGCACGTCGCCCTCTCGCTCCTCGACGAGACCCCGGCGGCCAGCCCTCCGGGCTACGAGGCGGTCCCCGACCGCTCCCGCCCGAAACTGCCGCCGCGGCCGGAGGCATAGGGAAGGGGCCTGGGGAAGGGCCCGGGGAAGGGGCCTACGCGCGGGCCGCGCCGAGGTCCAGTTCGTACGAGGTGCCCGGCTCGCCGTCCAGCGTCACGCTCCCGACCGCGCCGAAACCGACCCGCCCGAGCACGGTCCTCGACCCGGCGTTGTCGAGGGTCGTGGCGGCGGTCAGCCGCGTCAGCCCGTACGCCTCCCGTGCCAGCCGGCACAGCTCGCGCACCCCGGCCGTCGCCACACCCCGCCCGGCCGCCTTCTCGGCGACCCGGTAGCCGAGCTCGGCCGCCCCGTCCGCGGCGTCCACGAGGTTGAAGCGGCCGAGCACCTCCCCGTCCTCCGCCACCAGGACGTGGAAGTGGATCGCACCGGTCTCCTGCTCGTCGAGGAGCGCCCGGTGCCGGTCCTCGAACTCCTCGAAGAACGCGTCCCCGCGGTCGGGCACGGAGGCGGCGAAGTAGGCACGGTTGTCCCGCTCGAACGCGAGCAGGGCGGGCGCGTGGTCGGGGCGCAGTCGCTGCAGTTCAGGCATGGGGGCACGGTATGCGCTCGCCTGGGATAGGGCGCCCTAATATCCTGCGGCCCGGGGCCGGTCACGGCGGAAACCCGCCGGGCGGAGCACGCCGTCCAGGATGCAGAAGATGCAGAACAGGAACCCGCATGCCCGATCGATCACCGACCGGCCAGACCCTCATCCAGTCCGTCCAGCGCGCCGTCCACCTCCTGCGCGCCCTCAACCACCGGGGCGGCGGCGCCAGCGCCAAACAGCTCGCGCGCGACACCGACCTGCCGCTTCCCACCGCGTACCACCTGCTGCGCACCCTCTGCCACGAGGGCCTGGTGACCAAGGACCGCCACGGGTACGCGCTCGCGGACCCGGACGGCCTCGCCGTCCCACAGTCCTCCGCGCCCGAGAGCCTGCCCACCCAGGAGTGGGCCGACCGACTCAGTCTGGAACTCGACGCCGCCGTCTACTTCGTCGTCTACCGCGAGGGCGAGATCCGGGTCACGACCGCCTCCCGCAACCCCGACTGCCCGCCCGTCACCGAGTGGGCCGACTTCCGCCTCACCGGCCACGCGCACGCCGCCGGCCAGGTGCTGCTCGCCCAGCTCGGCGACGAGGAGCGCGCCGACCACCTCGACCGGCACCCCGCGACCCCGCTCACCCGGCACACCGTGGCCGGCCGCACCGCCATCGAGCGGCGCCTCGCCTCCCAGCGGCGCGGAACGCCCTTCCTGGAGTACGAGGAGTACGCCCTCGGCTCCGTCTGCGCCGCCGTCCCCATCACGGTCGGCTCCTCGGCCGCCGCCCTGGCACTGTCGCTCCCGTCCGCCCGGACGGCCGACCTCAAGCCGCTCGCGCGCCGCCTCCAGGACCGCGCCGAGAGCGTCCTCCTCGACCGGACCTTCTCGATCACCCCGAGCGTGCCCAGCCCGCCCCGCACCTCCCCGGGAACGCGTGAAGGCGCACCCGGCGTCCCGGGTGCGCCTTCGCGGAGCGGGCGTCAGGCGTCGTAGTCCTGGTCGAACCGGTCCTGGGCCTCCTGCTGGGCCCGGCGCGTCTCGGCCTCGGAGCGGTCACGGCCCTGGGAGGCGCGCTCGGACGCCTCGTCCCTCGCCTTGCCCATGGCCTGCTTGGCCTGCCTGGCCTGCTCCTGGAGCTGCTCCGGCTTGTCGCTGAACTGGTCTCGCTTACCCATGAAGGTTCACTCCTAGAAGGGTGTGAGGGAGACCCCGGGGCGTCGCGCCCCTGGGGTCGCGACCAGCCTTGCACGGGCGAACATTCCACGCATTTCGATCAGATACGCCCTGTCACCGACGGGCTGTGCCTCCCGCGCGCGCCTGCTCGTCGGCCGCGCCGCCCGCACCCACGAGCCCCTTGGAGACGGAGCCGAGACGGGGCTCGAAGCGCCGCATCTCCCGCTGCCCGACTGTCGCGATCATCCCGGGGAGATAGCCCCGGACCGACTGCATCCCGCGCAGCCACCACTGCGCGTACACGTGGGAGGAGCGCCGCTCGATGCCCGCGACGATCCGGTCGACGGCCGGGCCGAGGGGGTACGTGCGGTTCGCGGGCCACGGCAGCCGGGAGCGGAGCTCGCGCATCACGTCGTCCTGGTCGGCGCCCCGCACCATGTCGGTGTCGGTCCAGGACAGATAGCCGACGCCGACCCGCACGCCCTTGTAGGCGACCTCGGCGCGCAGGCTGTGCGCGAAGGCCTCGACGCCCGACTTGGAGGCGCAGTACGCCGTCATCATCGGGGCCGGGGTGAGCGCCGCGAGCGAGGCGATCTGGAGGAAGTACCCACGGGACTCCATGAGGACGGGCAGGAACGCCCGGCCCGTCACGGCGCCGCCGATCAGGTTGACCTCGATGACCCGCCGCCAGGCGTCGGGGTCGGACTCGACGAAGGGACCGCCCGCCGCGACACCGGCGTTGGCGACGACGATGTCGACCTTGCCGAACCGCTCCTTGACCTCGGCCGCGACCTTCGCCATGGCCTCGTGGTCGGTGACGTCGGCGTGCCACCAGTCGGCCTCGGTGTGCAGCCGTCCCGCGACCTCCTTGAGCTGCTCGGGCTCCAGGCCGACGAGCGCGATCTTCGCGCCGCGCGCGGAGAGCTTGCGGGCGAGGAGTTCACCGACGCCCCGTGCCCCTCCGGTGACGACCGCGACCTGTCCTTCCAGGCTCACCCTGCTCATGCCTGCTCCTTCTGCTTCTCCTGGTCCCCGGACTTCACGCCCAGGTACGTGAGGGTCAGTTCGCGGATCTGCGCGGTGACGGCCTCGGGGGCCTCCACCGGCGTCATGTGGCCCATGCCGGCCAGCTGGACGAGGCCCGTGCAGTGCGGCAGCGCGTCCGCCATCGCGCGGGAGTGGACGGCCGGGGTGAGCCGGTCGGCGGTGCCGACGAGGACGGCCACCGGCAGCCGCAGCTCCCGCAGTCCGGCTTCGAGGTCGAGGCCGGCGAGGACCTGCGACCAGCCGTAGCGGGCCCCGCGCGGGCAGGCGTGCACGATCCGGGCGCAGGCCTCGACGCGGTCGGGCGCCGAGCCCGGTCCCATCGTCGCGTACTTGAGGACCTTCTTCGAGACGGCGTTGACCGGGCCGAGCGGCGCCTTCGCGCCGAGGACGGCCCTGGTCAGCCGGCTGCGCAGACCGCCGGGCCTGAGCGGTACGACGGTGGCCTCGGCGGTCAGCCGGGAGGGCCCGGTGGAGCAGAGGAGGACGGCGGCGGCGTGCTGCCGGAAGCCGGGGCGTCCGGCGGCGGCCATGAGCGTCATGCCGCCCATGGAGTGGCCGGCGAGGACGGCCCGCTCGCCGGGGCCGAGGGTGGCCGCGAGCACCGCCTCCAGGTCGTCGGCGAGCGCCGTCGTGGAGTAGCCGCCGGGAGCGGGCACGGGGGACCTTCCGTGGCCGCGCTGGTCGTAGGCGATGACCCGGTGGTCGGCGGCGAGCGCCCGGATCTGCTCGGCCCAGAAGGCGGTCGAGCAGGTCCAGCCGTGGGCGAGGACGACCGCGGGCGCGCCCTCGGGGCCGTACACCTCGACGTGGATGGCGGAGCCGTCGGCGGAGAGGGCGGTGACCTCGCGGGGCGTGGGCAGCGACATGAGGTGTGAGCTCACTGGGCGGTCTCCTTCTTGCGGGAGGCGGCGCGGCTCTTCGCCGCCGGGGCGGGCTCCGCCGCGCGGACCACCTCGTACTCGGAGAGGTCGACCTGCCGGGTCTCCTTGCGGAACTCGCCCGTCGTGCCCGGCCACAGCGTGGTGTTGCGGCCGTTGGCGTCGAGGTACCAGCTCTCGCAGCCGCCCGCCTTCCAGACGGTCCGCTCCATCCGGGCCTGGACCTTGCGGTTCCAGACGCCGACGGCGGAGGGGCGGACGGCGAGGGCGGCGCGCCCGCCGCGCCCGGAGGAGGTGAGGAGGGTGAGCTGGCGCAGGTAGTCGGCCATGTAGTTCAGCTGGGACTCGATCATCAGGATCATCGAGGAGTTCCCGAGGCCGGTGTTGGGGCCGATGACGGTCATGAAGTTGGGGAAGCCGGCGGCGGTGGCGCCGCGCAGCGCCTCCATGCCGCCCTTCCAGGTCTCGGCGAGGGTCTTCCCCTCGGCGCCGACGACCCGCTCGGCGATGGGCATGTCGGTGACGTGGAAGCCGGTGCCGAAGACGATCGCGTCGACCTCGGTCTCGGTGCCGTCGGCGGCGACGACGGTCGAGCCGCGGACCTCGCGCAGTCCGGAGGCGACGACGTCGACGTTGGGCTGGGCGACCGCCGGGTAGTACGTGCTGGAGAGCAGGATGCGCTTGCAGCCGATGCGGTACGAGGGCGTCAGCTTGGCCCGCAGCGCCGGGTCCTTGACGGCCTTGGCGATGTTGGCCTTGGCGAGCTTCTCGATGAGTCCGAGTTCGTTCGGGTGCTTGGTGAAGGCGCCGACCTGGAGTTCGCGGATGCCCCAGAGCAGGCCGCGGCGGAGGGTGCCGGTGACGGGCACGGCGCGGTGCAGCCACCGCTCGGGGCCGCTGATCGCCCGGTCCATGCGGCGCATGACCCACGGGGGCGTGCGCTGGAAGAGCGTCAGCTTCCCGACCAGGGGCTGGATCGCGGGCACGATCTGGATGGCGGAGGCGCCGGTGCCGATCATGGCGACGCGCTTGCCGGTGAGGTCGTAGTCGTGGTCCCAGCGGGCGGAGTGGAAGACCTTGCCGGGAAAGTCGGCGAGCCCGGGGATGTCGGGGATCTTGGGGTCGGAGAGCGGCCCGGTGGCGGAGACGACGACGTCGGCACTGAAGCGGCCACGGCCGGTCTCGATCTCCCAGCGCAGCGCCTCGGCGTCCCACTCCATCCGCAGCACCTCGTGGCCGAGGCGCAGGTGGGGGCGGATCCCGAAGGTGTCCGTGACATGCTCCAGATAGGCGCGGATGTGGCGCTGTCCGGAGAAGGTCCGCGGCCAGTCGGGATTGGGCGCGAAGGAGAAGGAGTAGAGGTGCGAGGGCACGTCGCAGGCACAGCCGGGGTAGCTGTTGTCGCGCCATGTGCCGCCCACGGAGTCGGCCCGCTCCAGGACGACGAAGTCGGTGATTCCCTCGCGACGCAGCCGGACGGCGGCGCCGAGGCCACCGAATCCCGATCCGATCACCGCCACCCGTACGTGCTCGTGCTTCGCCATGCCGCCTCCCGCGCGCCCAGCAGATCACGCCAGCAATCACTGGCACAGTCGGGACTGTAGAGCAGCTCCAAACCGAGCGGTAGGGGTACGGCGAGGGAAAGTTACCGGCGGTACAACATAGGCTGGCGTGCGTGGAAGAAGGATCAGTCGAAGGACCGGGCCCCGGCGGCGTACGCGAGTACCGCATGGAGGAGCTGGCGACGGCCGCCGGCATCACCGTGCGCACCCTCCGCTTCTACCGCGAGCGCGGACTGATCCCGCCGCCCCGCCGCGAGGGCCGGATCGCCTGGTACGACGAGCACCACCTCGCCCGGCTGCGCACCATCGCCGCCCTCCTGGAGCGCGGCCACACCCTCAACGGCATCGCCGACCTGACCAGCGCCTTCGAGAGCGGCCGGAACGTCCGCGAGATGCTCGCGCTCGGCTCCCCCACCGAGGAGGAGCCCGTCCGCCTCACCCCCGAGGAGCTCGCCGACCACTTCGCCGGCGAGGTCACCCCCGAGAACCTCGCGGCCGCCCTCGACCTCGGCTACCTCGTCACGGACGGCGAGGAGATCATCCACATCAGCCGCCGCCTGCTCGACGTCTCCGCCGCCCTCGTCCGGGAGGGCGTCCCGCTCGCCGAGGTCCTCGAGGCCGGCGCCCGCGTCCGCGAACACGCCGACGCCCTCGCGGAGCTCTTCACCGACCTGCTGCGCGCCCACGCCGCCGAGGACGACGTCCGGCGCCTGCGCCCGCTCGCGAAGAGCGTCGTCGAGGCGGAGCTGTCGATGGCGCTCGACAGGCGCCTGCGCGACACCCCCTGACGTTTCCCGCACGGCATCCCGAGCGGGAAAGTCGGAGGGGGAAGCCCCTAGAGCTCGTAGACCGCGGTCACGGGGGCGTGGTCGCTCCACCGCTCGGCGTGGGTGGCGGCGCGCTCGACGTAGGCCTTGACGGCCTTGGCGGCGAGGCCGGGGGTGGCGACCTGGTAGTCGATGCGCCAGCCGCTGTCGTTGTCGAAGGCGCGGCCGCGGTAGGACCACCAGGAGTAGGGCCCCTCCTGCTCGGGATGGAGGGCCCGCACGACGTCCACGTACCCGCCGTCGCCGTCCTCGAAGACGCGCCCGAGCCACTCCCGCTCCTCGGGCAGGAAGCCGGCGTTCTTCTTGTTGGCCTTCCAGTTCTTGAGGTCGGCCTCGCGGTGGGCGATGTTCCAGTCGCCACAGACGACGACTTCGCGCCCGTCGGCGGCGGCCCGGGTCCTGAGCTCCTTCAGATAGGGCAGGAACTCGCCCATGAACCGGTACTTCTCGTCCTGGCGCTCGGTGCCGACCTCGCCGGAGGGCAGGTAGAGGCTGGCGACGGTCACGCCGGGCAGGTCGGCCTCGATGTACCGCCCGCTGACGTCGAACTCGCTCGACCCGAAGCCGACACGCACGGCGTCGGGCTCGCGGCGGGTGTAGAGGGAGACTCCGGCGCGGCCCTTGGCGGCGGCGGGCGCGTGGGCGGTGAACCAGCCCTCGGGGCTGCGCACCTCCTCCGGCAGCTGCGCCTCCTCGGCACGCACCTCCTGCAGGCAGACGGCGTCGGCGGAGGTGCCGGCCAGCCACTCGACGAAGCCCTTCTTGGCGGCGGCGCGGAGACCATTGACATTGACGGACGTGACAGTGAGCATCCCGGGAGAATACCGACACCTCAGCTCTGCATACATGTACGATATTTCGCATGAACATCCAGCCCACGCCCTTCGACCACCCCGACGCCGTCAAACTCAACGACGCGGTGCAGCTCGAATACGCCGCCCGCTACGGCGACGAGGGCGACGTCACACCGCTGGACGCCGCGATGTTCGTCCCCCCGCTCGGCCTGTACCTCCTCGCCTACGACGAGCAGGGCCGCCCGGTCGCCACGGGCGGCTGGCGCACCCAGGACCGGAACGACGAGGGCTACGCGGACGGCGACGCCGAACTGAAGCGCATGTACGTGGTCCCCGAGGCCCGCGGCCTGGGCCTGGCCCGCCGCGTCCTCGCCACCCTCGAATCCGACGCCCGCGCGGCCGGCCGCATCCGCATGGTCCTGGAGACGGGCACGGCCCAGCCGGAGGCCATAGCCCTCTACACCTCCAGCGGCTACGAACCCTGCACGAAGTTCGGCCACTACCGCGACTACCCCAACAGCCGCTGCTTCGCGAAGCCGCTGGCCTGACGCGCCGTCGCGCGCGCCCGTTCAGAGCCGGAGCCGGTCCTCCAGGGGCCGCCCTCGCCCCGGATTCAAGCCGACCACTCTCACCGGCCGACCGCGGACACCGGCCGACCGCCATCGTCCGCGGAGTGTGCCGCCAGGGCGCGGGAGATCGAGACCAGGAGGTCACGGTCCTCCCGCTCCGCCGAGCACACGGCGACCATCGCGGGCACGCATCGCTCCGCCGAGGGCGACGACTCACGGGCGCGGGCTTCGGCCGCCGCCACGTACATGGCCGCGAGCCCGATGGCTACGGCTTCGCGTTCCGGCGCCCCGGCCCCCTTCGCCCGCCGGTAGGACTGCTCGCGGATCTCGTCCGTGCAGTAGGCACACAGGTCGAGCATCCAGTCGTGGATGGCGGTCATCCGGTAGAGCAGGACCTGTTCGGGTCCGGCGTACCAGGGCGGGGAGGGGAACGCCCCGTTCCCGGCGGTGGGCCGCGAGCGGCGGGTCAGTCGCCACAGGGGCCGCAGGGCGCTGACGGCGAGCAGAGGACGCCACACGCGGTCGACCACCCCGGGGCCGTACACCGGCACCAGGAGCCCGAGGCCGACCACCATCCCGCACACCGTCATGAAGGGGGACAGGCTCTCGTTCAGGGCGTCCCAGTCCCGGCCCGCCCAACGGGCGGCGATGGCGGTCAGCTTGAACGAGCCGAAGACGATGTTGCCCACCGCCCCGGTCACCAGGACGAGCAGCCCGATCCACAGGAACCGGTCGACCGTCGTCCTCGCCCCGCGCCCTGCCCTTCCGCCGATCTCCAGCATCCAGTCCCCGCACACGAGGGCCATGGCCACGCCGGCCACGACGTACGCGACCAGGTAGAGCACGAGCATCCCGCTGATGTACGGGGTCGTGGCGTAGTACGTGTCGAAGTTCCGCGGCTGCTCCACCGGGACGTCGCCCAGAGCGAAGAGGACCACCAGCGCCGCGACCACGGCGCAGCAGCCGGTCCACCAGGCCCGCACCTGCCGACGCGTACGGGCCTCGTCCTCCGGTTTCGCCTTCCAGTAGCTCAGCAGCACCAGGGTCACGCACGCGTAGGCGGTCATGACGCAGTGGACGAGGAGGGCCGACAGATTGCTGATGCCGGTGAACCGGTTGACGGCGGTGACGGTGGGCGGGGCGGACAGGATGAAACCCACACAGGGCAGGAACAACAGGGCGTTCACCGTCAGGACCGTCGGGCTGGGCCGGCCGCGCATGAGCCCGGGCAGCCTCGCCAGCAGGGCGGCACCCAACGCGGCGGCGGGAACGTAGTAGTCGACTCCGTCCGGCGCCATCAGCCCGCCAGGGAGGCCCAGATGCGGCCCGCCGCGTCGCCCTGGGACGTGCCGCCGCGCGCGCCGATCAGGAAAGGCCGGAACTTCGCCGCCAGCAGACGGCCGAACTCCTCCGCACGCCGCTCCTCGGCGACGCTGTGGTCGGTGCGCGCCGCGACGTGCGCGCACGCCTCGGCGAGGGTCCACCCGTCCCCGAGCATGCGGGCGGCCGCGGCCCCGCCGGCCGGGCTGCCGGACTTCCCGCAACGGCCCTCCTTGCGATGCCACAACTCGTGCCCGAGGATCACCATCTGATGGAACGGCAGAGTGTTCTTCTCCACCGCGATCACCTCGTGGTCGCCCAGGTCGAGCCAGAGCCCACTGACCGTGTCGGGCGGGAACGGCTCCAGCATCAGCCGGACCTCACGCCCGCCGCTCTCGGTCACGTAGGCGCAGATCGCCCGCAGCAACTCGTGCGGTTCCTGCCCGGCCGGGCGCGCCGTCCCGGCGAACAGATCGTCGCGATGACGCTTCATCTTCCGGGATACGCCTATCGCGCCCCATATGTCTCCCCCCACCCGGACACGCCCCCCAAGCCGGTGCACCGCTCAACGAACTCTTGAACGCGCGTGCGGCACCTGGTCAGTGACTGCCGCTCGGCGTCCGAGACGGACCGCCCCTGAGGACCGGCCCTCGCCCGTCCGCGACAGTATCCACTCACGTGCGCGCTAGCAACTGTGCCGGACCCCCATCGTGCCTGGCCAGAGGCCGTTTTACCGGCGCGGGTGCAGGGCGCGCGGCGGACGACCGCGGGGCGGGGGCGCGGACTGCACGGGGCCGGAACGCCCGGCTGGTGGGCGTCTCAGGCGCCGCCCTCCCTGGCGCGCTCCTCGCGCGAACGGCGGGCGATGGACTCGATGAGCGCGATGATGGGCTGCGCGGTGTCGTCCGGCACATCGGCGAGTGCACGCGCGGCGTAGCCGACGACGCCGAGATCGGCACCGGGGGAACCGGAGGGGCCGGAGTCCCTGAGGCGCTGGATGTCCTCGTCCTGGCGGGCGACGGTGCGCTCCAGCAGGTCCTTGTGGATCAGCTGGAGCACCCGGTCGAGCGCCTCGGCGGGGGGAGCGACCAGGAATTCGATGCTCTCGCCGAAGAAGCGCGCGATGCCGGCCGCGTGATCGAGGTTGGGCGCCTTCCCCGTCTTGATCATCTTGTCGAGCCACTGGGCACTCGTCCCCGCGCCCGCCGCGATCTCCGCCAGCGAGTGGGTGCGCCGCTGGCCGTCGGGGGCGGTCCGGAGCCGGGTGCGGCGCAGGAAGACGATCCGGGCGACCACCCGGCTGTGCCGCTCCTCGACCGGGTCCGCGCCGCCGTCGTCGCTCTGCGGCAACTCGCCGCGCAGCAGCCCCCGCACCTCCTCCTCGGCCAGCCCGGAGGCGTAGGCGAGCCCGCCCTCGCCCTCCACGCGGAGCACGTCCTCGGGCTCGAGCCCGGCCCGCTCGAGCAGGGAGGTGATGCGGCGAGCCGTCCCGGCGGGGTCCGCGGTGAACCTGTCACTCATCCCTGCTCCCCGACTCACTGTACCGGCTCCTCGGCCAAGGCGTACTTGAACGTCAAACTTTAACGACTGCAGCTTGACGTCATCAACCACGGATGAGGGAAATCGGCCCGCTGCACGGCCGGGTACAACGCGACGGGCCCCGTCCCTCATCAGGACGGGACCTGATGAGGGGCGGGGCCGGCGGTACGGGGTGCTACCTGGTCGTGACGGCGGCGAGGTCGGCGGGGCCGGTGAGGGCGCCCGGGACCTCGCGCCAGGAGGCCCAGCCGCCCGTCACGGCTTCGAGGGTGACATTCCGGACCGCGCCGTCGGTTCCGGTGGCGTAGACGTGGACGTTGCCGGCGGCGGAGACGCTGGTGACGCGGGTCAGACCGCTGCCGCCGATCCGGGTCCAGGACGGCTTCCACATCCCGGCGAGGTAGTCGGCGCTCTGGTTGTACAGGGCTCCGTCGGAGCCGACGGCCTGGACCTGGACGGTCTCCCCGACGCGCGCGGCCGCGATGTCCTTGGCGTCGGCGAGGGAGCCGGGGATCTCGCCCCAGACGGTCCAGGTGCCGTTGCGGGTGTCGAGGTCGCGCCCGTAGGCCTTGCCGCCCGCGATCCCGTAGAGGCGGACGAACCGGCCCGCCTTCACACTGGTGAGCCGGGTCAGGCCGGTGACACCGCTCACCGGGGTCCAGGTGTCGTTCCAGCGCCCGGTGTTGTAGTTGCCGACCTGGGTGTGGAGGTCGCCGCCGGAGCCGATGATCTGCACGTACAGGACGTTGTCGATCATGCTGGCGGACACGTCCTTGACGCCGCCCGCGCCGCCGGGGATCTCGTACCAGTCGGCCCAGGTGCCGGTCCGCGGGTCGTACTCACGGTCGTAGACCTTGCCGCCCGCGACACCGACGTAGCGGACGATGGCGCCGTGGGCGACGCCGGTGAGCGAGGTGATCGGCGCGCCGCCGATGTCGTTCCACCGGGCGCCGAAGGCTCCGGTGGCCAGGTTGCCGCTCTGGGCGAACATCGTGCTGCCCGCGGCCGCGCCCAGCGTCACCGCGGATGGCGCGACGGAGACGGCGGCGCTCACGTCCGCGGCGCCGGAGAGGCTGCCCTGGATCTCCTCGAACGCGCTCCAGTCGTCGGTGGCCGCGTTCAGCGCCGCGTTGGTGATCCTTCCACCGGCGCCGACGGCGTAGAGCTCGACGGATTCCCCGGACGGGACGCTGGTGATGCGCGTGAGGTCGGAGCCGCCCACCTTGCGCCACGTCTCGTTCCAGCGGCCGGCGTCGTAGTCGCCGAACTGGGTCCAGATCGCGCCGTCGGAGCCGATGATCTGCACGTGGACGTTGTTGCCGATGGTGCTGGAAGCGATGTCCACGGCGCCGCCGGCGCCGCCCGGGACGGCGCCCCACGCGGTCCACTTGCCGGTCCGGGTGTCGAAGTCGCGGCCGTAGACCTCGCCGCCCCCGATGCCCTGGACCCGAACCGTCGTGCCGGAGACGGCGCTGGTGATGTGGGAGAGCCCGGTGGCCCCGACGGCGGACCAGGTGTCGTTCCAGCGTCCGGCCCGGTAGTCGGCGGCCTGGGCGTACAGGTTGCCCTCCGAGCCGACGATCAGTACGTGGACGGTGTCGCCGACGAGCGCGGCGGTGACGTCCTTGGCGCCCGCGGCGCCGCCCGGGACCTCGCCCCAGCCCGACCACCTGCCGGTACCGGTCTCGAAGTCCTGGCCGTAGACCCGGCCGCCTGCGATGGCGTACGCGCGGATCACGTCGCCGTGGCGGACCGTGCTCACCCGGGAGACGTCAAGCCCGTCCACCTTCCCCCAGGACGACCCGAACTCGCCGTAGCCGAGGTCCCCGGACTGCGACCACATCGTCCCGCCGCCCCCGGCGAGCAGGGTGACCTGACCTCCGTTGCGCGGGGCGACGACCTGGTCGATCCACTGGCCGACGTTGTCGGTGCGGGCGGAGACCGCTCCCGTACGGGTCTCCGTCTCGCCCAGGCAGCCGCCCTGCCAGGAGCGGGAGTTGATGGCGACGAGTTCGCCGGCGGCGTTGAGGAGCGGTCCGCCGGTGTCGCCCTTGCACAGGACGTCGGTGCCCTTGCCGGTGACGGCCAGGGTGGTGGAGGTGCTGGAATCGGTGGTGAAGGTGCCGGTGTGCAGCTTCTCCGGGACCCACTCCGTCTTCGTCCGCCCAAACCCCGCCGCCGTCAGCTCGGCCCCGATCGCCGGAGCGCCGGTGGCCCGCTTGACGGGGGCGATGTCGGTGACGGGGGAGGCCAGGCGGGCCAGGACCAGATCGCGGTCGGCGGCGCTCGCGGAGACCTCCACGATCCGGCGGGTCTGGCCCCCGGCGAAGGTGGCGGTGGTCCGCGCGGCGGGCTCCCCGGCCTTGACGGCCTCACCGGGCGTGGCGGCCAGGCAGGACGCGGCGGTCAGGACCCAGCGCGCGCTCACCAGCGTGGCGGTGCAGGCACGGCTGCCGGGCTCGTCGCCGACGCTCAGCATCGCGGCGTAGGCGTGCGTGCCGGCACCGGATTCGGGGCCCACGAGGGCCTGGGCGGAGCCGGCCGAGACCAGGCTCGCGGCGACGGCGGTGGCGGTGACGAGCAGGCAGGTCATGCGCACCGCTCGGGGGCGGATCTCAGACATGGGGTTTTCCTTCGCGAAGTACGCTCTGCGGTGGCGCGCCGGTGTCCGCCGAGCCGGAGGGCTCCACGGACACCGGGCAACGCGCGTGCCGGGGGATGCCACCCGGAGGTGAGGCGTGGCGGGCGGTCAAGCCGCCCGCCCTGCCGTCACGGGGTCCAGGTGGCGGTGATGGCGAGGCTGCCCGGGGCGGCCGGCAGACCCTGGAGGGGGACCGTGACGGGGGTGTCCCAGGTGCGGTCGGCGTGACGGATGGTGTGCAGCGCCTTGTCGTCGGCCGTGGTGACGGCCAGCTGGAACTCGCCGTTGACGGAGGCCGCGGCCACGGACTTGGCGGTGACGGTGCCGAGGATGGGCTTCAGGTCACCGAGGGGCGACCAGGAGCCGTCGGCATAGCGGATGGCGTGGTACTGGCGGGTGCCGTTGTCGGTGGCGAGGACGATCTGCGCGTCGCCGCCGGTGCCGGCCATGGTGACCCCGGTGACGGGGCCGGTGGAGCCGAGGACGCCGGCGACGTCGCCCCATCCGACCCAGTGGCCGGTGGTGTTGCGGACGGTGTGGTAGGCCTTGCCGCCGCTGACGGCGGTGACCTGGATCTGTCCGCCCGCGCTGGTCACGGCCGCGGTCGTGACCTTGCCGATCGGTCCGGCGACGCCCGCCACGTCACCGAAGCGGGTCCAGTGTCCGGAGGCATTGCGGACGGTGTGGAAGACCTTGCCGTCGGCGACGGCGACGACGTGGAGGTCGTAGCCGATGTTGACGGCGGTCACCTGGGTGAGGTTGGCCAGGGCGCCGGTCTCGCCGAAGACGTAGCCGAACGAGCCCCACGTACCGTCCTCCTTGCGGATGGTGTGGAACAGATCGCCGCTGCCGCTGATGGCCAGGACGTGGGTGTCGCCGTTCATGCCGACGACGGCGGAGGAGCGGATGCCGCCGAGGTTCCCCGCCTTGGACTGGACGTCGGTGAAGCCGGTCCAGGAACCGTCGGGCAGCCGGATGCCCTGGTAGACGCTGTTTCCGGACTGTACGGCGGTGGCCGTCTTCCAGCCGGAGGTCCGCGAACGGTGCTCGTCGATCCACTCGCCCAGGTCGTCGGTGCGGGCGGAGACGGCGCCCGTACGGGTCTCCGTGGCGGGGACTTCGAGGCAGCCGCCCTGCCAGGAGCGGGAGTTGACGCCGACGAGTTCGCCGGCGGCGTTGAGGAGCGGTCCGCCGGTGTCGCCCTTGCACAGGACGTCGGTGCCCTTGCCGGTGACGGCCAGGGTGGTGGAGGTGCTGGAATCGGTGGTGAAGGTGCCGGTGTGCAGCTTCTCCGGGGCCCACTCCGTCTTGGTCCGCCCGAATCCGGCCGCCGTCAGCTCGGCCCCGGTCGCGGGGGCGGTGGTGGCGCGCTTGACGCCCGCGATGCCGGTCGCGGGGGTGGCCAGGCGGGCAAGCACAACGTCGCGGTCGGCGCGCGGGGCGAGCTCGCTGACCTCGACGGTCCTCGCGTCGCCGAGGGTGACGACCGTCTTGAGGGCCGGCTTCCCGGCCGGGACCTCGGCGCCCGGCGTGGCGCCGAAGCAGCTCGCGGCGGTCAGGACCCAGGAGGCGTCGACGAGCGTGCCCGTGCAGCCACGGCTGTTCGTCTCGTCGCCGATGTTCAGCTTCACGGTGTACGCGTGCTGACCGGCCGGGGCCTCGGGACCGTGGAGGGCCACGGCGGGTCCGGCCGACACCAGCCCCGCGGCGAGCGCGGTGGCCGTGGCGAGCAGGCAGGTCATCTGCGCGGTGCGCGGACGGAGGGCATGCATGAGGAACTTCCTTGCGAGTCAGGGGTCGGTGCGCGGGCACGTCGGAGGACGGTGGCACGGGTGGTCGAGCGCAGCCGGAATCCGGCGCGGGCCTCGAAGGTGCGCGAGGCCGTCCCGTCCGGTGTCGACGGCTGTCCTGTCGACGGTCGTCCAGTGGTTCGGGGGTGTGCCGGGGTTACCGGGCTGCGACGATCTGCAGCAGGGTGAAGTCACGGCCCTGGGGGTCGGCGGTCTCGCCGATGTTGTTCCAGGAGTTCTTCTTGAGGTCGTAGGACTGCTCTTCCTCGCCGGTGGCCATGTGGACCTTGACGGCGTAGTCGTTGGCCTTGGCGCCGATGACAGCGGGGATTTCGAGGTCGAGGCGTCCGGTCTTCCCGGTGACCTTGAAGCAGAAGAGGCCGCGTCCGACGGGGTCGGCCTCGTCCATGCCGCGGGCGCGGATCTCGATGAGGCCGGGAGTGCCGCAGGTGGCGAGCGTGATGTGTCCGTCGCCGCTCTTGAGCTTGATGCCGCGTTCCTGGAAGATCCGGGCGGCATCGGGGTACTCGAAGGTCTCCACCGCCAGCGGGGGCAGCGGGGGATCGATGGATACGGCGGGGGCGGGGGTGGCGTTGGCCACGGAGACCCCGCTCTGGACCGCCACACCGAGGGTGATGGCCGTGACGCCCGCGGCGAAGACCGCGGTCGTCCGTGAGAAAAGCTTCATGTCTCTGTTTCCTCGTCATCTATAGGACGTCCGGCGGCGCGTGAGGGCACACGCATGCCCTGCGAACGGAGGTGGTGAGGCAGGCGCGGACCGCACCGCGGGCGGCGCGACGCAGCGTCGAACCGCCTGCGGAACAGGTCACTCGACGGGAGCCGACACACTCCGGCCCCCAAGCCGGATGTGTCCCCCGGGAACCCGTGGCGGCGATCTTCCGAGGGAGACGTTAGCGATCGAACCCCGAGTTATCAATCCTGGATGAGCGACCATCAACGGAGGTTGATTTACGCGGGCTTCGGGCATACGGTCGTGCCAGCCCGGGACGAGGCCGCGCACTGACGCCTCGTCACCGGACCTGTTCCGGGGCACCGCCGGCCCCGACCCACCTCGGTGGACGACCGGCCGCCGACCCGTCGGGCTCGACCCCGACGGCACCCACCTCCGCACAAGGGCCCGCATCACCAGGGGCGTTCACGAACCCACGACCACCCACCCGCACCGACGGGTGCTCGGACGCGCCCGAACCCCAGGGTCACGGCGCGGGTTCGGCCTGCCTCACCACTGACGAGGAAACAGAGACATGAAGCTTTTCTCACGGACGACCGCGGTCTTCGCCGCGGGCGTCACGGCCATCACCCTCGGTGTGGCGGTCCAGAGCGGGGTCTCCGTGGCCAACGCCACCCCCGCCCCCGCCGTATCCATCGATCCCCCGCTGCCCCCGCTGGCGGTGGAGACCTTCGAGTACCCCGATGCCGCCCGGATCTTCCAGGAACGCGGCATCAAGCTCAAGAGCGGCGACGGACACATCACGCTCGCCACCTGCGGCACTCCCGGCCTCATCGAGATCCGCGCCCGCGGCATGGACGAGGCCGACCCCGTCGGACGCGGCCTCTTCTGCTTCAAGGTCACCGGGAAGACCGGACGCCTCGACCTCGAAATCCCCGCTGTCATCGGCGCCAAGGCCAACGACTACGCCGTCAAGGTCCACATGGCCACCGGCGAGGAAGAGCAGTCCTACGACCTCAAGAAGAACTCCTGGAACAACATCGGCGAGACCGCCGACCCCCAGGGCCGTGACTTCACCCTGCTGCAGATCGTCGCAGCCCGGTAACCCCGGCACACCCCCGAACCACTCATTCACGGCACCCAATTGAGACCACGTGGAGTTGTTCCGCATGACTGACAGAAGTCGCTCGAGACGGCGACGCGGTACCGGCATATCAGGGCTCGCCCTGGGCCTGACGCTGAGCCTGCTCGGCTCGACATGGGCCGAATCCGCCGCCGCGGCCGAAGTGGGCCTGCCCACGGACGCGCGCGCACAGGTCCTCGACGCCTGGCACCTCGGCGGCCGCGCGGTACGCGCGGAAGCGGAGGCCGCGCTCGTCGGCGGCGACGAGAACCTCAAGGCCTTCCTCGACACGGGCCTGGTCCGCGCCCGCACCGAGGACGAACGCGTCGCCGTCCTGGCGATGCTCAACTACGCCGGCCCGGGCGTACGGGCGGCGGTCCAGCGCGCGCTCTCCGGTTCGGACGTCGAACTGCACGTCTTCGTGACGGAGGGCTACAAGAACCCCCTGAACGACGACCGCAGGGCCGCGGTGCTCAACATCCTGGGGACCGGTGGGAAGGCGATCACCCGCGAGGCCAACAAGGCGCTCGACGACGGCTCCCCCACGGTCCTCGAAGCCTTCCTCAAGACGGGCCAGCACAAGGCCCGCGAGGAGGACGAGCGCGCCGCGGCCTTCACCATGCTCAACGACGCCGGGCCGAACCTGACCCAGGCCGTCAACCGGGCCCTCGACGGAACCGCGGCCGACATCAGCCGGCTGCTGGAGAAAGACCAGTACCTGGCCCGGGCGCGCGACCAGGAATCGCTGACGATCGGCCAGCTGGTGGAGCAGGCCGAGAGCGCGGGGCGCCGGGCCCGTGAGGCCACGCAGGCGGCCAAGGACGCCTCCGAGCGAGCCGAGGCGGCATCCGCCGAGGCCAAGAAGGCAGCCCTGAAGGCGGCCGCGGAGAGCGCCCAGGCACAGTCCGACTCCGTCAAGGCGTCACGCGCCGCCGGACGCGCGGCCGACGCGGCGCAGGGCGCCGCCGACGCGGCCCGGACGGCGATCTCGGCCTCGCGGACGGCGATCTCCGCCGCCAAGACGGCGGCCTCCGCCGCCCAGGCCGCGGCCGGCGCGGCGGCTGCCGCGTCGAAGGCCTCGGTCCGCGCCCGCGACGCCGCCTCCGCGGCGTCCCAGGACGCCTCCCAGGCCGGCGCCGCCAGCGAGGCCGCCAAGACGGCCCGTGACACGGCGAAGATGGCCCGCAGGGCGGCGGACGCCGCCAAGGCGGCCGCCGACGCGGGTGTCTCGGCCCAGCAGTCGAGCGAGGCCGCGGCGCGCGCCGGGCAGAACGCGGCCGCCTCCGCCGAGGCCGCGGCCGACGCCGCCGCGGCCTCCGGCGTCTCCCAGGCGCAGGCCGATCGCGCCAGGCAGGCCGCGAACCTCGCCCGGTCCGCCGCCAACACCGCGACGCTCGCGGCCGACCGGGCGGGGAAGCTCGCCGCCCGCGCCGCGACCGAGGCACGGGCGGCGGGAGCCGCCGCCAGCAGTGCCGCCGTGCATGCCGACGCCGCCGCGGCGGCCGCCGAGGAGGCGGCCGCCCACGCCGGACAGGCGGTGGACTGGGCCAACAAGGCCACGGCGAACGCCAACGCGGCCATCGCGGCCGCCGAGGACGCCGGCCGAGCGGTGGAGCAGGCCAAGGGGATCGCCCAGCTCGCCCGCGACACCGAGGCCGCCGAGCTCGCCGAGGAGCGCGCGCTGGCCATCGAGGTGGCCAAGGAGTTCAAGGCCGAGGAGAGCCGGTACCTGGCCCTGACCCAGAAGAACCAGGCCCAGGAGCAGTCGACCACCCTGGAGACCAAGGACCTGCTGAACCGGGCGAGCACCGAGCCCGACGAGGCCAAGGCCGCCTCCCTCGGCCGCAAGGCCGCGCTCAACCTGATGGACTCCTCGGGAGTCTGGACGCGCCAGGCGGCGCAGGAGGCACTGACCACCGACGACGAAGGCGTGGTCGGCTGGGCGAAGGAGGGGTACACCGACGCGGCGCAGCTCGACGACCGGGAGAAGGTCCTCACGCTGGCCAAGCTCAACAGGGTCGTCCTCTCGGAGGCCGCGCAGCGGACCCTGGAGAGCGACGACCCGCAAGCCGTGACCAACTTCCTGGTCAACGGCGCCAGGGACGTGCAGGCGGACGACTACCGCGCGGCCGTGCTGAAGTCCCTGAACGGCGCCGGCAAGGCGGTGACCGCGGCCGCCAACGCCGCGCTGGACAACGGCAGCATCCAGGCTCTGCACAAGTTCCTGCTCGTCGACCACTCCATCGCGAAGACCGAGGACGACCGCGCGGCGACGCTGGCCGCGCTGAAGGATGCCGGGCCCAATGTGGAGGCCGCGGCCCAGGCTGCCCTCGAGGGCCCGCAGTGGATGGTGCAGCAGTTCGTCGACTACGCCTACTACAAGGCTCAGGAGGCGGACCGGGACACCGCGACCCACGTGGAGTCCGTCAGCGCGCAGATCAGCGCGGCGGCGCGGATCGCCGCGACCGCCTACCAGGACGCCGCGGAGGCTTCCGAGGCGGCCGCCCTGGCCCGCAAGGCGGGCGAGGAAGCCGTGATGTGGGCGACGAAGGCGTCCAAGTCGGCGCAGGACGCGCGCTCGTTCGCGGACGAGGCGGCCGCCTCGTCCAGGGCCGCCGACAAGTCCGCCGCGGAGGCGCAGGTATCGGCGAACACCGCGGCGTCGGCGGCGGCGTCCGCGCGTACCGCGAGCCGTCAGGCCAACTACTCGGCCAACCAGGCAGCCCAGTCGGCCCGGGACGCGGTGGCCTCGGCCGCCAGTGCCCAGGCCTCCGCCGATCTCGCGCACGCCGCCCAGCTCGCCGCCGGAAAGAGCGCCGACGAGGCCAGGGCCGCGCGGGACGAGGCCCAGCAGGTCGCCGAGCAGAAGCGCAGGGACGAGATCACCGTCGAGGCCGCGAAGGCGGCCGAGTCGGCTCGTCAGAACGAGGCGAACAACGTCGACCCGGCCGACACGCCGGCCAACGACAGCATCGTCATGGGCCCGACCGAGGCGGAGGAGAAGGCCTCCGCCGCCAGGACGGCCACGCAGATGGCGACGATCAGCGCGGGCCTCGGCGGGGCCGCGATCGCCGTGGCCTTCGTTCCGGGCCTGCAGCCGCTCGCGGCGGGTCTGGCCGGGGCGTCGCTGGTGTTCGCCGGCATCAGCACGCTCTACAACGGCAAGGCCTATGGCTGGAAGAGCAAGCAGTTCGTCACCGGTGTCGGCGGCATGGCCCTGAGCATCGGTCTCGGTGGTGTGGGAAGTCTCGCGGCTTCCATGGCGGTCACCAACACCGGTAAGGCAGCGGTCAGCGGCATCAACAACGCGGCGTCGACCCTCGTAGGCTGGTTCACGAGGTAGGACGATCGACCGGACGGGCGGCGGGGGAGTCCCTCGCCGCCCGTCCGGGACGGCACGCCTCATCCGCCCCTCAGACGGAAAGAGCATCGGTGATGGACAGAGCCTCCCCGCTGTGGTGGGTCTTCGCAGCAGGCACCGCGGCGCTCCAGCTCGCGGTGATGTTCCCGGGCATGGTCACCCGAGGGCAGAAGATCTTCGTTTCCTGTGGTCCGGTGGCGACATTCCTCGCGTTGATGGCCTTCAGCGCGGTCAACGGATGGCCCCTCACCCGGATGCTTCCCTGTTACTGCGCGATCAACCTGGGCATCATCACGGGCATGTTGGGCCACAGGAAGGCGCTTCGCTCCTACATGGCCGACCGGGCGGAGAACCCGAGCCTGCCCGAGGACGGAACGGCGACCCCGTGGGCCCTCCAGATGGCGCTCACCCTCCCCGTCTTCCTCGGCCTGGCCTTCTGGTACATGCGCGGCTGAGCCCGCGTCGTTTCCGCCCCCATGAGGGAGAGGGGAAACGACGAAGATCCCGCCCGATCTTCTGATCGGACGGGATCTCGTCACCGTTCCCGAGAGCTACTCGCGAACTGTCGTTTGTGGACCTGTGGGGATTTGAACCCCAGACCCCCTCGATGCGAACGAGGTGCGCTACCAGACTGCGCCACAGGCCCTTGCGACGTGTGAAACATTAGCATCCCTTCCGGCTCACGCAAAAATCCGTTCCGCCGCAGGTCACCGGGGGCCGTCGCGGGCCCCCGGCGGGGTCACTCGTTGGCCGCCCGGGGGCGGTCGTCCTCCGCGTACTGGTCGAAGAGGGGGGTGCGGCCGTCGTCGCGGCCGCGGCGGGGCGGGGTGGCGCGGCGGCGGGGTGCCGGGGACGGGGCCGGGGTCGGGTCGGCGGCCGTGGAGGAGCGGGCCGCGCTCCAGGTCTCCGGGTCCGTGATGTCGACGCCGCTCGACGCGCGCGGGGCGACCGGCGCCGTCACGTACGTGGGGAGCGGGACCGGGACCGGCTCCCAGCTGTCGCCGCGGGCCGGGCCGCGCTCGCGCTGCTGGTCCACCCACTCCGCGTGGTCCGTCTGCTCGACCAGGGCGCGGCGGCCCGCCTCCTGCGGGGACACGGGCGGCGTCGAGACCGGGGCCTGGTCGGCCTCCGGCTCGGGCGTCGGGGCGGGGCGCCGGCTCTCGCGCAGCCGGGCCGCCGCCGCTTCCGCGCGGCGCCGGTCCATCACGTACACGAAGCGGCGGCGCTCCTGGACCCGCAGGTGCACGATGTACGCGCTCAGGAGCAGCGCCGGGACCGCGGGCACCCAGAGGAAGGCGACACCGCCGACGGCCGCGACGACCGCGCCGAGGGTGAACCCGGCGAAGAGGAGCGTCGTGGTGCGCCGGCGCCGGGCGAGGACCTTGCCCCGGCGGGCCCGCTCGGCCGCCGCGCCGCTCGTGGCGGGGCGCGCCGGCGCGGGGGCCGGCTCCGGTGCGGGTTCCGGCTCGGGCTCCGGGAGTTCGAGGCGCGCCTCGGTCCTGGCCGCGGGCGCGGAAAAGGCCCGGACGTCGACCGAGCTCAGTTGCTCGGTCGCCGCGTCCGGGTCCACGTCGGGCGTCGGTCCCTCCGCCGTACGGTCCCGCTCCTTGAGCTCCTTGGCGTACCGGCGCTCCATTCCCGCCCGTCCGGACAGCAGCCGGATGGCGGTGCTGAAGCGTTCCGTCGGACGGGCTTCGTTCAGCTCGTCCTGCCTGCGGAGCCACATCGGCACCAAGTAGGCGGCCCAGGCCCCGACGATGACTGCGTAGATGAGGCCGCTGCTGCTCACGCCTCACACGGTAGAGGGGTTCACGGGAGGGCATCGGCCAATTGGCCCGGTGTGTCGCACGATCTGGCTGATATCACTGAACTTTTTTGTGATTGTTCAGATCGTTTGCGTTCCAACTACCGATAAAATTCGAACACTTATTTTATTCTTGCCTGCCGCCAGCGCCGCAGCAATCCCTCCGGCACCTCCTCCACCGTCAGCGCGAAGACCAGATGGTCCCGCCACGCGCCGTCGATGTGGAGATAGCGGGGCCGCATCCCCTCCTCGCGGAAGCCGAGCTTCTCGACGACCCGGCGCGAAGGGCCGTTCTCCGGGCGGATGCACACCTCCATCCGGTGCAGCCCGACGGTGCGGAAGCAGTGGTCGACGGCGAGCGCGACCGCCGTCGGCATCACCCCGCGCCCGGCCACCTCGCTGTCCACCCAGTAGCCCACGTGCCCCGAGCACATCGAGCCCCAGGTGATCCCGGCCACCGTCAACTGCCCGACGAGACGCCCCTGGTACTCGATGACGAACGGCAGCATCCGGCCCGCCTTCGCCTCCGACCGCAGATGGCGGACCATCTGACGGTACGTCGGCCGCTGCGCGACCGGGCCGCTCGGCGCCGGAGGCGGCACCGTCGCCTCCCAGGGCCGCAGCCACTCGCGGTTGCGCCGGTTCACCTCGCGCCAGGCCCGCTGGTCGCTCATCTTTATCGGGCGGAGGACGACGTCCCCGTCCACGAGGACCGCGGGCCAGGACGGGATCATGACGTTCTCGGGTGGTCGCCGCCGCGGATCTGGTCGACGGCGTGCCGCAGCAGCGGCTCCAGGACGGCCAGGCCGTCCTTCACCCCGCCGGGGGACCCCGGCAGGTTCACGATCAGCGTGCCGTCCGCGACACCGGCGAGACCGCGCGAGAGCGCCGCCGTCGGCACCTTCTCCCGGCCGTACGCGCGGATCGCCTCCGGGATGCCCGGGATCTCGCGGTCCAGGACCCGGCGGGTCGCCTCGGGGGTCTCGTCGGTGGGCGAGATGCCCGTACCGCCGGTCGTGACGATCACGTCGTATCCGGCGGAGACGCCCGCCCGCAGCGCGGCCTCGACCGGCGCCCCGTCCGGGACGATCTGCGGGCCGTCCACCGTGAAGCCCATGGCGGTCAGGCCCTCGGCGATCAGCGGGCCGCCCTTGTCCTCGTAGACCCCCGCCGACGCCCGGTTCGAGGCGGTGACGACCAGCGCCCGGTACGGGGAGGGCGGGGCGTCGTGCTCGTGCACGCCGGCCACCCGGCCGCCGCGCGTCACGAGCCGCTCCGCGTCCAGTGACCCGACTTGCCGCCCGTCTTCTCCTCCACCCGTACGTCGGAGATGACCGCGCCCTTGTCGACCGCCTTGATCATGTCGACGACCGTCAGGGCCGCCACCGAGACCGCCGTCAGGGCCTCCATCTCGACGCCCGTGCGGTCCGTGGTCTTCACCGTCGCCAGGATCTCGACCGCCTCGTCCGTGACGGCCAGGTCGAGGGTGACGCCCGAGACGGCGAGCGGGTGGCAGAGCGGGATCAGGTCGGGGGTCTTCTTCGCCCCCATGATCCCGGCGATCCGGGCCGTCGCGAGCGCGTCGCCCTTCGGGACCCCCTCGCCGCGCAGCAGCTCGATCACGCGCGGCGAGACGAGGACCCGCCCGCTGGCCCGCGCGGTGCGGGCCGTGACGTCCTTCGCGGAGACGTCGACCATGCGGGCCGCCCCCGCCTCGTCGATGTGGGTGAGACCTTGCTGCGTGCTCATGGCCGTGACACTCCCGGTCGCTGTATGGGGACGACACCGTACCCCCACCCTCGCCCCCTCAGCCGAGGAGGACCACTTCCAGCTCGCTGCCCGGCTCGACGCCGTCGGCCTCCTCCGGGACCACGAGCAGGCAGTCCGCGTGCGCGAGGGCCGCGACGAGATGCGAGCCGGCACCGCCCACGGGAGTGACGGTGCCCGCCTCCGGGTCGTACGTGCCACGGAGGAACTGGCGGCGGCCGGACGGGGACGACAGCGCCTTGTCGGCGGCGAGGACCGCCCGGACCGTCGGCCTGTGCAGGTCCTTCACCCCCATCAGGGCCCGGATCGCGGGCCGCACGAACAGCTCGAAGGAGACGTACGAGGACACCGGATTGCCCGGCAGCGCGAGCAGGGGGATCTGCTCCTCGCCGATCGCGCCGAAGCCCTGAGGCTTGCCCGGCTGCATCGCCAGCTTCCGGAAGTCGACCTGCCCGTCCGCGGTCAGCGCCTCCTTCACCACGTCGTACGCCCCGACGCTCACCCCGCCCGTCGTCACGATCAGGTCCGCCCGGATGAGCTGGTCCTCGATCGTGGCCCGCAGCGTCTCGGCGTCGTCGGTGACCGCGCCCACCCGGTAGGCGAGGGCGCCGGCGTCCCGCGCGGCGGCGGCCAGCGCGAAGCTGTTGGAGTCGTGGATCTGGCCCTCGCCCAGCGGCTCGCCGGGCTGGACCAGCTCGCTGCCGGTGGAGATCACGACCACCCGGGGGCGGGGACGCACCCGGACCGTGCCCCGGCCGATCGCCGCGAGCAGCCCGATCTGCGGCGGCCCCAGGACCGTGCCCGCGGCGAGCGCCAGCTCCCCGGCCCGTACGTCGCTGCCGCGCGCGCGGACGTGCGCGCGGGCCTCGGCCTCGCGGTGCACCCGCACCTCGCCGCCAGCGCCCTCGGGGGCGGCGCTCGCGGCGCGCATGCCGGTGGCCGCGCCCTCGCCCGTACCGCCGTCGGTCCACTCGACGGGGACGACTGCCTCGGCGCCGGGCGGCAGCGGGGCTCCCGTCATGATCCGGGCGGCCTGCCCGGGGCCGACGGTGGGCAGCCCGCCGTCACCGGCGGCGACGTCCCCGATGACCGTGAGGACGGCGGGGAACTCCTCGGTGGCACCGGCGACATCGGCGACCCGCACCGCGTACCCGTCCATGGAGCTGTTGTCGAAGGGCGGCAGCGCGACCGGCACCGTCACGTCCTCGACCAGGACACAGCCCTGCGCGTCGAGCAGCTGGAGCTCGATGGGTTCGAGCGGGCCGACCGTCGCGAGGATGTCGGCGAGGTGCTCGTCCACCGACCACAGACCGCGGGCCGGGCCCTCGCAGGGGTCCGCCGGGCCGGGCACGGCGCCGTGCCCGGCGCCGTGCGCGTGCTCGTGGCCGTGCTCGTGGCCCTGTTCGTCGGACGGGTGCTCGTCGGACGGCGACGGTGCCGCGCTGCTGCTCAAGGTCCTACATCTCCTCGCTGACATACCTCCGGAGCCAGTCCCGGAAGTCCGGTCCCAGATCTTCACGTTCGCACGCGAGTCTGACAATGGCACGCAGATAGTCCCCGCGGTCACCGGTGTCATAGCGGCGGCCCTTGAACACGACACCGTGCACCGGCCCGCCGATCTTCTCGTCGGCGGCGAGCTTCTGCAGGGCGTCGGTCAGCTGGATCTCCCCGCCGCGGCCCGGCTCGGTCTCCCGGAGCATCCCGAAGACGGCCGGGTCCAGTACGTAGCGGCCGATGATCGCGTAGTTGCTCGGAGCCTCCGCCGGCTCCGGCTTCTCGACCAGGTCCGTCACCCGCACCACGTCCGAGTCGGCGGTCGCCTCGACGGCCGCGCAGCCGTACAGGTGGATCTGCGAGGGCTCGACCTCCATCAGTGCGATCACACTGCCGCCCTCGCGCTCCTGGACCTCCACCATCCGCGCGAGCAGCGGGTCGCGGGGGTCGATCAGGTCGTCGCCGAGGAGCACCGCGAAGGGCTGGTCGCCGACGTGCGGGGCCGCGCACAGCACCGCGTGGCCGAGGCCGCGCGGGGCGCCCTGGCGCACGTAGTGCATGGTGGCGAGGTCGCTGGACTCCTGGACCTTGGAGAGGCGCTCGTCGTCGCCCTTCCGGATCAGAGCTTCCTCCAGCTCGTAGTTCCGGTCGAAGTGGTCCTCAAGGGGACGCTTGTTGCGGCCGGTGATCATCAGAACGTCCGAGAGGCCGGCCGCGACGGCCTCCTCGACGACGTACTGGATCGCCGGTTTGTCGACGACCGGCAGCATCTCCTTCGGCGTCGCCTTGGTGGCCGGGAGGAAGCGGGTGCCGAGGCCCGCGGCCGGGATGACAGCCTTGCTGATCCGGCCGAGCCTGGGGAGCGACTGATTCATGGGTGCACCTTAGTCGTTCGGAATGAGAGAAAGATGTGGCTTCGATTAACTTCATGCACATAAAGACAGTTACGAGACTTTCGTGAATTCCGATGAGGTACCCATGGCATCCGAGACATCCGAGTCGTCCGAAAAGACCCTGCTGCGCAGTCGACTTCTGGCCGCCCGCGCCGCCCTGAGCGCCGAGTCCCGTGCGGAGGCGGCCGAGTCGCTCGCCCGCCACGGGCTGGAACTGGCCGAGCTCGCCGGGGCGTCCACCGTCGCCGCCTACGTCTCCGTGGGCCGCGAGCCGGGCACGCGCGCACTGCTCGACGCCCTGCACGCGCGCGGGGTGCGGGTCCTGCTTCCCGTACTCCTGCCCGACAACGACCTGGACTGGGCCTCGTACGAAGGTCCGGAGCATCCGGAGCGGCTCGCGAAGGCCGGCCGCGGACTCCTCGAACCGGTCGGCCCCCGCCTCGGGCCCGAGGCCGTCTGCGCCGCCGACGCCGTCCTGCTGCCGGGCCTCGCGGTCGACGGGCGCGGGATGCGGCTCGGGCGGGGCGGCGGCTCGTACGACCGGGTCCTCGCCCGGCTCGCGCGGGCGGGCAAGGACCCCGCCCTCGTCGTGCTCCTGTACGCGGACGAGGTGGTCGCCCGGGTCCCGGAGGAACCGCACGACCACCCCGTGCACGCCGTGGTGACCCCGGCCGGGGTCACCCGCTTCCGTACCGCCTGATCAGGGATCAGGGCTTGAGGACCAGCGTGTCCTTCGCCGCCGCGTCGACCGCCGCCTTGCCGTAGGCCCAGTCGTACAGCTCGCCCTTCGCCCAGGTGTCCGTCTGGTCGGTGTAGTTCGAGTGGAAGGCGTGGCCGGAGGCGCCGGTCAGGTTGACCCACCGGGACTTGTCCCAGTCGCCGACGTTGACCACCATCCGCATCGACGGCACCCAGATGACCTCGTAGCCGCCGGCCGCGTTCCAGCCGGTCGCGTCGACCGCCGCCTCGCCGCCGCCCAGGTTCCACGGGCCGCGGTTGAGGAGCTGCTGCACGGCGCCGGGTCCGGCGGTGCCGAGGGTCTGGTTCTTCAGGGTCAGCTGGTGCAGCCGGCCCCAGCTCCAGGTGGTGATGTCCTTGCCGAGCTTGGCGGTCAGCTCCCAGCGGGCGTCCTTCATGGCCCGGGCGAGCAGCTGGTCACGGGTCTCGGTGGCCGCGTCCGTGCGGTTGCCCGGGGTCGTCCACCACTCGCTCTTCTCCTGCTTGAGGAGCGGGCGGACCACCTCGTACCAGCGGTCGCCGCCGTCCGGCTGCGCGGAGTCGGGGTCGCGCTCGCCGCACTCGCGGACGAGCTTGTTCTGCTCGTCGACCGGTCCGGTGGCCTCGGCCGGGAGCACGTTGATGCAGTCGCCCTCGGCGCGCAGCTCCTTGGGCAGCTTGTCGCCGAAGGCGAGCTTGAGGACGTTACGCCAGACCGCGTTGAAGTAGGCGGCTGCGGCCGAGTCGGGCTCCTGGGTGTAGTCCCAGCCCTCCAGCAGCTTCTGCGCCTCGCGGACGTACGGGTCGGAGATGTCGACCTTCAGCAGGAGCGGGTTGAGCAGCGTCGCGATCTCGCTGCGGTTGTCCGTCTGCATGGTCCGCATGTCGTCCGGCGAGATCTTTCCGCCGTCCTTGGTCTTCGACTCGATGAGGTCGTTGATCCGCTGGCTGCGCGAGCCGTAGCCCCAGTCCTTGGTGAGCAGGTCGGGGTAGGTCTTCTGGTCGATCACGGCCTGGTTGGCGGTGACGATGTAGCCGCGGTCCGGGTTGAACTCGTACGGCAGCCTGTCGAAGGGGATGTAGCCCTTCCACCGGTACGTGGAGTCCCAGCCCGGCGCCGGGAGCGTGCCGTCGCCCTTGGTCCGCTGCGGGATCTTGCCCGGGGACTGGTAGCCGATGTTGCCCTCGGTGTCGGCGTAGATCAGGTTCTGGGACGGGACCTCGAAGTTCTTGGCCGCGGCCCGGAAGGTGGTGAAGTCCTTGGCGCGGTCGAGCGCGAAGATCGCGTCCATCGACTTGCCGGGCTGGAGCGCCGTCCACTGGAGGGAGACGCCGTAGCCCGTCCCGCGGTCGGGGGCGGCGTTGCCGACGGGGGCCTTCTGGCCGACCGTCTCCAGCTCGGAGGAGCGGTCGGAGACGAGCGGGCCGCGCTCGGTGGATCGGACCGTGATCTTCCGGTCCTCACCGCCGGCGACCTTGATGACCTCGTCGCGGGTGATGAACGGCTTGACCTTGCCGTCGACGAGGTAGCCGTCGGGGCCGATCTTCTCCAGATAGAGGTCGGTGACGTCGGCGCCCAGGTTGGTGAGACCCCAGGCGATCTTGTCGTTGTGGCCGATGATCACGCCGGGCATGCCGGAGAAGGTGTAGCCGGCGACGTCGTAGCGGCAGGTCGCCGAGACCGAGCGGCAGTGCAGACCCATCTGGTACCAGAGGGACGGCAGCTGCGGCGAGAGGTGCGGGTCGTTGGCCAGGAGCGGCTTGCCCGAGGTCGTCTTCTCGCCGGCGACGACCCAGGAGTTCGAGCCGATGCCGTTGCCGTTGGGGCCGAGGAGTGCCGGGATGCCGTCGAGGACCTCGGAGAGCGCGCCGAGCTGGGCGTCCGCCCCGCTGCCGCCGGAGGAACCGGAGCCGGAGGAACCGGAACCGCCGGGGCCGGTGCCAGGGGTCTCACCGGTCGTGGCCCCGTCGCCCTCGGTCGCCTCGGCCGCCGGGTCGAACTTCCCGGTGGTGTCGTCGACGGCACCCTTGTCGAGGATCGGCTGGTGGAGCTTGTATGGGTACTCCGGGTAGAGCTGCTTGATCTGGCTCGCGCTCATCCGGCTCGTCATCAGCGAGCGGTCGATCTCGTCCTGCATGTTGCCGCGCAGGTCCCAGGCCATGGCCTTGAGCCAGGCCACCGAGTCGACCGGGGTCCACGGCTCGATCGTGTAGTCGTTGGTGAAGGACAGGGCCGCGTACTCGACGGAGATGTCCTTCGGGGCCCGGTCCTTGAGGTAGGCGTTGACGCCCTCCGCGTAGGCCTTGAGGTACTTCTTCGTCTCGGCCGACAGGACCGTGTCGTACTCCTGCTGCGCGACCCGGCGCCAGCCGAGCGTGCGCAGGAAGGAGTCCGTCTCGATCTGGCTCTCGCCGAACATCTCGGAGAGGCGGCCCGCGGTCACGTGCCGGCGGACGTCCATCTCGTAGAAGCGGTCCTGCGCCTGGACGTAGCCCTGGGCGCGGAAGAGGTCCGTCTCGTTGTCCGCGTAGATCTGCGGGACGCCGTTCGCGTCGCGCTTCACCTCGACGTCGGCGGAGAGGCTGTCGAGCCGGATCGCGCCCGTGGTCTGCGGGAACGAGGCCCGGACAGTACTGACACCCCAGTACCCGCCGAATCCGATGCCCGCGACCAGTGCGAGGACCAGGACGAGGAGGAGCAGACGGGCGCGCCGCCCTTTCTTCTTGGCGGTCTTCTTGCCGGGGGGCGCGGTCGTGTTGGAGGGCATCGCTGTCCTTCGAGGGGCAGGGTGGTCCTGGAGTACGGGTGCAACCTTAGGCGCAGCGTCCTGAGGGCCCGGACTCGGTGTCAGGAAGAGAACCGTACTGATGAGCGGGCGGGCGCAAAGAGGGCGTCAAGAAAACGTTAAAGATTAGGTAAGGTAACGAAGTGTCGGCCGCTGGAGGAACGATCCAGCTGCATGCGAGGGGAAGGAACGGCCACTGACTGTCCACGAGCTCAACGAACTACTGCTCATCTGCTCGCTGGTGTTGCTGATCGCCGTCGCGGCCGTGCGGATCTCGTCGCGGAGCGGGCTCCCCAGCCTGCTGCTCTACCTCGGGATCGGCGTCGCGATAGGACAGGACGGCATCGGCAACGTCGCCTTCGACAACGCGGAGCTGACCCAGGTCATCGGCTACGCGGCCCTCGTCGTGATCCTCGCCGAGGGTGGCCTCGGCACGAAGTGGAAGGAGATCAGGCCGGCCCTGCCGGCCGCCGTCGTCCTCTCCACCGTCGGCGTCGCCGTCAGCGTCGGCATCACGGCCGCGGCCGCCCACTACCTCGTCGGCCTGGAGTGGCGGCAGGCGCTGATCATCGGCGCCGTCGTCTCCTCCACCGACGCCGCCGCGGTCTTCTCCGTGCTGCGCAAGGTGCCGCTGCCGTCCCGGGTCACCGGCGTCCTGGAGGCCGAGTCCGGCTTCAACGACGCCCCCGTCGTCATCCTCGTCGTCGCCTTCTCCACCGCCGGCCCCGTCGACTCCTGGTACGTCCTCGTCGGGACGATCGCCCTGGAGCTCGCCATCGGCGTCGCCGTCGGCCTCGCCGTCGGCTTCCTCGGCGCGTACGGCCTCCGGCACGTCGCCCTGCCCGCCTCCGGCCTCTACCCGATCGCCGTCATGGCCATCGCGGTCGTGGCGTACGCGGCCGGCGCGCTGGCCCACGGCTCCGGCTTCCTCGCCGTCTACCTGGCCGCGATGATCCTCGGCAACGCCAAGCTGCCGCACGCGCCCGCCAACCGCGGCTTCGCCGAGGGGCTCGGCTGGATCGCCCAGATCGGCATGTTCGTCCTGCTCGGCCTGCTCGTCACCCCGCACGAGCTCGTCCACGACTTCTGGCCCGCCGTCGTCATCGGCCTCGTCCTGACGATGGTCGCGCGGCCGATGGAGGTCCTGGTCAGCCTGGCGCCCTTCCGGATCCCGTGGCAGGAGCAGGCCCTCATGTCCTGGGCCGGCCTGCGCGGAGCCGTCCCCATCATCCTCGCCACCATCCCGATGGTGTCGCAGATCGAGGGCAGCGAGCGGATCTTCAACATCGTCTTCGTCCTCGTCGTCGTCTACACCCTGGTCCAGGGGCCGACGCTGCCCTGGCTGGCCAGGGCGCTGAAGCTGGGCGACTCGTCCGAGGCCGCCGACCTCGGCGTCGAGTCCGCGCCGCTGGAGCGGCTGCGCGGGCACCTGCTCTCCGTCGCCATCCCCAAGAACTCGCGGATGCACGGCGTCGAGGTCGCGGAGCTGCGGCTCCCGGCCGGAGCCGCGGTCACCCTCGTCGTACGCGAGGACAAGAGCTTCGTACCGGGTCCCGCGACCGTCCTGCGCCGCGGCGACGAGCTGCTCGTCGTCGCGACCGACCCCGTGCGGGACGCCACGGAGCGGCGCCTGCGGGCCGTCGGCCAGGGCGGCAAGCTCGCCGGCTGGCTCGGCACGGGCGGCGGCAAGGAGCTGTCCACGACCACCGGCGGGACGGCGATGCGGTTCCACACGCCGGGCGGACGGATCGGCGGACGGACCGGCGGACGGACCGGCGGACAGACCGGCGGACAGACCGGCGGACGGAAGAAAACGTCCGGTTAATCGCAGGCATTATTTCGGGTGCGGGAGCGTTTTCCCAGGCGGGAAGACGCTCTTCCCTGTAGCATGAAGGCACACCTGATCGAACCAACTCTGCCTGACGCAGAGCTGGCGCGACCGTATGGCGGCCGTGGCGCCCCTCCGCAGTGGGGCCGGCCCGGTATCTACCGCAGTAACGCGCATGAGGACAGCTCTCGGCGACACCCGCACCACCGTGCCGGGGCGCGCTACCAGGCGGCAGAAAGGCCAGGACCGTGGCGTCCACGGTCATCTCGGACAAGCGGCCCGGCTACGGGCAGCTGCTGCGCACCCCTGGTGCGCTGTCCTTCCTGCTCCCCGGCTTCGCCGCCCGGCAGCCCTTCGCGATGCTGACCATCGGCATCGTCCTGCTCGTCCAGCACACCACCGGCTCCTTCGGCAGCGCCGGCGCGGTCGCCGCCGTCACCGGCGTCTCCATGGCGCTCTTCGCGCCGCAGAGCGGCAAGCTCGCCGACCGCTTCGGCCAGCGCGCCGTCCTGATCCCCGGCGTCCTCGTCCACACCGCGTCCGTCTCCCTGCTGGTCGTGCTCGCCCTGAGCGGCGCCCCGCTGTGGGCGCTGTTCCTGGCCGCCGTGCCCGCCGGCGCGTCCGTGCCCCAGGTCGGACCGATGGTCCGGGCCCGGTGGGCGGCGAAGCTCGACGGCACCCCGCTGATGCCGACCGCCGCGGCCTTCGAGTCCGTGACCGACGAGTTCACCTTCGTCGTCGGACCCGTCCTCGCGACCGCCCTGTGCACCGGCATCCACCCGGCCGCGGGCCTGATCGCCGAGGCCGCCCTCACCCTCGTCGGCGGCCTGTTCTTCGCCGCGCAGCGCGCCACCCAGCCCGCGTTCGGGATCTCCGCGGCCGCCGCCGAACCCCACCGCTCGGCCCTCTCCATCCCCGGTGTCCGCGTCCTGATCGTCGCCTTCCTCGGCATCGGCTCCGTCTTCGGCGGCATGCAGGTCTCCCTGACCGCCTTCACCGAGGAGATCGGCAACCCCGGCGCCAACGGCCTGCTGTACGGGATCTTCGCCGCCGGCAACATGCTCGCGGGCATCGCGATGGGCGCCGTCGCCTGGAAGGCAGGCCCCCGCCGCCGGATGATCCTCGGCTACGCCGGCCTCACGGTCGCGGCCTCCCTGCTGTGGACCGCGCACTCGGTGCTCCTCCTCGGCGCCCTGGGCCTGGTCGTGGGTCTGTGCATCGCCCCCGCCCTGATCACCGGCTACACCATCGTCGAGACCCTGATCCCGGCGTCGGCCCGTACCGAGGCCTTCACCTGGCTCACCGGCGCCGTCGCGCTCGGCCAGGCCGCGGCCGTCACGATCGCCGGCCGCCTCGCCGACTCCCAGGGATCCAGCGCCGGATTCCTGGTCCCGATGGCCGGCACCGTCCTCGCCCTGGGCACGCTCCTCGCCCTCCGGTCGCGGCTGAAGCCGCGCGAGACCAGCCGGGTCGCGGCACGTGGTATCGGTCACCGCGTGCCGGTGGCGGTGGACTGATCCCACGGAATACGTCAGTATGGATCGTCGTTAGCACTCGATGAGTGTGAGTGCCAGGAGGAAGTCAAGTGCCGACCTACCAGTACCAGTGCACCGAGTGCGGCGAAGGCCTCGAGGCGGTGCAGAAGTTCACCGATGACGCGCTGACCGAATGCCCCAGCTGCAAGGGACGCCTGAAGAAGGTGTTCTCGGCCGTCGGCATCGTCTTCAAGGGCTCCGGCTTCTACCGGAACGACAGCCGCGGCTCGTCGTCCAGCAGCTCGCCGGCCGCGTCGAAGTCCTCGACCCCGTCGTCTTCGTCCTCGTCGTCCTCGACGTCGGACGCGAAGCCGGCCGCGTCGAGCTCGACCGCCACCGCGTCGTCCTCGGCTTCGTCTTCGTCGTCGAGCGCCGGGAGCTCCAGCTCGGCCGCCTGATCCGGTTCCTCGCCGAGGGCCCCGTCGCCATAGGGCGACGGGGCCCTCGGCGTTTCCCCGCACCGCCCGTAGGGTGATCGCCATGGCGACCCATGATGCGTACGCGGACATCGGTGTGATCGGCGGCTCCGGCTTCTACTCCTTCCTTGAGGACGTCACGGAGGTGTCCGTGGACACCCCGTACGGCAGCCCCAGCGACTCCCTCTTCCTCGGCGAGATCGCCGGCCGACGGGTCGCCTTCCTCCCTCGTCACGGCCGCGGCCACACCGTCCCTCCGCACCGGATCAACTACCGCGCCAACCTCTGGGCCCTGCGATCCGTGGGCGTCCGGCAGGTCCTCGGGCCCTGCGCCGTCGGCGGGCTCCGGGAGGAGTACGGGCCGGGCACCCTCGTCGTGCCGGACCAGCTCGTCGACCGGACGAAGACCCGGGCGCAGACGTACTTCGACGGGGAACCGCGGGCCGATGGAGCCGTGCCGAACGTCGTCCACGTGACCTTCGCCGACCCGTACTGCCCCGACGGGCGGCGGGTCGCGGTCAAGGCCGCACGGGGGCGGGGCTGGGAGCCGGTGGACGGCGGCACGATGGTCGTGGTCGAGGGCCCCCGCTTCTCCACCCGGGCCGAGTCGCGGTGGCACGCCGCCGCCGGCTGGTCGGTCGTCGGGATGACGGGGCACCCCGAGGCGGTCCTCGCCCGCGAGCTGGGCCTCTGCTACACCTCGCTCGCGCTGGTCACTGACCTGGACGCGGGCGCCGAGACCGGCGAGGGCGTCTCCCACACCGAGGTGATGCGGGTGTTCGGCGAGAACGTCGGGCGTCTGCGGGACGTGCTGTTCGACGCGGTGGGCACGCTCCCGGCGACGGTCGACCGGGACTGCCTGTGCACGCACGCGCACGACGGCTGGAAGCTGGGGATCGAGCTGCCGTAGCCGCCGCGAACCACCCTCAGGGGTGAGGGAGTTGTCCACAGGCGGCGGGTGATCCCCAGGCCGGAGCGGGGAGGTGGCGGGGCCGGGAGAGTGGGGCGTGGCTCTTCTCCCGATCTCCCGACCAGGGCAGGTCTCCCGATCTCCCGACCAGGACAGGCGGTACCCGCGATGACTGCGACCACGACCACCACCACGCCCCTCCTCCCTCCGCTTCCCTCCGTCCCGGCGCCGTGCGTGGTGCCGCCCTTCGAGCCGGTACGGGGCCGGGGCGGGCGGCGCGGACCGTTCAGGGTCCTGCGCCGAGGGCGGCGCACCCCGGTCGCGCTGCTCGCCCTGACGGTCGCCGCCCTGGCCGTGGCGACCAGCGGCTCAGGGGCCTCACCGCCAGGGGCCGGCGCCACCGCCACCCCTCGCGCGCGGCCGCCCGTCGCACCCGCCGCGGTCCGGCTCGTGTCCGCGCCGGTGCGTATCGCCGACGCCGAGACCGTGCGGCTGCTGCGCGCCGGCGACCGGGTCGACGTGATCGCCGCCCCCAACTCCCCGATGGGCGGCGGCGGTGAGGCCCGTGTGGTGGCGAAGGGCGCCCGAGTGGCCGGAGTCCCGCGCTCGGGCGAGACTCGTTCGGACGGAGGGGCGCTCATCGTCCTGTCCGTGCCGCGGTCGACGGCCGCGGCGCTGGCAGGTGCCGGTGTCACGTCCCAACTGGCGGTGACGCTGTGCTGATTCGTACTGACTCACTGTCAAGTCACCGGTCCGTGTGTACGGATTGGACGCCTCTGCGCCGTTCACGGCGTAATGGCTCCGCACACAGCACACATGACGAGAACGAAAGGCACCTTGGTGACCGAGAAGAAGGAAAGCTTGCTCGGAGGCTTCAAGGCCTTCCTGATGCGTGGCAACGTGATCGACCTGGCGGTCGCGGTCGTGATCGGCGCCGCGTTCACCAACATCGTGAACTCGGTCGTCAAGGGCATCATCAACCCGGTCGTCGGCGCCTTCGGCACGAAGGACCTGGAGAGCTACTCGTCCTGCATCAAGGGCACCTGCGCGGTGGTCAACGGCGAGGTGCAGGGTGTCCAGCTCCAGTGGGGCCTGGTCCTCAGCGCGATGCTGAGCTTCCTGATCACCGCGGGCGTCGTCTACTTCCTGATGGTCCTGCCGATGGCCAGGATCCTCGCCAAGCGCGCGGCGCACGACAAGGCGAAGGAAGGCGTCGCGGAGACCATGGAGATCAGCGAGCTGGAGGTGCTCAAGGAGATCCGCGACCACCTCGTCGCCCAGCGCGGCCCGCTCGTGGGTGCGGGCACGGGCGCCACACCGAGCTCCAACGGGTCGGGCTCAAGCGGGGCCCCGGGGACGCACTCCACCTCCTGACCGGCACTGCGCGCCGGGATCAGAGGTGGTGCGGCGGCTTCTCGTCGAGGAAGCGCGCGAGGTCGGCGGCGCTGTCGCCGCCGGCCGGAGGCCGCTCTCCCCACCCGCGGTCCGTGTCGTCCGCGGACTGCTGGTCCAGCGGATCGTCGAAGACGAGTACCGGCTTCGGTGCGTTCTCGGAGCTGGGTCGAGAGCCGGGGCGCTTCGCGTCTCGCGGTCCGTGGGCGGGGGCGGTACTCATACCTTCAGGGTACGCCGCTCCCGCCGCCCCGTACCCCTCTGATCAGCGAATCTCTGCCGCCGGCTCAGCGGTCCTCCGGGTCGACGAGCCAGATGCCGAGCACGACCAGGAACGACAGGGCGAGGAAGCCGGCGCCCCACCACGCGGTGCCGGTGTCGCCCGCCATCCACTCGTCCACCACGGTCGTCAGCCCCCAGAGCTGGCCGATGACGACCGTGAGCGCCAGCGCGAGACGGGCGGACAGCTTCGAGGAGCGCTCCGGCTCCTGCTCCGTACCGGCTCCCGGGCCCGGCCCGGTGTGCCGGATCCGGGGGTCCCCGTAGCCGCTGGTGGGCCGGATCTGCGGGTAGCGCTCGTGCACCGGCCGGTTCAGGCGCGGCTGGGCACTGCCGGGGGTGTACGCGGGAAGCCTGGGTGGCTCGGGCGTCGGCTCCGGGGCTCCGGGGTCCCTCGGGAAGGGGGTCTCGCTCATGTCCGCTCACTCCTCTCGGCCGTCTTCCCCGCCGGGACGGCCGGGCCTCCCGCGCCGAAGCCGGGGCAGCCCGGACGGTCGTCGCCGTTCTGGCGGCAGAAGCCCTCGACGAGGCTCTCGCCCGAGCGGGCCGTGCCGATGGCCCAGACGCTGCCGTCGACCTGCTCGACGAGGATCACCTTCGGCAGTCCCCGCGGCGGCGGGCCGGCGGTGACCTCTCCCGTACGGGCGTCGAAGATCCCCTCGTGGCAGGGGCAGTACAGCTCTCCCTCGCTCCCCCGCTCCTTGCGCCACAGCACGGCGCAGGCGAGGTGGGTGCAGACGGCGGAGTAGCCGGCGAGGGTGCCGTCGTCCATGCGGACGGCGATGGCCCGGTCCTCGTCGCCCGGGTAGCGGAAGGCGAGCGACTCCCCCGGTTCGATCCGGTCGGCGACCTTCTTGGGCTCGGGGGCGCCGTCGCCGTCGCCGTGGCGGTGCAGGATGCCGGAGGCGACGGCGACGCCGCCGACGGCCAGGCCGCCGGAGACGGTGGCGACGATCCGCAGGTAGTCGCGGCGGGTGGTGAGGGAGTCGGCGGCGATCCGGTCGCGGAGCGCCTCCTGGGCCGCGTCGGCGCGGGGGTCCGGCGCGGGCGGCTGGGGGTCGGTGACGCTCAACGGACATCCCTTCCATTGATCTCGACGACGGGCAGGCCGCCCGGGACCGGCCACTGGACCTTGTCTGCGGGGACGACCATGGCGACACCGGTGGTGACGGTGGTCGTGCCGAAGGTGAAGGAGTCGGCGACCTGGACGCCGGGGCGTTCGGCCTGGAGCTCTTCGAGGGTTCCGTAGAAGAGGGCGCCGGTGGGGCAGACGGTGGCGCACATGGGGGCGAGGCCGTAGGCGGTGCGGTCGTAGCAGAGGTTGCACTTCATCTGGAGCTTCGCCTGGAGGTCGATCTTGGGGACGCCGAAGGGACAGGCGTTGACGCAGTTGGCGCAGCCGATGCAGCGGGTGGTGTCGGCCTGCTGCACGACACCGTCGGCGGTGACGAGGATCGCGTCGGCGGGGCAGACCTCGGCGCAGGGGGCGACGGGGTCCTCGCAGTGCATGCAGACGGTGGGGAGGGAGGCGACGGAGTGGCCCTCGTCGGGGTAGTCGAGGTGGATCATCGACTTGCCGCGGTGGGAGTCGCATTCGCGGCAGGCGGAGACGCAGGCCTGGCAGCCGATGCAGCGGCCCGGGTCGATGAAGATCGTGCGGCCCATCATGTGCGGGTCAGCTCCTCTCCGCGGTGCCGCGGCCCTGGGGGGAGGTCGGGGGCAGCGGGTCGAGCCGGGAGACCTGGGTCTCCGGGTAGGCCTGCTGGCCGGGGGCGGTGGGCGGCGCGGGGACCTCGTCGACACGTTCGGCGGCCTCGATGCGGGCGGCGCAGACCTTGTACTCCGGGATCTTGGAGCGGGGGTCGAGGGCGTCGATGGTGAGGGCGTTGGCCGCGGTGGGGACGGGCCAGTGGTACGGGACGAAGACGGTGTCGGGGCGGATGGCCTCGGTGACGAGGGCGGGGAAGACCTCGCTGCCGCGGCGGGTGACGACCCGGACGGGGTCGCCGTTGCGGAAGCCGTGCGAGGGGTGGACCTCGACCCAGGGGCGGGGGGTCTGTTCGACGAGGGCGCCGAGCCGGCGGGTCTGGTTGCCGGAGAGGAAGTGGGCGACGGTCCGGCCGGTGGTGAGCGAGAGGGGGTACTCCTCGCTGTACGGGTCCATGGGCGGGTGCCACTCGACGACCTGCATGTGGATCATGCCGTCGGGGTGGTAGGTGCGGCCGTCCTCGAAGAGGCGGGGGGTGCCGGGGTGCTCGGTGCCGGGGCAGGGCCAGGCGATGCCGCCGGTCTCCTCCAGGCGTTCGTAGGTGATGCCGTAGTAGTCGTTGACCGTGCCGGCGGAGGCGATGCGGAGCTCCTCGAAGACGGAGCGGGAGTCCGGGAAGTCGAACTTGTCGCCCGCGCCGAGCCGTTTGGCGAGTTCGCACATGAC
The DNA here is from genome assembly GCF_008642375.1 of Streptomyces venezuelae. Taxonomy (NCBI): domain Bacteria; kingdom Bacillati; phylum Actinomycetota; class Actinomycetes; order Kitasatosporales; family Streptomycetaceae; genus Streptomyces; species Streptomyces venezuelae. The sequence goes on along the minus strand of NZ_CP029194.1, from coordinate 5,083,555 downwards.
CCAGGTGTCGGTGCGGACCCCGGCGGGGGGTTCCTGGGCCTTGTTGTGTTTGACGACGCGGGCCTCGGCGTTGGCCATGACGCCTTCGTCCTCGGCCCAGACGGTGACGGGGAAGACGACATGGGCGTTGGCGGCGGTCTCGGAGAGGAAGAAGTCGAACTGGGCGTGGAATTCGAGGGTGTCGTAGCCGTCCTTGACGGTGGCGTAGTTCGGGAGGGAGACGAAGGGGTTGTTGCAGATGCCGACGAGGCCGCGGATCTCCTGGCGTTGCATCTGCCAGACCATCTCCATCATGGAGGTGCCGGCGAGCGGGAGTTCGGCCTCGTCGATGCCCCAGATCTCGCAGATCTGACGGCGGTGCTCGGGGTTGGTGATGGAGCGGCCGCCGGGCAGCAGGTCGGACTTCTGGCCGTGTTCGCGGCCGCCCTGGCCGTTGCCCTGGCCGGTGATGGTGCCGTAGCCGGCGCCGGGCTTGCCGATGTTCCCGGTGGCGACGCAGAGGTTGATGATCGAGAGGCAGTTCTCGACGCCCTGGGAGTGGTGTTCGACGCCGCGGGCGTGCCAGGCCATGGCCTTGCCGGCGCCGGTGAACATGCGGGCGACCTGGACGATCTGCTCCTCGGGTACGCCGCAGATCGTGGCGGCGCGGGAGGGCGGGTAGTCGGCGACGGTCGTCTTGACCTCGGCCCAGCCGGTGGTGTGGGCGGCGAGGTAGGCCTCGTCGGTGAGGCCCTCGGCGACGACGACGTGGAGGACGGCGTTGAAGAAGGCGGAGTCCGTGCCGGGCTTGAGCGCGACGTGGACGTCGGCGGTGCGGGCGATGGCCGTCTCGCGGGGGTCGACGACGATGAGGGTGGCGCCTCGGTCGCGGGCTCCCCAGAGGTACTGGGTCATGACCGGGAAGCATTCGCCGACGTTGGAGCCGGCGATGAGGAGGCAGTCGGTGAGGAGGATGTCGGAGAAGGGGTTGCCGGCGCGGTCGATGCCGAAGGCGAGTTTGTTGGCTCCGGCGGCGGAGACCATGCAGAGGCGGCCGTTGTAGTCGACGTGCCGGGTCTTGAGGGCGACGCGGGCGAGCTTGCCGACGAGGTAGGTCTTCTCGGAGAAGAGGCTGGCGCCGCCGAGGAGACCGAAGGCGTCGTTGCCGTACTCGCCCTGGATGCGGCGGATCTCGGCGACGGTGTGGTCGAGGGCCTCGTCCCAGCTGACCTCGCGGAACTCCTCGTCGCGGTTCCGTCGCATGAGGGGTGCGGTGAGCCGGTCGGGGTGGTTGACCTGCTGGTAGGCGTTGATGCCCTTGGGGCAGAGCCGCATGCGGTTGATGTCGTGGTTGCGGGGCTCGACGCCGAAGACCTTGCCGCCGCGGTCGACGCGGAGGTACATGCCGCACTGGACGCCGCAGAAGCAGCAGTGGGTGGGGACGAGGGTCTCGCCGTTCTGGTCGGCGTGCCAGCGGTCGGCCGGGATGCCGCCGGCGTCACGGAAGGCGCGGGTGCCGGGCGGGGCGAGGGAGGGGTCGAGCGGCAGCGGCCGTCCGGAGGTGGTCGCGGGGTCGGTCGCGGTCACTTGAAGCCCTTCTTCACGTGGTCGAGGTAGGCGTTGCCGCGGAGGACGCGTTTGCAGCGGGGGCAGTACTCGGCCCACTCGTCGAAGCCCAGGTCGAGGTCGCGCATGGTGCCCTGGAGGTTCTCGACGTACGGGGCGGTGTCGATGGGCTCGTGGCAGCGGCGGCAGGCGAGGACGGACTCGTCCTCGCGGCGGGAGGTGTATTTGAAGAGCTGCATGCCGACGGCCGCGGGCCGCTGGACGATGTGGAAGAACTTCCCGAAGGGGATGTAGATGAGCGTGAAGACCACGGACACCATGTGGAGGACGGCGAGGAACTCGTAGCCGCCGCCGTGCAGGAAGATCGACGAGAAGGTCAGCAGGAGCCCCGTCACCGAGATGACGACCAGGCAGATGAGGGGCATCAGGTCGTAGGCGAAGCGCTGGCCGGTGATGGCGCCGCGGTCCTTCATGCGGCGCCAGAGGAAGTAGGAGGCGCCGGCGATGACGAGGACGGCCGCGATGTCGAGGCCGTGGAACATGAGCCAGCCGAGGACGCTGAGCGCGTCGAAGCCGATGACCTTCAAGCCCCAGATCCGCATCTCGTAGCCGGGTCCCGAGCCGGTGGACGAGGTGAAGGTGAACCAGCCCCAGGTGAGGGGGAAGGTGATCGCGGCGGCCAGCAGGCAGCCCCAGAAGACCAGCTGGTGGGCGGCCCAGCGGGCGTGGGAGCGGGCGCCGAGGAACTTCTGGAAGCCGAGGTAGGTGGCGATCATCCTCGGCAGCGCGGTGGGCGCCTTGCGGAAGTTCGCGGCGGAGAAGAAGGAGCCCCAGCCCTTCCGGAAAAGGCGGCGGGCGCCGGGGGCGGAGACCCAGACGGTGTACCGGTAGGCGACGCCGAAGGCGAGGAAGACCGTGGCGACGGCGTACGGAAGGAGGGCCGAGTCGAAGTCGCGGAGCAGCCGGCTGCCGAGCACGATCGCGAGGATCAGGAGCACGGACACGACGGCGCCCGCGAGGGACGCGCGGCGGCGCACGGCTGCGGGGGTCTGCGGCGGAGCCCCGGCGGCCGGTGGCTCTCCCGGGACGGGGCCGCCCGCTGCAAGGGCGCTGGCGGCCGGATCGTCCGGCCCGGGCGTCGGCTCGGCTGTCTGTGGTGGCTCGGTCACGCCGCCACGGTAAGACCATACGGTCCCTTTTACCTGTTTTGCGTGGTTACGGGGTGAGGGCGTCGCTCAGACGGCGTGCAGGCCGTGGGAGAGGAAGACCTCGCGGGCCGCGGCGACCTGCTCGGGCGTCGGGGACGGGGTGCCGTGGAGGGTGAACGGCTTGGCGAGTGCTTGCCACTTCGCTTCGCCGAGCTTGTGGAAGGGGAGGATGTCCACGCGGGAGACGTTGCCGAGACCGGCGGCGAAGGCGGCGACTCCCTCGACGTTGGCGGGGTCGTCGGTGAGCCCCGGGACGAGCACGAAGCGGACGTGGACCTCCTGGCCGAGGTCGGCGAGGCGCCGGGCGAAGTCCAGGGTCGGCCGCAGCGGGCGGCCGGTGACCTTCTTGTAGGTGTCCGGGTCCCAGGACTTGATGTCGAGCAGGACCAGGTCGGTGTCGCGGAGCAGGGCGTCGGTGGCGCGGACGCCGAGGAAGCCCGAGGTGTCGAGGGCCGTGTCGAGGCCGAGCTCGTGCTTCATCCGGTGCAGCAGCTCGCCGGTGAAGACGGGCTGGAGGAGCGGTTCGCCGCCGGAGACGGTGGCGCCGCCGCCTGAGGCGGAGATGAAGCGGACGTACTTGGACGCCTCGGCGATCAGGTCGTCGGCGGAGGTGCGCTTGCCGCTGCGCATCCTCCAGGTGTCGGGGTTGTGGCAGTAGAGACAGGTGAGGGGGCAGCCGGAGAGGAAGGTGACGAAGCGGGTGCCGGGTCCGTCGACCCCGATGGACAGGTCCCAGGAGTGGACCGAGCCCTCGGAGGGCCGCTGGGTCGCGGCGGCGGCCGGGGTGACCGGGGTGGCGGAGCCGAGGGCGAGGGTGGTCATGGCAGGGCCTCCTTCGGAGGTGTCGGGCGCTGCCCGGGGCCGGCGGTGAGGGCCACCGGCCCCGGGTCCGGGAGGGCTACAGCGAGCCGTGGAAGGTGCGGTTCAGGACGTCGAGCTGCTGCTCGCGGGTGAGCCGGACGAAGTTGACCGCGTATCCGGAGACCCTGATGGTCAGCTGCGGGTGGTTCTCGGGGTGCTCGATGGCGTCCTTCAGGACGTCGCGGTTGAGGACGTTGACGTTCATGTGGAAGCCGTCGCCGGCCATGTAGCCGTCGAGGACGCCCGCGAGGTTTCTGATCCGCTCCTCGGGGGTGCGGCCCAGGCCGTCGGGGGTGACGGTGTTGGTGAGCGAGATGCCGTCCTCGGCGTCCTCGTACGGGAGCTTGGCGACCGACAGGGCCGAGGCCACGTAGCCGTGGGTGTCGCGGCCGTTCATCGGGTTGGCGCCCGGCGAGAAGGGCTCGCCGGCGCGGCGCCCGTCGGGGGTGTTGCCGGTCTTCTTGCCGTAGACGACGTTGGAGGTGATGGTCAGGACGGACTGGGTGTGTTCGGCGTTCCGGTAGGTGGGGTGCTTGCGGACCTTCCGCATGAACTCCTCGACCAGCCCTACCGCGATCTCGTCGACGCGTTCGTCGTTGTTGCCGTACGCGGGGTACTCGCCGTCGATCACGTAGTCGGTCGCGAGACCGGTCTCGTCCCGGACCGGGGTGACCTTGGCGTACTTGACGGCGGCGAGGGAGTCGGCGGCGACGGAGAGGCCGGCGATGCCGCAGGCCATGGTGCGGCGGACGTCACGGTCGTGGAGCGCCATCTCGATGCGCTCGTAGGCGTACCGGTCGTGCATGTAGTGGATGACGTTCAGGGCGTGGACGTAGACGCTCGCGAGCCACTCCATCTGCTCGTCGAACCTGGCCATGACCTCGTCGTAGTCGAGGACGTCCGAGGTGAGGGCGTCGGTGGCCGGTCCGACCTGGGCGCCGGACTTCTCGTCGCGGCCGCCGTTGATCGCGTAGAGGAGGGTCTTGGCGAGGTTCACGCGGGCGCCGAAGAACTGCATCTGCTTGCCGACGGGCATCGCGGAGACGCAGCAGGCGATGGCGGTGTCGTCGCCGAAGCGCGGGCGCATCAGCTCGTCCGACTCGTACTGGACGGAGGAGGTGTCGATGGAGACCTCCGCGCAGAACTCCTTGAAGCCCTGCGGGAGCCGGGGCGACCAGAGGACCGTCATGTTCGGCTCGGGGGCCGGGCCGAGGTTGTAGAGGGTCTGGAGGTAGCGGAAGGAGGTCCTGGTGACCAGCGGACGGCCGTCCTCGCCCATGCCGGCGATGGACTCGGTGACCCAGGTGGGGTCGCCGGAGAACAGCTCGTCGTACTCGGGGGTGCGCAGGAAGCGGACGATGCGGAGCTTGATGATGAAGTCGTCGACGAGCTCCTGGGCCTGCTCCTCGGTGAGGAGACCGCCCTCGATGTCGCGCTGGAGGTAGACGTCGAGGAAGGTGGACGTCCGGCCGAGGGACATCGCGGCGCCGTTCTGCTCCTTCACGGCGGCGAGGTAGGCGAAGTACAGCCACTGGATCGCCTCGCGTCCCGTGGTGGCGGGGCCGGAGACGTCGTGCCCGTACGAGGCGGCCATCGCCTTGAGTTCGCCGAGGGCGCGGATCTGCTCGGCGAGCTCCTCGCGGAGACGGATGGTCTCCTCCAGCGAACGGTGACCGGCGGGGAGGGAGTCGAGCCCCTCCTTCTCCTCCTTCTTCACCGCGACGAGGCGGTCGACGCCGTAGAGCGCGACGCGGCGGTAGTCGCCGATGATGCGGCCGCGGCCGTAGGCGTCGGGGAGGCCGGTGACGATGCCGGCCTTGCGGGCGGCGCGGATCTCGGGGGTGTACGCGTCGAAGACACCGGCGTTGTGGGTCTTGCGGTACTCGGTGAAGACCTTCTCCAGGTCTTCGGAGACCGGGTAGCCGTAGGTCTCCAGGGCGCCGGCGACCATGCGCCAGCCGCCGTTCGGCATGATCGCGCGCTTCAGCGGGGCGTCGGTCTGGAGGCCGACGATCAGGTCCTTGTCGCGGTCGATGTAGCCGGGAGCGTGGGCGGTGATGGTGGAGGGGACGTCGTACGAGACGTCGTGAACGCCCTTGGCGCGCTCCTCGGGGAACTCGTCCGTGATGGCCTTCCACACGGCGGTGGTCCGCTCGGTGGGGCCGGCGAGGAAGGAGTCGTCGCCCTCGTACGGGGTGTAGTTCTGCTGGATGAAGTCGCGGACGTCGATGGCGTCGCGCCAGAGTCCGCCCTTGAAGCCCTTCCAGGCCCGCTCGGTCACCGTTGCCTCAGCAGGGGTAGCAGTCACGTCCCGCACCGCCTTCTTCGAATCATTCGATCGCGTCGTTGCTTACCTCCATCTCACTCCTTTTGATCGATCATTTCGGTCGGCATTGGTCACCGCTCGACGGGCTTTGGTCCTGTCCCCGGAATGCCGGAAGGCCCCGCCGTGGCGGGACCTTCCGAGAGGGGTGGGATACGGGGCTCAGCTGGGCGCCTCGGCGCTCTTGCGGGCGTAGAACCACCAGGTCACGACCATGCAGCTGACGTAGAAGGCGACGAATCCCCACATCGCGCTGGTCACGGCCACCGAGGCGAAGAGGGCCGGGATGAAGAAGAACCCGTAGGCGGCGACGGCCGAGGTGAATCCGGTGACGGCACCCGATTCCATTTCCGCCTGCTTCAGCGCCTTCGTGTATTCCGGGGTGCCTTCCGTGAGGCCCTTGAGGTGGGTGCTGCGGAAGATGACCGGGATCTGCCGGAAGGTCGAGCCGTTGCCGATTCCGGAGAAGAAGAACGCGGCGAGGAAGCAGAAGAAGAAGCCGTAGAAGGAGCCGCCGTCGCTGCCCGAGGGCAGGAAGTCGATCACTCCGATGATCGAGACGGCCATGCCCACGAAGGACAGGATCGTGACGCGCGCGCCGCCCCACTTGTCGGCGATCCAGCCGCCGCCCCAGCGGGCGAGGGCGCCGACGGCCGGGCCCATCCAGGCGTAGGTGGCGACGGAGTAGTCCGGGAACGTGGTCTTGATGAGCATCGGCAGGGCGGCGGCGAAGCCGATGAAGGAGCCGAAGGTGCCGACGTACAGCCAGGTCATCAGCCAGTTGTGCTTGCGCTTGAAGATGATCTTCTGCTGACTGAACGGGGTCGAGGCCACCTGGAGGTCGTTCTGCCCGAACCAGGCGACGGCCGCCAGGACCAGGAGCACCGGGACCCAGAGGAAGGCGGCGTTCTGCAGGTGGACGGGGGTGCCGTCGGCCTTGTGCTGGGCCGAGCCGATCGCGATGGTCGACCAGGTGATGACGATCGGGGTCAGGAGCTGGACGACGGAGACGCCGAGGTTGCCGAGACCGCCGTTGATGCCGGTCGCGCTGCCCTTCTTCGCCTTGGGGAAGAAGAAGCCGATGTTGGCGAGGGAGGAGGCGAAGTTCGCGCCGCCGATGCCGCAGAGGGCGGCGATGGCGACCATCACTCCGTACGGGGTCGTCGGGTCCTGGATGGCGATGCCGAGCCAGATCAGCGGCACGATCAGGACGACCGTCGACAGCGCGGTGAAACGGCGCTGGCCGACCATCGGGCCGAGGAAGGTGTAGAGGATCCGGGCCGTGCCGCCGGTCAGACCGGGGATGGCCGTCAGCCAGAACAGCTGCGAGGTGGAGAAGCCGAAGCCGACGTCCTTGAGGTTGGTCGCGGTGACCGACCAGACCTGCCAGACGACGAAGGCCACGAGCAGCGCGGGGACCGCGATCCACAGGTTGCGGGTGGCGACCTTCTTGCCGATCGACTTCCAGAAGAGCTCGTTCTCGGGCTCCCAGTCGGTGATCGGCTTCCCCGGGCGGTACTGCTCCGGGTCGTACGAGACGGGTGACCGGCCGACCGCTCTGCTGTCCTGGGCTACGGAACTCATGGCGCTTCCCTGACGTTTCGGGGCTTCCCTTGCTCTTCCAGGCTGCGTCCGCGCATGAGGGGTGCGTGAGTGCCGATGGTCGGCGGACGGACAGGCCTAGGTCCCGTCAGCGGAGGGCCGGAGGAACCGGAGAAGCCGGAGAAGCCGGAGAAGAACGGGCCGCCGGGGGCCCGGCCGACGCCGTCGTCGTCGCCGGGGCGGGCTCCTTCCGGCCCGGCGGCAACGACGGCACGCTCACGGCCGTCCGGCAGCTGCGCATGCTCCTGCCCGTGCCGGTCACCGCCGCGTACCGCTCGGCGAGCGCCCCGGACCGGCCGAGGCCGTCGCCCGCCTGCACGACCACGGCTTCGGCCGGGTCGCGCTCGCCGCCCCTCTGCCGGCCCCCGGTCGCTTCACCCGCGCCCCCGCGTCGGTCCCCGACGTCTGGGCGGTCGGGGAGCCGCTCGCCGGCCATCCGCGCCTGGCCGGTCTCGTGGCGGCGCGGTACGCCGGGGCGGCGCCGGCCGGCCGCGGCGCGCACGCCGCCTGACGGAGCGCCACACCCGTACGGCGGTGACGGAGCCGCCGTCCCGTCACCCACGACCGGGGCGGACGGCAGGGCTCCGCGAGCGCCTCGCCGCGCTGTGCTGTTCTGGAGCGCATGACACAACCGTTTCTCCCCCTCACCGCCCGCTCCCGCGAGGAGTCCCACCGGGCCGCCACCCCCCTGGAACTCTTCTTCGACCTGTGCTTCGTCGTCGCCGTCGCGCAGGCGGGCGCGGAGCTCGTGCACGCGGTCGCCGAGAACCACACCGGCGAGGGGGTCCTCGACTACGCGATGGTGTTCTTCGCCATCTGGTGGGCGTGGATGAACTTCACCTGGTTCGCCTCGGCCTACGACAACGACGACGTCCTCTACCGCGTCGTCACACTCGTCCAGATCGCCGGCGTCCTCGTCCTCGCCGCCGGCGTCTCGCGCGCCTTCCAGGACCACGACTTCCTCGTCGTCTACATCGGCTACGTCGTCATGCGGCTCGCGCTCGCATTCCAGTGGCTGCGCGCCGCCCACCACGCCACCGACCGCGCCGAGCGGACGATGTGCCGGCGGTACGCGGGCGGGGTCGTCGCCGTCCAGATCGGCTGGCTCGCGCTCGTCCTCGCTCCCGAGCCCGCCCGGGGCTGGGTCTTCCTCGTCATGGTGCTGGCGGAGCTCGCCGTGCCCGTGTACGCGGAGAAGGACGCGCCCAGCACCTGGCACCCGCACCACATCGCGGAGCGGTACGGCCTGTTCACCATCATCGTCCTCGGCGAGACCGTCGCCGCGGCGACCGTCGCGGTGAAGTCCGGTGTCGCGGAGAACGACGCCCTCGGCGAGCTCCTGCCGATCGCCGTCGGCGGCCTGCTGCTCGTCTTCGCCGCATGGTGGATCTACTTCGTCGTGCCCGCCCACGACCGGCTGACCTCCAGCCGCCAGGGCTTCCTGTGGGGCTACGGCCATTACGTCATCTTCTCCTCGGCCGCCGCGGTGGGCGCGGGCCTGGAGATCGCCGTCGAACAGGCCGTGGGCGAGGCCCACATCTCCACCTCCGCAGCGTCCGCCGCCGTGACGATCCCGTCGGCGGTCTTCCTGTTCTCCGTCTGGCTGCTGCACGCCCGTTACTTCAAGATCGGCATCGCCCAGCAGCTCGTCCTGCCCGTGGCCTCGCTCGCGATCCTGCTGTGTACGTTCGCGGGCCGCTGGGCGGTCCTCGCCGCGGGCCTCGTCGCGGCGGCCACGGTCGCGACCGGAGTGACCCTGACCGCCCGCAACCCTGCGTCGCGGGCCTCGGCAGCCTGAGGCGGAGGCCTGGAGGCACCGCCCTCCTCCGCGCGACAATCCGGTCCATGATCTTCCGCCTTCTCGGGCCTCTCGTGGTGTCCGACCCCGCCGGCGTCACCGAACCCGCCGCCGGCGGGCCCAAGGTCCGCGCCCTGCTGGCCCGGCTCCTCCTCGACGCGGGCCGGACCGTGCCCGTGGACCGGCTCGTCGACGGGCTGTACGGGGACGAGCCGCCGGCCGGTGCGCAGGGCGCGCTCCAGGCGCAGGTCTCCCGGCTGCGCCGGGTCCTGCCGCCGGGGGTGGCGGTGGAGCACTCGCCCGCCGGGTACCGGCTGGCGCTGGGGGCCCCGGCGGAGGGCGTGGACGCACTGCGGTTCGAGGCGCTGACCGGCGCGGGTGTCCGGGCCGGGGCGGCCGGCGACCCCGTGCACGCCGCCGGCCTGCTGCGGGAGGCGCTCGGACTGTGGCGCGGACCGGCGCTCTCCGACGTACGGGACGCGCCCTTCGCCGCGGGGCAGGCGGCCCGGCTCGAAGGGCTGCGGCTCGACGCACTGGAGGCCTGGGCGGCGGCGGAACTGGCCTCGGGTACCTCGGGTACCTCAAGCGAGGACCTCTCTTCGCTGGTACGGGAGTTGGCGGCGGCGGTCCGCGAGCACCCCCTGCGCGAGCGGCTGCGCGGGCTCCAGATGCGGGCGCTGGGCGCGGCGGGGCGGCAGGCCGAGGCGCTCGCCGTGTACGAGGAGGTACGGGCGGCTCTCGCGGAGGAACTGGGCGCCGACCCGTCACCGGAACTGTCCGCCATCCACCTGGGACTGCTGCGGGGCGGGGAGGCGGGCCCTGGACGGACGGGCCCGGAGCGGGTGGCCGTTCCGGCCTTGCCCGCGGCGCTGACGGACTTCGTGGGGCGGGAGCAGGAGCGGGACCGACTGACCTCGCTGGTGACGGTCGCCCGCCTGGTGACCCTGGTGGGGCCCGGCGGGGCGGGCAAGACCCGGCTGGCCCTGGAGGTGGGCACGGCCCTGCCGGGCGAGGTGCGCTTCGTGGACCTGGGGGCGGTGGCGGGCGGCGGGCGGAGCGGTTCCGGGGAGGTCGCCGAGGCCTTCGCGGCGGCGCTCGGAGTGCGGGGCGGCGGCGCGGAGCGACTCGAAACGGCGCTGGCCGGGCGGCCAGTGCTGCTGATCGTGGACAACTGCGAGCACGTCGTCGACGAGACCGCCGTCCTCGTACGCCGCCTGCTCGCCACCTGCCCTCTGCTGCGGGTCCTGACGACGAGCCGGGAGGCGCTCGGGATCACCGGCGAGTCGCTGCTGCCGCTCGGGGCGCTGACGCCCGAGGCCGCCGAGGAGCTGTTCGTACGGCGGGCCGCGGCCGTGCGGCCCGGATTCACGGGCCACGCGCGCGTGGCGGAGCTCTGCGCGGGGCTGGACGGGCTGCCGCTCGCCGTCGAGCTCGCGGCGGCCCGGCTGCGCTCGCTCTCCGTCGACGAGCTCGCCGACGGCCTCGGCGAGCGGCTCGAACGCTTCGAGCTGCTGTCGCGCGGGGACCGCACGGCGCCGGAGCGCCACCGGACCCTGCGGGCGGTGGTCGAGTGGAGCTGGTCCCTCCTCGAACCCGGCGAGCGGGAACTGGCCGCCCGTTTCTCGGTGTTCCGGGGCGGCGCTACGGCGGAGGCGGTGACCCGGGTGTGCGGCGCGGGGGCCGGCGCGCTGGCCTCGCTGGTGGAGAAGTCGCTGCTGGAGGCGCGGGACGGCCGCTACCGGATGCTGGAGACGATCCGCGCCTACGCCGCCGGACAGCTGCCCGACGAGGACCCGGCGACCGGAGCCCACCACGCGTACTACCGCGAGCTCGCGGAGGCCGCGGACCCCGAACTGCGCGGAGCCGCGCAGCTGGAGTGGCTGGCCCGGCTGGACGCCGAGGACGCGAACCTGCGGGCGGCGCTGCGGCGGGGCGCGCCGGAGGACGGGCTGCGGCTGGTGGCCGCGCTCACCCCGTACTGGTGGCTGCGCGGACTCCGGGGCCGGGTCGCGGCGCCGGTCGCGGAGCTCCTGGAGCGGGTGGAGCCGACGGCGGAGCTGGGCGAGGAGTACGCGCTGTGCGTGCTGGCGGCGGGGCTGAGCGAGGGGGAACACGTCGAGCGTGCCCGGGAGTTCCTGGCCGCGCGGACGGTTCCGCTCCGGCAGCCGTACACGGCGTTCCTGTGGTCGACGTCGGTGGGCCCGGGCGAGGGTCTGCCGATGGGCGACGACCCCTGGTCCCGCTCGCTGGTCCTCGTGGGGCGCGCCTTCCTGGCGACCGCGACGGCGGCAGGGGCCGCTGACAGGAACGGCGCGGATCGGGCTGCCGAGGCGCTCCTGACGGAGGCCCTGGCCGGCTTCCGGGCGCTCGGCGACCGGTGGGGGACGGCCACGGCCCTGGAGGGCCTGGCGTCCCTCTCCCCCGAACCGCTGCCCCTCCTCGCGGAGGCCCTGGCCCTGTTCGCCTCCCTGGGTGTCGCCGAGGACGTCGTGGACCTGCTCCACCGCCGCGCCGCCGTCCATGAGGCAGCGGGCGACCCGGACGCCGCCGCGGCCGACCGCGCCCGCGCGGCGGACACGGCCCGCAGGGCCGGCCTGAAGGGGACGACGGAGACGAAGGGCATCGCGGCGACGGCGGGGGCCACGCGATGACCGGCTGTGCGTTCGTGGTCGTCCCCGGCCTCCCGGCCGGAGACAATCCCGAGCGGTCCACCGGCTGGGCCCGCTCGGGCTCGGTGGGCCGGCCGTGGCGGTCGGCACCGGCCGTCCGGTCGACGGCGCCGCGCTCACCGGGGAGGCCGGCGCGCTCCTCGGCGGGTGAGCCGCACCCCCGTCAGCGGCGGTCAGGCGCTGTCAGCGCTCGGTCAGCGGCTCGTCAGCGCCCGGCGCGAGTCTTCCTTCCGTGCCCCGGGGAGACGCCCCGGGCTGCACCGGAAACACGCCCGAGGAGACCGTCATGCAGCAGCCCACCACCCGTACCGCCCTCGTCACCGGTTCGTCGCGCGGCATCGGGCGGGCCGTCGCCCGGCGGCTCGCGGCCGACGGGATGGTCGTCGCCGTCCATTACGGGCGGGACGCGGCCGCCGCGCGGGAGACCGTGGACCTGATCGTGCGGGACGGCGGCCGGGCCTTCTCCGTGGGCGCCGACCTGGCCACGCACGACGGAGTCCTCGCGCTCGTCGAGGGGGTCCGGTCCGGGCTCGCCGCGCACGCCGGGGAGGCCGTGCTCGACGTCCTCGTCAACAACGCCGCCGAGAGCCGCTCGGGCGGGCACCTCCGGGACGAGACGCCGGAGCTCTTCGACCGGCTCTTCGCGGTCAACGTCCGGGCGCCGTACTTCCTCGTGCAGGGGCTGCTGCCGGTGCTGCGCGACGGCGGCCGGATCATCAACATCGGCTCGGCCGTCACCCGGATCGCCCTCGCCGACGAGCTGGCGTACGCGATGACGAAGGGGGCGATGGAGACCTTCACCCGCACCCTCGCCCATGTGGTCGGGGAGCGCCGCATCACCGTCAACACGGTCGCCCCGGGCCCGACCCAGACCGCCGGACTCACGGCCGCCATGGCGGCGATGCCCGAGCTGGAGGGGATGCTGATCGGCGGCCAGGCGCTGCCGTGGGTCGGGCAGCCGGAGGACATCGCCGACCCGGTCGCCTTCCTCGCGTCCGAGGACGGCCGCTGGATCACCGGGACCGTGATCGACGCCTCGGGCGGCACCTACCTCGGCCCCAAGCGCTGAGCCAAGCCGCGTGGTAGGCAGGGGACATGACACACCCCCAGGAAGTGAGAGCCGGGGACGCCCACGAGGCCCGGGACGCCATTACCGACGTGAGCGGGGTGCGCGTGGGGCACGCGCGCGTGGCGGGGGCCGGGGCGTTGAGCGGGACCACGGTCGTGCTCGCGCCGGAGGGCGGGGTCGTCGCCGGCGTGGATGTGCGGGGCGGCGGGCCTGGTACGCGGGAGACGGACGCGCTCGACCCGCGGAACGTGGTCCAGCGGATCGACGCGGTCGTCCTGACCGGCGGCAGCGCCTACGGGCTGGACTCGGCCGCCGGGGTCATGGCCTGGCTGGAGGAGCGGCACAGGGGCGTGCGGGTGGGGCCCGATCCGGCCCATGTGGTGCCGGTCGTGCCCGCCGCGTGCGTCTTCGACCTGGGGCGCGGCGGCGACTTCTCGGCCCGGCCGGACGCGGCGACGGGGCGGGCGGCGGTGGAGGCGGCCGACGCGAGCGGGGACCACGCGCGCGTGGAGACGGGCGCGGTCGGCGCGGGCACCGGGGCCGTCGTCGGCGGGCTGCGGGGCGGGGTGGGGACGGCGAGCGCGGTCCTGGAGTCGGGGATCACGGTCGGCGCGCTGGTCGTGGTGAACGCGGTCGGTTCGGCCGTCGACCCGGCGACGGGCGTCCCGTACGGGAGCTGGTTCGAGGGCGGCGGGGCCGGGGCCGTCGTCCCGGCGGCGGCGGTGCACGAGGCGGCGCTGCGGCGGCTCGCGGAGGCCCGGGCGGCGAGCGCCCCTCCCCCGCTCAACACGACGCTCGCCGTCGTCGCCACGGACGCGGTGCTCACGCGCGCGCAGGCGCAGAAGGTCGCGGGCACGGCGCACGACGGCATCGCGCGCGCCATCCGTCCTGTGCACCTGATGAACGACGGGGACACCGTCTTCGCGCTCGCCACCGGGCGGCGGGAGCTTCCGGAGGAGCCGGGGCCGCTCGCCCTGAACGAGATCCTGGCGGCCGGCGCCGACCTGGTGACCCGGGCGATCGTCCGGGCCCTGCTCGCGGCTCCCGGCGGGCAGCGCGGCCCGGGCGGCGACTTCCCCTCGTACGGCGAGCTCTACGAGGGAGACGCGAACAGGTGAATCGGGGCCGATGACCGCCCTCCACCAACGTACTCCCGGTAACCGCAAGGGAGTTGACGAAGAACCCGCTGGGAACTTCCGGTGGGCGCCCTTCGTTTTGCAGAACCCAGGACACGATGTCAGACCCAGGGACTACGTTTAGCAAGCACCAAGTGACATGCGGCGACGGCCTGGAGACCCTCTTGAACGATCCGCAGGATCCTCACGATCCCTACGAGACGACCGAGACGCACCTTGAGCGGCTCCTCGGCAGGGCGCTCAACTCCTTCGACCTGCCCGACTCCACCGTCGAGCGCCTCGGCACGGCGCTCGCCCACTCCAGCGCGCTGCACTCCTCGCACCACAGCGCGTCGCTGCACCGGACCACCTACCGCCACACGTATCTGCTCGCCGACGGCAGCGCGCTCACTCTGTGGGAGCTCACGCACAACACCGGACGCGACGGCTCCGACCAGCACGAGCTGTACGCGGAGGAGTCGGAGGCCCGGCTGGCCGCCTCCCGTCTGCCGGCCGGTCCGCTGCCGGGCTGGACCGCGGAGCGCTCCGACGGCACCGTCCTCGACAGCGACGACGACGATGACATGGCGCTCCTGAGCGCCCTGCTCGCCCGCCCCATACCCGCCCAGCCCCGGATGTACGTACCGGACAACTCCGCCGACCACGCGCGCCGTGTCCTGCGGCGCGCGGAGAACGTGGACCGGCCCGGCGAGCGGACCGCCCGGCGGCTCCGCCTGGCGTTCGCCCACCACATCACCCAGGCCTTCGGACGGCAGTGCGCGGTAGAGGGAGGCCGGGACGCCGGGTTCACCCTCTACGAGCACCAGTTCCTGCTGCTCGACGGCAGCGAGGTCAGCCTCTGGGAGATCGAGCACACGGCGACCCCGGACGGCCGGCACATGTGCGAGGTGTACGAGGACGAGCGCTCGGCCCGCGAGGCGATGGAGACCCGCGCCCGGGTCCGCTGACCCTCACGGTCGACCGCCGTCCCCGCGCCCGTCCCCGCCTTCAGGCGAGCGCGGGGGCGGGGACGTCCGCCCCGGTTTCCGCCAGCTTCCCCAGGGCGAATCCCCTGTTGGCGCGGGTCTGTTCGCGGTACGACGCGGGCAGGTCCGGCAGGGCGAGCAGCCGGTCGCAGGCGGCGATCGAGGCGGCGTAGTCGCGCGTCCAGTACGAGGTGATCGAGTACTCGAAGAGCAGCCCCCAGCGGTACACCCACGGCTGCATGAACAGCAGGTCGTCCGGCTGCGCCCCGTCAAGGACGGCGGTGACGATGGCGTGGGCCGCGCGGTAGCGGCGCTTCGTCCGCAGCCGCGCCACCAGCTCGTAGCAGGCTTCGAGCCGCTCCGGCCGCGACTCCCAGGCCCGCGTGAGGGCGTCCATCGCGGACGGCCAGTCACCGGCCTCGCCCCTGAGGACGCCGGACTGGAGGAGCGAGTAGTAGACCTCCTCGCCCCAGCCGCCCATCGCCGCGCGCCGCTCGTAGAGGGTGACGGCCTCGTCGGTGCGGCCCATGTCCCGCATCGTCTGGGCGAGGTAGAAGACGGTGCGCGGATTGGCCGGGTCGCGCTCCAGCTCGGCCCCGAGGAGCCGGGCGTCCCGCTCGAACTTGTCGTGGCGTGACCCGCCGTCGGCGTGGTCCTCGATGACCAGGGCGTCCAGGTTCCGCTGCTCGTGGTCCCGGTCGGCGGTCAGATACTCGTGGGTGACCCCCTCGTACCGCCAGGGCAGAGCGCCTCTGACCAGGCGTTTGATGCGGTACTCCAAGGCTCCCGCGTGGCGGATCATGTACGCGTCCGAGGTCAGCTCCGGCAGCGGGCCGTCCTGCCGCAGGACGTGGTCGGCGTCGAGGAGCAGGAGGTAGTCGGCCCGGCCGCGGGCGTACGCGATGTTGCGGCTGCGGTTGTGGCCGAAGTTCACCCACGGCTCCTCCCGCAGCTCGCCCGGGATGCCGGCGAGGGCGGTACGGATCAGCTCCTGGGTCCCGTCGGTGGAACCGGTGTCGGAGATGACCCACGTGTCCACGAGACCTCGGACGGAGGCGAGGCACCTCTCGATGACCTTGGCCTCGTTCTTGACGATCATGCACAGGCAGATGGACGGCTGCACGGCAACACCACTTCCGGCGGGGACGGGGGAGCTGTCAGGGGGTGCGCGACCCTACGGGCGCCCCGGGAGGACGTTCTGTCGGCGCGCCGACGGGCGGTTCGAAATTCGCCTTCGTGTACGCATCCATCCGGCTAGGAGCGATACGCCATGGCGTTGGGAGTGCCGCGAGACTGTCAAGCCTTCGCAAGCGCGATCCGATGATCCGACAAGGAAGCGCGTAAGGGCTTCCCGCACATCAATCGGACCGGCCGCCGTGTGCGGCCGGTGGAGGAAGGAGCATGCATGCGTCCTGATGCCAGGACCAGGTCCCCGCTGGGTCCCCTGCCCCGACGACGCCCCTGGCTCGTCGGCGGGGCCATGGCCTCCGTCGCACTCGTCCTCACGGGCTTCGCCTCACCGGCGGCGGCCACCGCCTGGGACACCCCCGGGAGGACGACGGCGGGCCCGTCGACGGGCGACCACTGCGAGGAGCGGCCCCCGCAGCACCCGGACGGCCCGCCGCCGCACCACGAGGACGGCCCGCCACCGTGGGAGCAGCACGGGCAGGACGGTCCGCCGCCCTGGGAGCAGGACGGCCCGCCACCGTGGGAGCAGCACCAGGACGGTCCTCCGCCTTGGGAACAGCAGGGCGGCCCCCGCCACCTCGACGAGAGCGGCGCACCGCAGTTCGGCGGCTTCCAGGAGTTCCTGGACCACAAGATCCAGAACCTGGTCGAGGGCCCGCAGACCCGCACTCTGCAGGCCGCCCCGACCGGCGGCGGCGACGGCGACTGCAAGGTCGGCCCGACGGGCCCGACGGGCCCGACGGGTGCGACGGGTGCGACGGGCGCGACGGGCGCGACGGGCGCGACCGGGGCCACAGGCGCGACGGGAGCCACGGGCGCGACCGGGGCCACAGGCGCGACGGGAGCCACGGGCGCGACCGGGGCCACAGGCGCGACGGGAGCCACTGGTGAGACCGGCGCCACCGGGGCAACTGGGGCGACCGGAGCCACTGGCGAGACCGGCGCCACCGGGGCAACCGGGGCAACCGGGGCAACCGGGGCAACCGGGGCAACCGGGGCAACCGGAGCCACAGGGGCAACTGGAGCCACTGGCGAGACCGGAGCAACCGGAGCCACAGGAGCCACAGGCGAGACCGGAGCAACCGGAGCCACAGGGGCCACAGGGGCCACAGGCGAGACCGGAGCAACCGGAGCCACCGGAGCAACTGGCGAGACCGGAGCAACCGGAGCCACAGGGGCCACAGGGGCCACAGGCGAAACTGGAGCCACCGGAGCCACAGGTGAAACCGGAGCCACCGGAGAGACCGGCGCCACGGGCGCGACCGGTGAAACCGGCGCCACAGGCGAAACCGGAGCCACCGGAGCCACGGGCGAAACCGGAGCCACCGGGCCGACCGGACCCACCGGACCCACCGGACCCACCGGACCCACCGGACCCACCGGACCCACCGGACCCACCGGGCCGTGCAACGACGTCGATGCCTATGTGCCCAACAACAGCAACGAGGTCAAGGCCGCCATCTACGACGGCATCGCCTACGCGGGCATCAGGCAGATCCGCCCCAGCCTGGGCGAGTTCATCTGGTACGACCTGAGCGACGGCGACCCCGACGACAGCTACCCGACGGATGCCTGCTCCATCTCGATCGGGGACCAGGCCACCGACACCTCGATCCAGGTGCTGACGAAGACCGGGCTGGTCTACGAGACGCTCTGCGAAGTGGACGCCGACTCGGACACGCTCGAGTGCAACGAGGTGTGGACACTCCTCGAAAGCCCCTCGCCCGGCGACCTGAAGCGGTTCGGACTGAGCGGTTCCGATCCGAACTACCGGCCGAAGGAACTGAAGCCCAAGCGTTCCTGACCGTCTCCTGACAGACGAAGGGCCCCGGCCCCGGGATGCTTCCCGGGGCCGGGGCCCTTCTCCGCAGCGGCGGCTCAGTGCGTCAGCACCGGCTCCTTCTCGACGCTCCCCGGAGCCTCGTCGTCGCCCTCGTCACCGGCGTCGCCGCCCTCCAGGTGCTGCTTCGGCTTCGCCGGGAGCGCGAACATCACCAGGAAGATCGCGGCGAGCACGCCCGCCGCCCAGCCGAGCGAGTTCTGGAAGGCGTCCGTGAAGGCCGCCCCCACCTCGGTCGGGGCCTGCTCCAGGTTCCGGCCGTCGATGACGCCGAAGAAGACGACCGACACGAGGCCGAGGCCGAGCGCGTTGCCCATCTGGCCCGTCGTGTTGATCAGGCCCGAGGCCGAGCCCGCGTGCTCCCTCGGCACCTCCGACAGGACCGCGTCCGTCAGCGGCGCCACGATCAGGCCCATGCCCAGACCCATGACCACCAGCGGCGCGATCATCTGCCAGGGCTCGATCCCGTTCCCGTAGCGGCCCGCCACGAGGGAGTAGAGGAGGATGCCCGCGATCATCGTGAGCGCGCCCGCCTGGAGCACCTTGCGCCCGAAGCGCGGCACCAGCTTCTGCACCGAGAGGCCGGCGGCCAGGGAGACCGCGATCGAGAACGGCACGCCGGTGACGCCCGCCTTCAGCGGGGTCCAGCCGAGCCCGACCTGCATGTACATCGTCCAGACCAGGAAGAAGATGCCGAGCACGATGCCGAAGGTCAGCTGGACGGCGATACCGGCGGCGAAGCTCTTCACCTTGAACAGCGGCAGCTCGACGAGCGGCGATCCGTCCTTCCGTGTCTTGTACTTCTCGTAGAAGACGAAGGCCGCGAAGACGAACAGGCTGGCGACCATCATCACGTGGCCCCACAGCGGCCAGTCGAGCTCACGGCCGCGCGTCAGCGGGTAGATCAGCATCAGCAGCGCCGCCGTCGCCAGGAGCATGCCGACGATGTCGAGCCGGAGCGCCTTCGGCGCCTTCGACTCGGAGATGAACTTCCGGCCCAGGATCAGGCCCGCGATGCCGACCGGCAGGTTGATCAGGAAGATCGGGCGCCACTCGAGACCGGCGATGTTCCACTGCGTGAGCAGCGCGCCGAGCAGCGGGCCCGAGACGGCGCCGAGGCCGATGATCGCGCCGAACATCCCGAAGACCTTGCCTCGCTCGTGCGCCGGGAAGGTGACGTGGATGATCGAGAGGACCTGCGGGACCATCATCGCCGCCGCCGCGCCCTGGAGGAGGCGGGAGGCGACCAGCATCTCCGAGTTTGCGGCGAAGCCGCAGAGCGCCGAGGCGACCGTGAAGCCGGCGGTCCCGAGGAGGAAGAGCCGCTTGCGGCCGTAGATGTCACCGAGCCGGCCGCCGGTGATCAGCCCGGCCGCGAAGGCGAGCGCGTAACCGGCGGTGATCCACTGGATGGCCCCGAAGGAGGCGCCGAGGTCCCGCTCGATGCTGGGGATCGCGATGTTGACGATCGTGGCGTCGACCAGATCCATGAAGGCGGCCGTCATCACGATGGCGAGGGCGATCCACCGCCTCTTGTCACTCGTGTCCGTGGGGGCCGCATCCGTGACGGCTTCGTGTGAACTCATATGAAGAAGATAGAAGTCATCTAGGTCAAATGATGTCCTAGATGGGCCTCATTCTGGGAGACATGACAGATACCCCGGTTCGACTCCTGAATCTGCTGTCGCTCCTCCAGACCCCGCGCGAGTGGCCCGGCAGTGAGCTCGCCGAACGGCTCTCGGTCTCTGCGCGCACCATCCGCAGGGACATCGACAGGCTCCGTGACCTCGGCTATCCGGTCGAGGCGACCCTCGGCGCGGTCGGCGGCTACCGCCTCGTCGCCGGTACGGCGATGCCGCCGCTCCTCCTCGACGACGAGGAGGCCGTCGCGATCGCCGTCGGCCTGCGCGCCGGCGCCGGGCACGCCATCGAGGGCATCGAGGAGGCCTCCGTACGGGCCCTGGCGAAGCTGGAGCAGGTCCTGCCCGCACGGCTCCGCCACCGGGTCTCGACCCTCCAGAACGCGACGCTGCCGCTGACCAGGGGCGACGGCGCCACGGTCGCGCCCGCCACCCTGACGGCCCTCGCGGGCACGGTCACGGGGCGCGAGAAGCTGCGCTTCGGCTACCGGGCGGGCGACGGCGTCGAGTCGAAGCGGCTGGTCGAGCCGTACCGGCTGGTCTCGACCGGGCGCCGCTGGTACCTCGTCGCGTACGACCTGGGGCGCGAGGACTGGCGGACCTTCCGGGTCGACCGGGTGAGCGACCCGCTCGCGACGGGCGCCCGCTTCACCCCGCGCGAGCTGCCGGCCGGCGACGCGGCCGAGCTCCTGGTCCGCACCATGTCCCGGGCCAAGACCGAGCTGGAGCTCGACGTCAGCTTCGAGGCCCCGGCGGACTTCGTGACGGCGCGGCTCCCGTCCCACCTGGTCCCGACGGCGACGGGCCCGACGGCCTGCCGCCTCCGCGCCCGCTCCACCGACTCCGTCGAGTGGCTGGCGCTCCGCCTGGCCCTGGTGGACGCCCCCTTCACGATCCACGGCCCGCCGGCCCTCCACGGCTACGTGGACGAGCTGGCGACCCGCCTGGCGGCGTCGACGCGATCGTAGAGGTACCAAGAGGGTGCGGGGCGGGGCGGCCACTTCCGTGGTCGCCCCGCCCCGCACCAGGTCACGCCCATGACCTCTTACGGCTTACGCCACCGCGTCGAAGCCCGTGTCGTGGGCCATCTTCTTCAGTTCCAGAAGGGCGTGCTTCTCGATCTGGCGGATCCGCTCACGCGTCAGACCGTGCTGCTTGCCCACCTCCGTCAGCGTCCGCTCGCGCCCGTCCTCGATCCCGTACCGCATACGGATGATCGACGCCGTGCGGTGGTCGAGCTTGGCGATCAGGTCGTCGAGCTCCTCGCTGCGCAGCAGCGTGAGCACCGACTGCTCGGGCGAGATCGCCGAGGTGTCCTCCAGGAGGTCGCCGAACTGGGTCTCGCCCTCGTCGTCCACCGACATGTTCAGCGAGACCGGGTCGCGCGCCCAGTCCAGGACGTCCGTGACCCGCTCGGGCGTCGAGCCGAGCTCCGTGGCGATCTCGGCGGGCTCGGGCTCCCGGCCGTTCTCCCGGTTGAACTCGCGCTGCACGCGCCGGATGCGGCCCAGCTCCTCCACCAGGTGGACGGGGAGCCGGATCGTCCGGGACTGGTCGGCGATCGACCGGGTGATGGCCTGCCGGATCCACCACGTCGCGTACGTGGAGAACTTGAAGCCCTTCGCGTAGTCGAACTTCTCGACCGCGCGCACCAGGCCCGCGTTCCCCTCCTGGATCAGGTCGAGCAGCGGCAGCCCGCTGCGGGGGTAGCGCCGCGCGACGGCGACCACGAGCCGGAGGTTGGACTTGATGAAGAGGTCCTTGGCCCGCTCGCCCTCGGCGACCAGCGCTTCGAGCTCCTCGCGGGCCGCGCCGCCCGCCTCGCTGTCTATGTCTCCGTCCAGGATCTGCTGGGCGTACACGCCCGCCTCGATCGTCTGGGAGAGCTCGACCTCCTTGGCGGCGTCGAGCAGGGGTGTACGCGCGATCTCGTCGAGGTACATGCCGACCAGGTCGCGGTCGGCGATGTCCCCGCCCACGGCGCGAACGCTGCTGGCCCGGCTCGCCCCGCTCTTGGCGGAGGTCTGACGACGGGCGACGGCACGGGTTGCCATGCGTGCTCCCTTGCTGAGTAGGTCGCGACACCCTCTCGGGTGCCCTGCATCCGACGGAAACAACGACTGGAATCAGGACAGAATTCCCACCCGGCACATGGATTTTCGCGATCATGCAGTATCCTGCGCGACCTTCGCCCCTTCGGGCATGCCGCCGGAACCCACGGAGGCGCAGGTCAGACCGGGCACGGAGGGTGATGCGGCGCCGCTCACGAGGGCTCCGACCACGCTGTCGGTGAGATCGCGATCACATGCGGCGTCATCTCTTCAGACGTCATCGGAGCCGCCGGGGTTGCGCGCACCGCCGACCCGGACCCCGGCCTCCCGGATCCCGGCCCCCGCGGCCCAACCGGATCCCGACCCCCGGCCTACCCGGATCCCGGTCCCGAGGCCTAGGTCCGGAGCCCGTTACGCCCGCCCCCGTCCCGCCCTAGCGTCGCCTGCATGAGCGACAAGAGCGCCGACACGACCGGCACCCTCGACGAGGCTCTCGAACGCCTCCACGCCACCGGCCCCGAACGGGGCGGCTGGCTCTCCAACCACGCCCCGATGGCCGTCGAGGCACTCGTCCGCAACGGCCAGGCCCGGACCGTGCACCGCTGGCTCGACGGATACGCGCCCAAGCTGGAGGAGCTGCCGCCCGCGAACCGCCCGGTCACGGCGGACGACTGGCACGAGGCGCTCGGCGACCCGTCCCGGATCACCGACTGGACGCGCTTCTTCGCGCGGCAGCTCGACGGTCCCGACGCCCGCCCGTGGCGCGAGGTCCTCGCCGAGTGGTGGCTGCGGCTGCTCCCCGGGATCGCGGCCGGGGCGACGCACCCGGCGATCCGCACCGGTCACGCCGTACGGACGCTGCTCACCTCCCCGGAGACGGCGCCCCGCCGCGCCGAGCTGGCGCACGCCCTCGGCTACTGGGCGGCCCGCCACCGGCCGCTGCCGCCGCTGGCCCCGCTGACCGTGGCACCGAGCGCGGCGGCCGCCCTGGACGCCGTGCCGCCCGTCCCTGAGCAGGAGGGCGGGATCCTGTCCCGGCTCGACCAGCTGACGGCGTTCCCGCAGTGGGGCACGGCCCCGGACCCGGAGACGGCGAAGGCGCTGCTCACGGAGCTGGTGGCGGCGGCGACGCACCGGTACGCGACGCACGGCCACGGCGAGCCGATCATGCTGGTCCACGCGGCGACGGCACCGAACGCGGTCCTCCGCGTGCTGCCCGCGCTCCCCCGGGAGCTGTGGGTGCCGAGCCTGACGGCGGCCTGGACGGCGGCGGCCGCGGTGACGGCGGCCTACACCCCGCGGGAGGCCGCCCCGTGCGCGAGGACGACCCTCACCGCCGAGGAGGTCTTCGAGCGGGCGGCGGCGCACGGCGACGACCACACGATCAAGTTCACCGACACCGCGCTCGACGTCGGCGACCCGCTCGCGCTGGCCGCCGCCGTCCGCTCGATCGAGCTGAACCCGCCGTTGCTCCGGTGAGCCCCGCCGGCTAGCCGAACTGCACGGACCGCTTGGCGAGCCCCATCCAGAACCCGTCGATGACGGACCGCTCGGCGTCGAGGTCGCCGGCCGCGTCCGCCGCGCCCATGGTGACGAAGAGGGGGGCGAAGTGCTCCGTACGCGGGTGGGCGAGGCGGCCGGCCGGGGACTTGTGCGCGAAGTCGAGGAGGGCGTCGACGTCCCGCGCCTCCAGGGCGCGGTGCCCCCAGTCGTCGAACTCGGCGGACCAGCCCGGCACGCCGCCGCCGGTGTGGCGGAGGGCGGCGAGGTTGTGGGTGAAGAAGCCGCTGCCGACGATCAGGACGCCCTCGTCGCGCAGCGGGGCGAGCTTGCGCCCGATGTCCATGAGGCGGCGCGGGTCGAGGGTGGGCATGGAGATCTGGAGTACGGGGACGTCGGCGCCCGGGAACATCTCGACGAGCGGCACGTAGGCGCCGTGGTCGAGCCCCCGGTCGGGGATGTCCTGGACGGGCGTGCCGGGCCCCCGGAGCAGCTTGCGGACGGCATCGGCGAGCTCGGGGGCGCCGGGGGCGGCGTACCGGACGCGGTAGTAGTGCTCCGGGAAGCCCCAGAAGTCGTAGACGAGCGGGACCGTCTCGGTGGCGCCGAGGGCGAGCGGCGCCTCCTCCCAGTGGGCGGAGACCATGAGAATGGCCTTGGGGCGCGGGAGGTCCGCGGACCAGGCGGCGAGCTCGCCGGGCCAGACCGGGTCGTCGGCGAGCGGCGGGGCGCCGTGGGAGAGGTAGAGGGCAGGCATCCGTTCGAGCGTGGCGTCCATGACGACGACCTCCGGCATCCGTAGTCCTTGAAACTTCAAGCTCAATGCTTGCAGCGTAAATCTATGTAGTTCAACTTTCAAGAACGAGTCGTACGATGGGACCCATGGGAGACATGACCGAACCGCGCTGGCTCACCGACGAGGAACAGCGCACCTGGCGCGCCTACCTGCACGCCACCACGCTCCTGGAGGATCACCTCGATCGCCAGTTGCAGCGCGACGCCGGGATGCCGCACGTCTACTACGGACTGCTCGTCCAGCTCTCCCAGGCGCCCCGCCGGCGGCTGCGGATGACCGAGCTGGCCAGGAGCGCCAAGATCACCCGCTCCCGGCTCTCGCACGCGATCGCCCGGCTGGAGAAGAGCGACTGGGTGCGCCGCGAGAACTGCCCCTCCGACAAGCGCGGCCAGTTCGCCCGGCTGACGGACGAGGGCATGGAGGTGCTGCGCCGCACCGCGCCCGGCCACGTGGCGGCCGTGCGTCAGGCGATGTTCGACCGGCTCTCCGCCGAACAGATGACGCAGCTCGGCGAGATCATGCGCGTGATGGCCGAGGGCCTCGAACCCTCGGACCCGGACGCGGACCTGCCCTGGCTCCGCTGAGCACGGGGCTCACGGAACCAGGGCAGGTGGCGCCAGGGGTGTACGGGGCTCAGTGGGCGATGACCGGCACCTTCACCTCGTCGTCCGCGCCCGCACCGGAACCGGCGACGACGCCCATGTCCGGCTTCCCCGTGGTGATCAGGGTGAAGGCGATCGCGGCCGAGGCGACCAGGATGCCGACGGCCCACCAGATGGCCGCGGTGTAGCCCTCGACCATGCCCTGGAGCTGGAGCAGCTTCTGGGCGGCCGGGGTGGTCGCGCCCGCCGCGTGGTCGGTCAGGTAGGCGGTGGTCGCCGAGGCGGCGATCGTGTTCAGCAGGGCCGTACCGATGGCGCCGCCGACCTGCTGCGAGGTGTTGACCATCGCGGAGGCCACACCGGCGTCCCGCGGGTCCACGCCGAGCGTCGCGAGCGACATGGCCGGCATGAAGGCCGTACCCATGCCCAGACCGAGCAGCAGCTGCGCGGGCAGGATCAGACCGGCGTACGAGGTGCCGACCTCCAGCTGCGTGAGCAGCAGCATGCCGAGACCGGCGGTCAGGAAGCCCGGGGCCATGAGCATGCGCGGCGGGACGCGGGTCATCAGCCGCGTACCGATCTGCGTGGAGCCGATGATCATGCCCGCGATCATCGGGAGGAACGCGAAGCCCGTCATGACCGGCGAGTAGCCCTTCACGACCTGGAGGTAGTAGGTCAGGAAGAGGAAGAGGCCGAACATCGCGATGACGGCGAGACCCAGCGAGAGGTAGACACCGCCGCGGTTGCGGTCGGTCAGGACGCGCAGGGGCAGCAGCGGGGACTTCACCTTCGCCTCGGTGAGGACGAAGGCGAGGAGCAGCACGGCGGAGCCGACGAACATGCCGATGGTGCCGGCGTCGCTCCAGCCCTCGGACTCGGCGCGGGTGAAGCCGTACACGAGCGCGACCAGACCCAGGGTGGACAGGATCACGCCGGGGATGTCGAGCGTGGAGCGGTTGCGGCCGCCCGCGGGCTCACGGATGACCAGGTACGCGCCGACGGCGGCGACGATCGCGAACGGGATGTTGACGAAGAACGTCCAGCGCCAGTTCAGGTACTCGGTGAGGACGCCGCCGAGGATCAGGCCCACGGCGCCGCCGCCACCGGCGATCGCGCCGTAGATGCCGAAGGCCTTGGCGCGCTCCTTGGCGTCGGTGAAGGTCACGGCGAGCAGCGAGAGCGCGGCGGGTGCGAGGAGCGCGCCGAAGGCGCCCTGGAGCGCGCGGGCACCGAGCATCATCGCCTCGCCGGTCGCGGCACCGCCGAGGGCGGAGGCGGCGGCGAAGCCGATCAGTCCGACGACGAAGGTCCGCTTGCGGCCCCACAGGTCGGCGATGCGGCCGCCGAAGAGGAGGAGACCGCCGAAGGCGAGGGCGTAGGCGGTGATGACCCACTGCCGGTTGCCGTCCGAGATCCCGAGGTCCTGCTGCGCGGAGGGCAGCGCGATGTTCACGATCGTCGCGTCGAGCACGACCATCAGCTGGGCGAGGGCGATGAAGACGAGCGCTTTCCAGCGGCCGGGGTCGGCCTGGCTCTCGGGGCTCACGGGGATTTGGGACATGGGGGTAGCCACCTCTTGGCGCGTACAGGTGAAAAAAGGACGTAAGGACGTACGGGACGAGGTACGTGAGGACGTACCCGACGACGTACGGAAAGGGAACCGCCGGGGGCGGGGGGCGCTAGGCGGCGGTCATCACGACCGCCGGCAGGAGTCGCGTCTCAGGTCCTCCAGCGTCGCGGCCGTTCCCGGCAGCTCGGAGCGCGCGGGCGCCTCCAGGCCGTCGAGGAACAACTGCAGGTGACGGTGGACGAACTGATCGAAGTTCACACAGGCCGTGCCGGGCAGCGGACGGGTCAGCTGCGAGACCGCCACCATCAGGTCCCCGACGCCGATGTCGGCGCGGAGCCGGCCGGCGCGCTGCGCCCGCTCGACGAGACCCTGGACGGCCTCCTCCAGGCGCTCGCGCTCGACGGTCAGGTCGGGGTGGTCCTTGTCGAAGGCCCCGTCGAGCATCGGGCACAGGGCGCCGATGCGTTCGTCGGCGGCGGCGTGGGTGAAGCGGCGGAGGGCGTCGAAGGTGTCGGCCTCCTCCTCGGCGGCGCGCTCGGCCAGTTCGGTGACGCGGGCCATGAGGGAGAGGACGACCTCGCGGACGAGGTCGAGGCGCTCGGGGAAGTTGCGGTAGAGCGTGGCGTTCCCGACGCCGGCGCGACGCGCCACCTCGTCGTACGGCACCTGGGGGCCGAACTCGACGAACATCTCGCGGGCCGCCGTCACGATCCGCTCGCGGTTGCGCAGGGCATCGGCGCGCGGGCGGGGTACGCGGCGGACGGGCGCGGTGTCCGGGGTGCTGGTCACGCCACAACCTCCTCAAGCGATCCGGGGACGGACTCCCCACTTCGTCGGAACACAGGTGCAAACGGGGAGAGAGCCCCCGCTTATTTCCCGCCCGTCATGTGACCTAGGTCACAACCGACACGCCGTGCGCAATACCGACCCGATCGGTCCACCCGGCGCGCGCCCCCGAGCCACTCGCCACAGGCTGATCGCACGGCACGGATCTCCGGTCTCCCCCGCGGGAGATCCGTGCCGCAGACCTGCCCCCACCGGAGAGGCGCCCGTATGCAGCACCCCCGCCGACGGATACGCAGACCGGCCGCCCTGGCAGCGACCACGGCCCTCTCCCTCGCGCTGCTCGCCTCCGCGAGCACGACGCTCCCCGACCCCGCCCCGGCCTCGGCCGGCCCGGTGGCCGCCGCGCCGAACGGCGCGCAGCTCGGGCCGTGCCGGATCGCGACCACGATGGGCGTGCAGATGTCGGAGGGGCTGCCGACCGCCCCCGGGTACGTGCGCTCCACGGGCCGCGTCAGGGCGCTCACCCTGATGGTCGACTTCCCGGACGCCGTCGGCGAGGGCACCGCGATGAGCCGTTTCCGCGAGTTCTTCCCGCAGACCTCCGACTGGTTCCGCACCAGCTCGTACGGGCGCCTGAAGTACGAGGCCGAGGTCCCCCTGACCGACTGGCTGCGGATGCCCCGGCCGTTCTCCGCGTACGGGATCGAGCGCGGCTCACCCTACGAGCCGGGGTACCGCTCCCTCGTCGAGGACATCGTGAAGGCCGCCGACGCGCAGGTGGACTTCAGCGCGTACGACCTGGTCAACGTCCTCGCCACGCCGAACGCCGGGCCGTCCGCCCTCGACACCGTCCTGTCCGTGACGTTCTCCGGGAACGACGACGCCCCGTACGCCGACGGCGTGCCGCTCGCCAACACGTCCTTCGTCTACAGCCGCCAGGACGACGGCTCCGGCAGCTTCGCCGAGACCGGCTACCGCGTGCTGCCCCACGAGAACGGCCACGTCTTCGGTCTGCCCGACCTCTACACCTCGGACGGCGGTGGCACCGTCGGGCACTGGGACATCATGTCCGAGGACTGGGGAGCCAACAACGACCTGCTCGGCTGGCACAAGTGGAAGCTGGGCTGGCTCGACAACGACCAGGTCAACTGCGCCTCGGGCCCCGGCTCCACCGACTACA
The DNA here is from genome assembly GCF_008642375.1 of Streptomyces venezuelae. Taxonomy (NCBI): domain Bacteria; kingdom Bacillati; phylum Actinomycetota; class Actinomycetes; order Kitasatosporales; family Streptomycetaceae; genus Streptomyces; species Streptomyces venezuelae. Next base: position 5,055,226 of record NZ_CP029194.1, on the reverse strand, counting down.
CCCTCACCCCGCTGGCCGTCACCGGCGGCCCCAAGCTCACCTTCGTCCCGCTCTCCGGCACGTCGGGGTACGCGGTCGAGGTGCGCAGCAAGGAGGGCAACGACGAGGCGGTCTGCGAGGAGGGCGTCCTCGTCTACCGGGTCGAGTCCGACGTGGACACGGGCCACGGCCCGGTGACCGTGTCCGACAGCGACCGCACCAGCGGTGGCTGCACACGCCGCCCGAACGTCCACGCCGAGCTGTCGGACGCCCCGTACCGCCCGGGCGAGACGTTCACCGACCGGGCGAACGGCGTCCGGATCAGCGTCCTCGCCGAGGAGACGGCGGGCGCGTACCGCATCCGCGTCACCCGCAGCTGAAGAGCCCCCGCAGCTCCCTCTTGAGGATCTTCCCGGTCGGGTTCCGCGGCAGCTCCCCCTCCTGTACGAGGACACGGGCGGGCACCTTGAAGGCGGCGAGACGCGCGCCGACGTGGGCGCGCAGCGCCTCCACATCGATGCCGGCCCCGGCCCCGGGCCTCAGTCGCACGACGGCCACGACCTCCTCGCCGAGCACCGGATGCGGAACGCCCAGAACAGCGGCGTCGGCGACGACGGGGTGCTCGTGCAGGACGCTCTCGACCTCGACGCAGTACACGTTCTCGCCGCCCCGGATCACCATGTCGGTGATCCGGTCGACGACGCTGACGCGCCCGTGTTCGTCGACCCGCGCGAGGTCCCCGGTCCGGAACCACCCGTCGTCGGTGAAGGCGGCGCGGGTCGCGGCCTCGTTGCCCCAGTACCCCCGGACGAGCGACTGCCCGCGCAGCCAGAGCTCCCCGACACCGTCCCCGTCGGGCTGCTCGATCCGCACCTCGGTGGTGGGCGAGGGCCGCCCGACGCTCCCCGGGTGCGCCCGGTACTCGGCCCCGACGTTGGACAGGACGCCGCCGCAGGTCTCGGTCAGCCCGTAGCCGTTGCGGGGCTCGACGCGCTCGCCGTACGCGGCGGTGATCCCGGCGACGATCCCGGGCGGCGCGGCGGCGCCCCCGGTGCTGAGGAGGACGAGGCTCTCCATCGGGTCGCCGGTGGTGCGGGCGGCCTCCAGGAGCTGGAGCGCGGTGGTGGGCACTCCCGCGTAGTGGGTGACGCCGTGCCGGCGGATCAGCCCGAGGGCGGCCCCGGCGTCCCACTTCCGCATCATCACCAGGGTCCCGCCGGCGGCCATGACGGCGTAGAAGGAGGTGAAGGCGGCCACATGGAAGAAGGGGAAGGTGGTGAGCGAGACGGGCGCGGGCGCGGTCCCGGGGACCTCCCCGCGGGCGAGGGCCGCGGCGGCGGCGAAGTACCGGGGGTTCATGGCGGCGCCGACCTGCGCGAGGTGGGTGGCGACGGCGCCCTTGGGCCGGCCGGTGGTGCCGGAGGTGTAGATGATGGTGGAGTCGTGCTCGGGAAGGACGTCGACGGCAGGCGGCCCGAGGAACGGATCGCTGTCGGGGACGTACGCGACGAACCCCTCCTCGGCCTCCCCCTGGAAGACGACCCCGGGCACCCCGTGCCGGACGGCCCAGCCGCGCACCCGGGCGACCCGCTCCCCGTCGACGAGCAGCACGCCGGGCGTGCAGTCGTCGAGGGCGTACGTGAACTCGTCCTCGGTCCACCAGGCGTTGAGCGGTACGGCGACGAGCCCGGCGAGCTGGGCGGCCCAGAAGGCGATGTGCCACTCGGGAAGGTTCCGCATGGCGACCACGGCCCGGTCCCCGGGGCGCAGCCCGTACTCCCCGACGAGCCGCCGGGCGAGCCCGCAGGCGGCGTCGAAGAACTCCCGGTAGGTCGTCTCCCCTGTCTCGGAGACGAGAAAGATCCGGTCCCCGTAGGCCCAGACGACCTCGACGAACTCCCGCAGGGTCCGCGGCCCGCCGGCGTACACGCCGTCCTGCACAGCGAAAGGAGCCCCGTCGGCGGTCAGCCGCTCCGCCCCACCCGGCACCACCACGAGACCTCCTGAACAGCTGCCCACCCGGCGCGGCGACGCTATGCGCCCCTGGTCCGGGGGTCAACCCGCGGCCCGGAGGGGTGCGACGGGCCGCGGGCCGACCCCGGGAGCACGCCGTCACCACACCATCCCCACAATTCGCGCAATGTGACGCCCGCCACATCGCGAGGCCTACGGTAGGCGCCGGTTTACTCGGGCATTACTCTCCAAGTCCATCATCCGGACGCGCAGTCACACCGCCTGACCAGCGGAGCGCGAGCGCCGGTGCACGGCAGAGCTCGGGGGGCTCGAGATGGCGGTAACAGGCATGCGCGTATTGGGACTCTCCGAACTGGAAGAGAGCATCTACCGGCACTTCCTGCGGAATCCCGACACGACCGACGGAGACATCCACCTCCTGCTACGGGCCGACCGCGAGGCCGTGGCCACCGCCCAGGAGCGACTGCGCGAGCTCGGCCTGCTGTACGGGACGGACCGGCGGACCGTCTGCCCGACCGATCCGGCGATCGTGGTCGACCGGCTCACCGAGCTCCGTCTGCGCGAACTGCACCAGGAACTGCAGGAGGTCACCCGCTCCCGGCATCTGGTCGCCGAGCTGCGGGACGAGCAGAGCCCGGCACTGGCCTCGCCGCAGTCCGTCGAGCGCATGGAGAACGTGGCGCAGATCCGCAACCGCATCGACGACCTCGCCTTCTTCGCCCGCGAGGAGATCCTTTCCGTCGAGCCGTACACGGTGCTGACGCCCGAGAACATCGCGCATTCGCGCCCGCTGGACCTGCGCTGTCTGAGCCGGGGCGTCCGGATCCGCAGCGTGGTGCTCCAGGAGGCCCTCGCCGATCCGCTGACCGTCGGCTACCTGCGGGAACTCACCGCGAAGGGAGCCCAGATCCGGGTGGCGGAGGACCTCTCGGAGCGCGTCCTCGTCTACGACCGGCGCACCGCCCTGGTCCCGATCGACCCCGAGGACACCTCCCGGGGCGCGCTCGTGGCCCAGGAGACCGGCCTCGTCTCCGGCATCCTCGCCCTCTTCGAGAAGATCTGGTGCCAGGCCACGGACCTGGCGGCGATCACCGAGGACGACGAGGAGTGCGCGGACGGTCTTGCCGAGACCGAGCGGGACGTCCTGAAGTCCATGTGCCACGTCGGCAAGGACGAGATCGGCGCCCGTGACCTGGGCATGTCGGTACGGACCTACCGGCGGCACGTGGCCGACCTCCTGCGCGTCCTGGGCGCGTCGAGCCGCCCGCACGCCGCCCTCCTGGCACGCGAACGCGGCTGGATCTGAGGGCCCGTGGCGCCGGCCGGGCGACGAGACCCGGCCCGCGCCCGTACGTGCGCACCGGGCCCCTCCGCGCCGCTACGAGACGGCCGCGCCCTGGAGGTCCTGGACGGCCCGGCGTACGGCGGCCGACACGGGGGCGGCGTCCTCGGACAGGGCCGTCAGCCGGTCCTTGAGCGCGCGGCGCCGGTCGGCTGACAGCGTCGTGCCCAACTGGCCGCCCGCATGGGCGAGTCCGGCCAGCAGCGCGGCCCGGCCGTCGGCCGCGCCGCCGTCGGCCGCCCGGGCCGTCGGGACCTCGGCCGCGGCGGCCACCGCGGCGCGCACCTCCCGGGCGGCCGCGAGGCCCGCCGGGGTGAGGCCGACGCGTTCCAGCGGGAAGAGGCCGAAGACCCGGCCGCTGCTCCGCTCGAGGAGTCCGTCCTTCTCCAGCCCCCGCAGCACCTCGTGGATCGACGCGCGGCCGTCCTTGCGGACCCAGTGCAGCCACTTCCTGCCGGGCTCCCCCGCGATCCGCTGCCACACCTCCCGGAGCGCGGCGTCCCGCGGAGCCTCACCCACGGCCCCGGCTGCCGTGCCCGCCTCGTCCGTCAGGGCGCCGCCGTCGAGCAGTTCGGCGAGCAGCGCACCCCGCACCGCCGGGGCCAGGGACTGCCGGACGGGAAGCCTGCCGCCCTCCGCGTCGAAGGCGAGCAGGATCATGTCGCCTGCCAGAGTCGTCACAGCCGTTCCTCTCATCCGGGCACCGCACCGGCGACAGCCGCCGGTTTCCTGGCGGTCTGCCCCGCCAGCATGCCGAGCGCCGCTTCCTCGCCGGGCGGGAAGCCCAGCCTGTTCATCACCATGTGCAGGTGATGGAGCACCTGATGGTCCCGTGAGCCGGGAGCCCGCAGGAGGAGTTCGGCCAACGCGTCGGCGTGCGCGTCGATCCGCTCCCGCACGCCGGGCGCGGGCACGCCCTGCTCCCTGACCCCCGCCGAGACACCGCCGAGCAGGGGCCGGAGCTGCTCCCCGCCGGCGGCCAGGCGCAGTTGCCAGCCCCAGCGGGTGCGGTGGCGGACCCAGAAGACGTCCCGCTCCTCCTCGGTCAGCACCCGTGCGGTGAGCGCCCGGGCGAAGTAGACGGCGTGCGCGGCCCGTTCGTACCGCCGGGGCAGGCCGGCGAGGTCGAGCCGGGAGCAGAAGGCGCTGTCCAGCCGGAAGATGCGCTCGGCGAGGGCCACTCCTTCCGGGCCGCCGTACTTGGCCGATTCCGGCGCGTACAGCGCGGGGGTGATGCCGCGCGTCGGCGAGCCGGCCGGCAGCGCGGCGGGCAGCAGGCCGACGGAGTCCTCGGGCCGCTCCTCCAGGGTGTCCAGCAGCCCGGTGAGCTCCTCGCGGGCGACGGCGTCCAGCGCGTCCACCGCGGCGGCCCCGGCGCGCAGCCGCAGCCGCAGGTGATGGCCGGTGGCGTCCCAGTACCTGATGAAGAACCAGTCCTCGCTGTCCAGCCTCCCGGCCTGCTCGGCCAGCCAGGGCACGAGGGTGCGGACCGCGGCGTCCATGAGCCGGGGGCCGCCCGGGTAGACCCGTACGTACCACCAGTCCCGCCGGGGAACGGTCGTGCTCATGCTTCCTCCTCCGGGCGCCGCCAACGCAGCAGCGCGATGTGCTCGGCGGCCCGTGTGCCGCCCGCCGCGTCCCGCAGCGGATGCGCGGACCTGGCCGGCAGCGCCTCGACCAGGCGCAGGTGACCGGTGGCCGGGCCGGCCCACTGGGCGAGTACGGACAGCGAGAGCGGCGAGGTCAGCGACACCCACAGGGGCTTGCGGTCCGTGCCCTGCTCGCCCGGCCCGAAGCCGGTCAGCCGGTGGCAGAAGACCTCCTCCGGCAGGCCGTGCGCACGTCGGAACTCCTCCGCGCGCAGGACGGTCTCCGCGTCGCTCTCGCCCGGCCTCGGCACGGGCAGTTCGGCGGCCGGGACGACCCACGAGGCGCGGGAGACCGTGACGCGTCCGAAGCCGGTGCGCGCCGACGGCACGACCCGGTCGGTGCGCCGCTCCTGGAGCCCGAACGGCAGGACGTAGTCCGAGTGCGGCGAGCCGTTGACCCACGGGTCCGCGAGCACGGCGAGGAGCCGGGCGAACGGCGGGAAGAGGTGCGGCGGGACGAGCCCGAGGTAGGCGAGCCCCACGGGGTCGCCGCCGCGGTCGCGCAGCGCGAGGGTCCCGTCGCCGGGGTCGTGCGTGAGGACGGTGTCGGCCAGGTCGAGGCCGTCGGCCGCCGGGGTCTCGCCGGGCAGCAGCAGGGGCGGCAGCAGGCCGGCCGACCGCGACTGGGCCGTGTTGATCTCTGTCCACAGGACGAGTTCCCGGCAGGTCCGGCCGGGCCAGCAGGCCCGGACGTGGGCGCGCAGCCGCTCGCGGAAGCCTTCGCCGAGGAGCCCCCCGAAGCGGGTCACGAGCCCGCCCGTGCCGGGGTTGAACTGGTTGACCACGAGCTGGTAGTCGCCGCCGCGCACGGCGTCCTGCCCGGTCGCGGCGAGCTGGAACAGCACCGCGGCGGCGGGCGGCGCGCTGCTCGGCCCGACCGGCAGCCAGGCCCGCTCCCCCGCGGTCTCCCGCTCGGCGCGGTCGGCGACGGAGGCCTTGTCGAGGTCGGGCTGGGAGTCGCCGTCGACGGCGACGCGCATGAGGAACCCGAGCACGTCGGTGCAGGTGCCGCCCGGCCCGTACTCGGCCGTGAAGCGGTCCACGAGCACGTCGTAGAGGTGCGAGCGGAAGACGAACGGGCGCATGCGGCGGCCCAGCTCGGTCAGGTCGGCGCGGACCTCCGGCACATCGAGGAGCGGGGGCAGGGCGAGGTCGCTCGCGACGTCCTCGTACAGCACCTCCCCGGACTCGAACCGGTCGAGACCGGCCCGCCGGGCCCAGCGCCGGGCGGTGCGGCGGGCCCGGGTGAGCGTCTCGGTGCGCTCGTCCTCACCGGCGGCGGCGAGCGCGGCGGCCGAATCCCTCAACTCCCGCACCTCGCCCGCGATCCCGTCCTCGGGGTGGTCCGCGAGCAGCTCCGCCACGGCCCCCACCGGGTCGTCGCCGCGCCGCCAGGGCGGTACGGGCGCGATCAGCCCGGTGTCGAGGAGCCGCCGGAAGCGGCGGAAGGGGTCGGGCCCGCCGAGGCCGGACAGCAGCCCGTCCAGGGAGTGCTCGGCACCGGGCGCGAAGCCGGAGAGCCAGGGCGCCGCGTGATCGGCCTCCACGACCCGGTCGAGCCGCCAGGCCAGACCACCGTCGGCGACGGGCTCGGGCAGCAGGACCAGCCCGCGCGGGGCGTCGGCCCCACCGGCCCGGACCGGCGCCAGCCGGTACCGAAGGAGCCCGGCGGTACCGGCCTCCCGGGCCAGGCAGCGCAGCGCGAGCTGGGCGAGAGCGGTGGCGGCGTAGCTGTGGGCGACAGGCGTCGGGCGAGGAGCGGCGGTGCCGGGCGGGGCGGCCTCTCCGACCGTGGTCAGGGTGGAGAACGGGCTGGTCTTCACGGCCGCCCGGGACACGTACGAGTAGAGCGTGCGCAGGTTGCGGGTCTCGGCGGGGCGGCGGCGCGGGCGGCCGTGGCGCAGCCAGTCGGGGGCGGCCAGCGCGGCGGCCCGGGCGAAGCCCGGATCGGCGAGGTGGCCGGCGAGCGCGGCCGGGGCCGCCGCGCGGTCCTCGGCGAGCAGGGCGTCGAGCCGACGGGCGGTCTCGTCGCGCAGCCGTACGGCCGCCTGCCAGCCACGGAACTCCGCGACCGCCTCAGGACCCGCCAACTCGGCTATGCGGGACGGCAGTTCGTCGCCCCACGGCAGTGCGCGCAGCCGGTGCGCGGCCCGCTTGGCGGCCAGCACCTGCCGCCGCAACGGCACTTCGTCGTCCAGGAGGGGCACCAGCGGGAAGCAGGCGTCCTCCACGGCGGTCCGTCGGCGCTCCAGTTCGGCATGCGCGTCGGCGGCCTCGGCGATCGCCCGCCGCGTCGCCGCTCCGGTGAGGTCCAGGGCCTCGGTGGGCAGACCGCCCACCCGGGTCAGCAGCGGTCCGGAGATCTCGGGGGCGGTCACGGCATCGACCGTCCGACCAGCTCGAACGACCAGATCAGCGACTGGACGACGAAGAAGCCGAGCGCCACGGTGTAGACGCAGCACACGATGCCGTACGTGACGTGCAGCCGGCGGCTGCGGGCCGGCATCCGCTCCAGGAAGCCCGGCAGCGGGCGGCCCAGCAGGCGGTGCTTGAGCAGGGTGAAGGCACGGCCCCGCGCGTCGACGAGGCCGAAGCCGGCCTCCAGCGCCGCGTAACCGTCGCTCGGGAGCATCGGGTTGATGTTGGTGACCAGGTTGAGCATCTGGAAGATCAGCAGCGCCCCGGCCACCTGCGCGACCGGCCCGTCCGCGGTGAGCACGAGCAGGGCGGCGGCGCCGGTGAACCAGCCGTCGCTGAGCGGTCCCGCGACGGCGAGCAGGACCCGCCCGCCCCGGGAGCGGACGCGGTAGGCGTCGGTGCGGTCCACGTAGGCGAGCGGCATGAAGTAGAAGAGCAGTGCCACTCCCAGGCCCCGCACGGGCACCTTGAGCACCTGGCAGACCATGGCGTGTGCGCTCTCGTGCACGAGGATCTGGAGGAACATCAGCGCGATGGCGACGAGGGTTCCCGTGCCCAGCATGTCCTTGGCCGGCGGGGCCGAGGTCAGGACCGCGTAGAGGCCGAGCAGGATGCCGAGGACGCCGCCGCCGGCGAAGACGCCGACCGACAGCCAGGCCGGGACCGGGCGTAGCAGCCGGGCCACCGGCTCCAGGACCTTCGGGAGCGAGCGGGTGACGACGAATCGGGGCATGAGCATGCTGGTGCCGAAGCGGCCGCCGGCGCGCTTCCTGGGCTCCCGCTCGGCTTCGGTTCCGACGAGGAGGCCGCTGCGGCTCAACTCGTCGACGAAGGCGGTGAGCTCTCCGCGTACGCCCTCGGCGGGGACGCCCCGGCGCTCGGCCATCAGGACCGAGAGCTCGTCCAGCGAGTGCGCTCCGTCGAACTGGCGGAGCAGCGCCGCCGCCGACTTGGTCAGCCGGTGGTAGGTCCCGCCCTTCGGATCGAACATCAGGGGGTGGTCGTCCATCCCCCGGATGATCTCGAGATCCTCCCGGAGCTTGGGTGCGGTGCACGTGTCCACGGCGCGGTTCCTCCCTCCGCAGCGGCGGCCGGTCCGCTACCGTGCCGGGCCGCCTGGCTCTAATCTGGTCTGGTCTGACGCAGTCCGGTCCGGGAAAAGCGGACCGGGCTGGGGCCCTGGGCCCCGGGGTACTAGGACCACCCCGGGAGCCCAGGATCCGTAGGGCTGATCAGCCGCCCTGGCTGGAGACGCTGCTCATCGAGCCGACACAGCCGACGGGGCAGCTGGCCGAGCCGGCGCAGGCACCGCAGAAGGCGGTGGTGAAGCCGGGGCTGACGGCGTCCTGGAGGACCTCCAGGTCGAGGGACTCCGACCACAGCTCGAGCTCGTTGTCGAGGTTCTCGTTCATGGCGTGCACTTCCTTTCAGTCGTGTCGCCTGCCGGTGCAGGCGGTTGGGGTACGGGTGGTGCTGCGGACGCTCTAGCCGAAGCTGGAGGCGCTCGCGGAGGAGGAGGCGGTGCTCGTCGGGCACGAGGCCGACGAGGCGGTGCCGGCGGTCGCCCAGGTGCCGAGGGCGACGCCCTCCTTCAGGGGCTCGAGGCCGAGCGCGTCCGAGGCCAGCTCGTCGGCGGACAGGTCCAGTTCGAGGTCGTCGAAGTTCTGCATTCGAGGAATCCTTTCTGCTCTGGTTGAGGGCTTGGTTGCTGCGGTGACCGGGGTCAGCCGATGGTTGACGCGGACGACGCGGTGGCCGCGGACGTACCGGGGCAGGACGCGGTCGAAGCGGATCCGGCGCAGAAGAAGCAGCCGAGGGCGTTGCCCTCCGGAAGCTCCTCGATGGCCAGCTCGTCACCGTCGATGACGTAGAGCTCGAGGTTGTTCTCCATGGTGTTCACCTCCCTTCGGTGTGCGGTGCGGTGGGGACGGCCGGGCGGGCCGGCCGGGGGCTTCGGATCACCCGTAGGTGGACGCGCTGCTGACGGACGACGCGGACGTCGCCGGGCAGGACGCGGTCGAAGCGGAACCGGCGGACGCCCAGCTCGCGAGGGCGTTGCCCTCGGGCAGCTCCTCGATCGCCAGTTCCTCGGCGTCGACGGCGTACAGCTCGATGTCCTCCATGCGAGGCACCTCCTCAGGTGTCGTGCGGTGGGTGACGGATCCCGCACCCGGTCGGGGCGGGAAGTCTCAGGGGGCCGGCGGCAGGCCCAGGGCCAGCGCGAAGATCTGCTGGCGGCTCGTTCCGTCGCTGAGCAGCGGGCCTCGGACGGCCGCCGGGATGAAGCCGGCGAAGACGCTGCCGACCAGTCCGTGGGCGACGCCGTCCAGCCACATCGCGTACGCGGCGGAGCCGGCGCGGGTGAGCAGCAGCCGGTAGCCGTGCCCGCCGTGACGGTGGACCGCGGCGTCCAGCGGTACGCCGATCGAGACGATCGCGGCGGCATCGGAGAACTCCGGCTGCAGCGTCAGTCCGTAGCGGGCCGCTCCGGTGGGCAGTTCCATCACCGGGGTGAAGGAGGACGCCGCGGCGTCGAAGCGGTGGACGGCGGGGGTGACTCCGGTCAACCGGTGTGCGACGACGGTGAGTTCGAGCGGGCAGTCCGCGTCGCCCGCGTCCCTCTCGTCGAGGTCCAGGGCCCGGGCCATGATGCCGGCCAGCAGTCCGGCGGGCAGCGGCTCCTGGGAGAAGCCGCGCAGGGAGCGCCGGTTCTCCAGGGTGGTCAGGAGGTCGTGGGGCACGGTCCGGTGGGTGTACGGATCGACCGTGACGGCCGGTCCGATCGCCACCGGGGACGGTACGCGGCGTTCGGCGAGTGCCGTGGCCGAGGCGGCGGCGCCGCCCTGCTCACGGAAGGACGCCAGCATGTCCATGGCCAGTTCGTGCGGGGCGCTCACGGGGCTCCTCCCAGGTCGACGAGGGTGGTGACCGGTTCCAGGTCGGGGTCGATCCCCAGGGCCGCGGCGACCGCGAGGTCGTCCCAGCGGGTGCGGATCGCGAACGGCAGGTCCAGGGCGGCCGCCGCGGTGCGGAGCGTGGCGGTGGCGCAGCCGGCGTCGAGCAGGACGATCCGCAGGGCGAACGCCGCGTACTTCTTGGCGACCTTGGTGAAGTCGCCGGTGAGGACGACCGTCAGAGGTGCCTCGCCGGGGACGGCACCGGGGTCGGCGGCGAGCCTGGCCAGCCGGTGCTCGGAGGCCACGTAGCCGTAGACGCCGGGCTCCAGGCCGGGCACGTCGCGGACCACGAGGTGGGCGACGACGGAGCCGATGTTTCCGCCGCTCGCCGTCCACCGCTGCACGCGGCCGGGCAGCAGGGCCCTGCGGCCCGCGGTGACGGCGAGGAGCAGTGCGGCGGTCCGGTCGTCGAGGAGGGCCGGCGACGGCGAGCGCAGCGAGGCGAGCGGGGGTTCAGGGAGGGGCACGGCCGCCGCGACGGGCCAGGTCTTCTCGTCGTTCTGCAGCGCGATGTTCGAGGGCTTGTAGTGGGCCTGATGGGCCTTGCCGTCGGCGTACTCCCGGGGCGGGAAGGCGATCGCCGCCTCGTAGCGCGCGGCGAGCGGCGGGTCGGCCGGGTCGCCCGGGGCCGCCGAGCAGTGGGGGCAGCCGGGCCGGGTGGCGGCCGAGCGGCGCTGCTGGGAGAGGTCCGCCAGATCGACGGTCCGCCACTGGGAGGGCAGTGGGCTGGGTGTGCTCCGCGAGAGCAGCGCGAACAGGTCCCGGGCGAAGAGCGCGGCGGCCAGTTCGGCGTCGCCGGGCAGCGGGGGCCGGTCGTCCGCCGGGTCCTCCGCGGTGCGGCAGGCCAGGCAGGGCGTGAAGGCGAGGTCGACGTACGGCCCCAGGTGGGCGGTGCGTCCGGTGAGCGCGAGCCGGATCAGCGGCACGCTGGCCCGGGCGCAGGCGGCGGCGAGCTCCGCGGAGTCGGCCGGGTCGAGTCCGGCGGCGACGGCGAGGGTACTGCCGGGTGCCGGTACGAGCGCGGTGCCCGTACCCGTATCCGTACCGGTGTCCACGAGGGAGCCGGCGAGGTGGCGGCGGGCGGCGTCGGCCAGGGGGCCGCTGCCGAAGACCTCGACCCGGGCCCGGGCCAGCCGGTCCAGGGCCTCCTCCCAGGCGTGGTTGGCCCCGGTGGAGTCGCCGATCCGGGAGAGGAAGTCGGCGAGAGCGTCGGGTACTTCCGCCGCCCGGGAGGCGGACGCCGGGGAGGCGGCCTCCTCGATCAGACCGCAGGTCCACAGCAGGGAGAGGGCCTTGAAGACGGTGCCGGCCGGGATTCCCAGGGCCTCGGCCACGTCCTCGTGGCCACGGCTGCCGTCGAGCAGGGGAAGCATCCGGGGCAGCAGTTCCCGGGCGGCGGCGCCGCGCAGCAGCTGCTTCTTGGGGGTCCCCTCGACGACGAGGGCCTCGGGCGTGTGGTGCAGGGAGAGCCCGCGCCGGAGCCTGGGCCGTGCCGGGACGTGGAACTGCGGGTCGTTCAGGGCGGCCGAGGCCATGGCTTCGGCGGTGATCACAGAGTGGTCCGGCATCGAGGCCTCCTTTCCGGTTCGTACGGGGTGCGGTGCGGGTTCGTGCGCGGGTCCGGGGTCACCGGCCGGCGGGCGCCGGGAGGGCCGCGAGCTCCGTCGCGATCGCCTCGAACCGCTGAAGGCGGCTCTCGGGCGTTCGGGCCGGCCGGCAGCGGGCGCACCGGTCGACGGCGACGACCGCCGAGCTGGAGGTGGCGCCCTCCACGACCCCGAAGATCCGCACGGTGCCGCCGATGCCCTCCGCCGCGCCCGGCTCACCGGGTCCGGCCAGGGCCTCGCGCACCGCCTGGTCCGCGAGACCCACGGCGATGGCGACGTGGTGCGGGGCGTGCCCGGAGACCGGGGGCGCGGTGGTCGCGTCGCCCCGGGTCCCGTCCGCCGTCGGGGCGGTGTGCTGTGCGCGGCGGCGGGTGTAGCAGCGGTGGCATGCGGTGCGGCCGGGAACGACCACCGGTCCGCACCGCAGGTCGAGGGGGCCGGCCTGGACGGGGAACCACGGCCGCTTCCAGGCGTGGGCGCTGGCGTCCACCATGTCGGCCAGCACCTCCCGGTCCTGTCCGGTGGCCAGCACGATCAGATCGCTGTCGGGCCACAGGCTGGGGTGCGTGCCCTGGTTCACGTCGAGCACGGTCGACCCGGCGTGGCGTGCGGCCAGCCCTTCGGCGACGGCCGCGCCGAACGCTCCCGCGGCGAGGATCAGCAGGCGCGGATCGGTCATCTTGGGACTCCTCGTCGGACGTTCGGGGATCAGGCGAAAGGCTGCGGGTGCGGGTTGATGTCGTCCTCGCCCCGTACCGGGTGGCCCATGGCGGCGGGTGCCGCGTAGAGCCGGGGGTGCGCCAGGTAGCGGGCCCTGTGCACGAAGGACAGCGGCATGAGCTGAGGCACGAGCATCCGTACGACGGTGGCTCCGACCTGCTCGGCCTCGTCGGTGGTGAGGTCGACGGCGACGACCTCGCAGCCGGCGCCGTGCAGGCGTTCCAGCAGCCAGGCCAGGGCCGGCAGCGGCTCCTCGGACGGGGCCCGGGGAAGGTCGCGCAGCCCGTGCACCGGGCGTTCGCCCTCCAGCAGGAAGTCGAAGCGGTGGCGCTGGGACAGCGGGCCGGACAGCAGGGCGCCGTCGACGACGCTGACGATGTCCTCCTCGGCCGCGGGGGTCGCGGAGTCCTTCTCGGCGGCCCGCGCCATGTGGCGGAGCGCGATCCGGAGGGAGGACGCCTCCCGGTAGAGCTTGGCGATCCCCTTGCCGGGGTCGAGCTCCGCCGTCGCCGCGACGAGCTGGGCGATGACCTTGTCGTCGTCGGCGAGCTGCACCCCGTAGATCACCGGGATGCCGAGGTCGGTGGTGGCGTCGTAGAGCTGGGTACGCAGTCGTTCGCTGCTGCCCCGCTCCACGAACGCCCGGAACTCCGGGGCCAGTTCGGCCGGGTCGAACTCCAGCCGGGGAAGCCGCAGCCGCTGGAGCCAGGTCAGCGCGATGGCGTCGCGCTCGACGATCTCCAGGATGCCGTTGACGACGGCGGCGGCCGGATCGGAGTGCGCGGCGCAGCCGGTCGAGACCGGATGGACGTAGCGCTCCGCGACAGACTCCACGGGGTTCTTCAGCCAGACCTGCATGGCCGGCACGTACACCGGGCGGTTGCGGGTGAAGGACCAGCCGCGTACCCAGCGCATGGGCCCGTCGGGGTCGGTGGGGACGAGACCGCTGCGGGGGTCGGCCAGTTCGGCCGGCGAGCAGCGGGGCCAGCGGTCGCTGGGGATGGCGTCCTCGCCGAGTTCGGCGGCGGTCGCCCAGACGATCTGCTCGGGGTCCCGGGCGCAGGAGGAGTAGCGTTCCAGCGATTCGGCGACGGCGAGGTGCGCGGCGCGCTCCGGGTCGAGGTCACCGCCGGCTCCGTCGAAGTTCCCGGAGCTGGGGTTGTGCTCCCAGCCGGACTGCTCGCTGAGCACTTCGCCGGGGTTGCCGAGCGAGGCGGTGAAGATCGGGAAGTCGGGTTCGCCCTCGGCGACGGGGAGCCGGGTCACACGGTTCACCAGGCCGTAGGAGGAGGCCAGTTGACCGATGCGGAGGAGCGATTCGGGTATGGCGGGGTGTTCGGCCCCGGCGGCCTCGGCGGCCCCGGCGGGGCTCTGGCCCATCGTACGAACGGTCATCATGCACGCTCCGTGTCCCAGCGGAACGTCCGTGCCGCGAGGGCCGTGAGCCCCGCGGCCGTCGCCGCCATCACTGTCCAGTCGAGCCACAGGGGGTGGCGGGTGATCCCGCCGACCACGTCGTGGCGCAGGGCGTCTCCGAACATCGCCAGCGGGGTCCAGGAGAGCGGACCCGCCACCGAGTCGGGGAGAAGTTCGAGGGGGAAAAGCAGTCCCGTGCTCATCAGCAGGACCGGGGTGAGCAGCCCGGAGATCGCGTTGGTCACCTCGGGCGAGGAGAGCAGTCCGCCTAGCAGGTAGCCCAGGGCGAGCAGCATCACGAGCCCGATGGCCGTGGTCAGCAGCAGCCGCAGCATCGAGGCCGGTTCGAGGAGTCCGCCGGCGACGGCGCCCGTTCCCATCAGGGTCAGTACGGCCAGCGCGAGCAGACCTCGGCCCGGGAGGAGCGAGAGCAGGACGGCGGACCGCCGGGCCGGTGTCGTCGACAGCAGCCGGAGGGTGCCGCTGGCCCGCATCGCCACGAGGGCGGACGCCGTACCGGTCAGGGCGAGCGAGAGCAGCGCGAAGGCGAGCACGCCGGGGATCACGAAGGCCATGGGGTCGAAGAGCGCGGACCCGTCGCTGCCGACAGCCACCACTTCCCACCCCTGCCAGCCGGTGTCGTCCAGGGCGGCACGTACCGCGGCCACCACCGACGGCTGTTCCGGATCGACGGCCATCCGCAGGGTGCGGGAGGCCTCGTCGGGGACGATCACCGCCGCCTTGCCCGGCTGCGGGCCGGCCTCGGCGACGGCGACGGCGGTGCTGCCGCCGCCGAGCGCCTCCTGGAGGGTGGTCGCCTGGGTGCCGGGCCCGACGACGGCGAGGTCGAAGGGGCCCCGAACCCAGGTGAGTTGCATGAGGACGACGAAGAACACCGCCATCAGCAAGGGGAAGACCACGGTGAAGAAGAGCGCCGCGGGGTCGCGCAGGAGCTGTCGGGTCATGGCCCGGGAGAGCGCCTTCCACTGGCGCGAGGTGGACACGGGTGGTGCACCCAGCCTGACGCGGTTCATCGCTCACCCTCCTGTTCCGATGCCTTGTCCGATGTGGGTTCGAGTGACGTTCCGGTGAGGCGGAGGAACACGTCCTCCAAGGTCGCGGGGCGCGGCCGGACGTCGGCCGCGGGGTCGAGCCCGGTGATCCACGCGGCGGTGGCGTGCGGGTCGTCCGCCGTCACCTCGAACCGTGTCCGCCCCGAGCGCCCGGCCGACTCGACGGCCGTCACGGCGTCGCCGTGACGTGCGCGCACCCGGTCGACGAGCTCGCTGCTCCCGGTCCGTACGGAGACGACGCCGCCGGATGCGTACCGGGCGATCAGCTCCGCCGGGGAGCCGGCCGCCACCATCCGTCCTTCGTGCATGACGGCGAGCCGGTCGCACATCTCCTCGGCCTCGGCCATGGCGTGGGTCGTGAGCAGGAAGGTGGTGCCGCCGGCCTGGGCCCTGCGGATCAGATCCCAGACGGCGTGCCGGGCGTGCGGGTCGAGTCCGGTGGTGGGTTCGTCGAGGACGACCACGGGGGTGTCGCCGACCAGTGCCGTGGCGAGCAGCAGCCGCTGCTGCTGACCGCCGGAGAGCCGGGCGGAGCGCGCCCCGGCCTTCTCGGCCAGGCCGATCTCGTCGAGCAGGGCGTCCACGTCCCGGGGCGCCGGGTACAGCGCGGCCCAGGTCTCCAGGGTCTCCCGCACCTTCAGCCGCGGGAAGAGGCTGGCCTGCTGGGGCTGGAGGGCGAGGGAGGCGCGAAGGAGGTCGGTCCGCGCGAGCGCGTCCTCACCGAGGATGCGGACCTGTCCCGCATCGGGCCTGCGCAGCCCCGCGATGGCCGAGATGGTGCTGGTCTTGCCGGCTCCGTTACGGCCGAGGAGACCGAAGATCTCGCCGGGAACGACGGAGAAGGAAATCCCCGCCACCGCTTCGATGTCGGCGTATCTGACCCGTAGGTCGACGACTTCGAGAACGTTTTCCGAACTACCCGGGAATTCCGTGACACTCGGGAGCTGACTTGTCATGACCATCTCTGCTCTCGCCCTCTGGATCAGCAGTCGTGGAAAGGGGCGGGAACTACTGCCAGCCGTTGACCGGCTTGCAGGGCGGGATCGGCACCAGGTGCGGCATGTGCGGCAGGTTCGCCCGGATCTCGCAGATCAGCTCACCGACCTCCGGCGGCACCGGCACCGGCCACTGCGCCTCACCGTGCAGCCCGGCACTCGGACCGGCGCTCTGCCCCGCACCCTGCTCGACGGCAGCGGCGCTGCCCGCCGCCACAGTGAGACCGGCGACCGTCAGAGCCAGACAAGCAACTGCCGAAGTGATTCGAATCCGCACTGTTTCCCCCTGGGTTCCGCTTCTGTGTTCCCTCTGCGTTTCCGCTGAGAAAGACAATGCCAGCGGGGCAGGGGCCACTCCACGGCATCGGGTGTCAGCTTGCTGCAGACCCCCGTGCAACAAGCTGACGCCGAGGAGAACGCCCCACGGAACCCGGCCGAAAGCCGACCGGAAGCAGCCGAGGACCAGCCGACAAGCCGACCGCCCGCCACCCTGCCCGCAGCCCACGGCCCGCCCCCGCCCCGGGGCGACATCTCCCCGGACGTCGGGCACACCACCCGCTACACTGGCGTCGCGCACTGCCTTCGTAGCTCAGGGGATAGAGCACCGCTCTCCTAAAGCGGGTGTCGCAGGTTCGAATCCTGCCGGGGGCACCAGTTCAGAAGGGGCCCACCTCCGGATTTTCCGGAGGTGGGCCCCTTCTGACATCCACGTCTGACATCAACGGCGGCGGTCAGTTACGACCGGGTCGCCTCTTGAGCAGCCGGTCCATGTGGCTGATCGCCTCACGCTGCGTGTCCTGGACGACGTGCGTGTACACGTCCATCGTGATGCTGATCTGGCTGTGCCCGAGGATCTCCATCACGACACGGGGAGGCACCCCGGCCGCCGTGAGGATGGTCGCGCAGCCGTGCCGGGCGTCGTGGAGCCGGATGACGCGGAGCCCGGCGGAGGCGGCGACGCGGGTGAAGGAGCGGTACACATTGCGCGGCTCGACCGGGCTGCCCGTACGCGTAGTGAAGACGTAGTCACTCCCCTTCCACTCCTCCCCCGCCTTGACCCGCTGATCGTTCTGCCGCATCCGGTGCCAGCGGAGAGGCGCGATGCACATGGCGGGCAGCGGTACGGCACGCCGGCGGCGCCCCTTGGGGTCGTCGTCGTACAGGACACCCCGACGCCGCTGGGTCTGCTGGCGGACGTAGAGGACGCGGTGATCGAGATCCACGTCTGCCCAACGGAGTCCGACGAGCTCGCCCCGGCGGAGGCCCATGGTGATGGCGAGGACGAAGGCTGCGTACAGCGGGTCCCGGCGCGCGGCTGCGAGGAAGTCGAGCGTCTCGTCCAGGGACCAGGGACTCAGCTCTCGCGCCTTGGCTCGGGGCGGCTCCACGAGGGTGGCCACGTTGCGCGTGATCAGCTCCTCGCGGCAGGCGGCGGTGAGCGCCGTGCGCAGGACTCGGTGCGACTCCCTGGCCGTGGCGGTGGTGTTCTTCTTCTCCAGCTGGACGAGGAAACGCCGGACGTCGGCGACGCCGAGGGATTCCAGACGCTTGGAGCCGACCATCGGGATGAGGTAGAGGCGAACGTGTGCCTCGTACTTGTCATAGGTACTGAGCTTGAGTCGCGGCTGAACGACGTTGTCCAGCCAGTACGGGAGCCACTCGGAGAGCTTCGCCGAGCGGGTCGGAACAGGGATGCCGTTGCTGGCCTTGTCGAGAAGCGCGCGGCGTTTGGCGTCGCACTCCTCCCATGTCTTGCCGTAGGCGAACTTGCGGGCGCGGGTGCCGTCGGGCTGGAGGACGTACACGGCAGCCTGATAGCGGCCGTCTTTCCGCTTGGTGATGGTGCCGGCGCCGTTGGGGTTGCGCTTGCGCTGTCCGGCCATCAGGCGGCCTCGCCGATCTCGTACGAGATGAAGTCCCGAACGGCGCCGACCGGGATGCGACGGGCGCGGCCGACAGTGATCGAGGTGAGACGGCGCGAGCGGATGAGGTCGTAGACCGTGGAACGTCCGAGCTTGAGGCGGGCCATAACCTGGGGCACGGTCAGCAGCTCGTCGGTGGTGATGGCGGTGGTCATGCTGCGGCTCCTTCCGGGGCGTCCAGGACGAGCTGGTCGCGCAGCGCTTCGCGGGCCGTCTGGCGGTTGAGCTGGATCCCGCGCGAGATGGTCGCGGCGAGGGCGGCCTCGCCGGGGGTGTGGCCGTGGCCGGCGTACTGCCAGGAGGCGAGGACGAGCACGGTGTCCGGGTCGGCGTCCACGTGCTCCTGGGCGGCGCGATAGTCGGCGCGGATCCGACGGAGAGCCCCGAGGGTGGTCGAGTACCGGCGGGACTTGGTGGAGAAGTGGCCGCGGAAGCCGAGCATGTGAGCCCAGGCCGCGAGCTTGCGGTCCGGGTAAAGCGGGGCGAGGTCGAGGCAGGCCTCGATCAGCCGGCGGGGGTGGTCGGCCACGTCCAGGAGGTCGAGCACCTCCCGGTTGCCGACCCGCCGGTCGAGGCTGCCGGTGGTCTCGGCGGCCTTGGTGGCGTACTTGGCGACGTACGAAGCCACGGCCTGCTCGGTGATGTCGGAGCCGTCGCCGAATGCCTTGACCGGCCGGATGTCGAGCTGGCGGCCCCACTGGAACCGCCGCAGCGGCTGGTCCCCGGCGGCCGGAACGGTGATGGTCGTGTACGCGTGGACGGCGGCGGCGCGGATCGCGTCGTCGAGGAGCCGCACAGTGGCCCACGAGGGTGGGGTGGTGCCGGGGCCGTCAGGTCCGTCGAGCCGGACCACGGCGTGGAAGTGGATTGCGCCGCGCTTCTGGAACTCCGCGACCTTCCCGTACGAGACCCGTAACGCGTCCTTCAGCTCGCGCTGCGTGAGCCCGGCGCGGGCGGCGAGCTCACGGCGCAGACGGTTGGTGAAGCGCTGCCAGAGCTGACCGGCGTGATTGTTGAAGAGCACGGCTCCGGCGTAGTCGTACGACTCGGGGTCGAGCGCTGTGCCCAGGGCGGGGTCGTTCTCCGGGTGGCGGGTACCGCAGCGGCAGGAGCCGCGGTCGGGCCGGTTGTGCACGGGGCCGAAGGACGGGGCGGTGAGGGTGGCGAAGACCCGGGGGTGGTCGCGGACGGTCGCGGGGATGGCTTTGGAATCGTCGCCGGCCAGGCCCGCGCGGATCAGGTGGTAGGTGTCCCCCGCGTACGTGTGGGCGCAGGAGGGGCAGCGGGAGGCGCGGCGGTTGCCGCAGGCGACGCGGAGACGACCGCCGGGCTCGGTCTCGGTGGAGTACCGGCGCACAGCCTCTCCGGACGCGCGGTCCTTGGCGAGGGACCAGCCGGTCAGGTGGATGGGATCGGAGCAGCCGCCGGTGCGGTGCACCTGGTCTCGCCAGCGGTCGAAGTCGGGGGCGGCGGCGACTCGGAGAACGTCGTGGAGGGTGGCCGGGTCCAGGCCCGCCGCGGTGGCGACGGTGCGCTGATCCATGATGGGTGTTCCTTCCGGTTGAGAGATCGGCGAGGGGTACGGCTCCCGGGCGGCGGATGCTTGGCGGTATCGAGGCCGCCCGGGGGCCGATCAGCGGCGGTGGCGGTGGCGCTTGGCCGGGGACACGAGCAGCGAGCGGACGACGAGGGCGCAGACGGCGACCGAGGCGGCTGTGACGGCGGTCGCGAGGAGCATCGAGACCAGGACCGTGCCGACGACCAGGACGACGGCGGTGCCGGCGCCGATGACGGCGAGCGCGGTCCCGGGGGTGATCTGGACGGTGGGCCGCTGGGCAACCGGAGCCGGGGACGACTGCATGGGCTCAACGGCGGTCGGCTGGACGACGACGGGCGGCGTGACGAGGCCGGTCGGCGTCGGCATGGTCGGGATCTTGGGTCGGAGCATGGGGTGGTTCTCCCTTCCGGGTCAGGTCACTTGGAGATCGCGGTGTCGATGACGGGGGCCAGCAGGCTGTCGGCGAGGAGGAAGCCGCCGAGGAGGAGTACGGCGACGAGCCACCAGGGCGGGCGGATCAGTTTGAAGCCGAGGACGCCGACGACGAGCAGGACGAACCAGAGCGGGACATCCACGGGCGGTATCCGTTCAGTCGGAGATGCGGCAGCGGTGGGTGCGGGCGGCGAGCTGGGCGGCGGAGGAGCTGGAGTAGTCGGAGGACCAGCCGCAGCGGTCGGCGGTGCAGACGGCGGCGTACTTGGTGCGGCCATTGCGGTCGCGGTGGGTGCCGATCTGCACGGGGCCGATGCGCATCACGGAGTGGAAGTGGTCGCGAGGGGACATGACGATCTCCGTTCTGATCAGGCGAGTTGGGCGGCGATGGCGTCCGCCATGGGCGCGGGGACACCGAGGCGGGCGCGCAGGGTGTCGGTGTCGATGTGCTGGCCGGTACGGGTGCGGTGATCGGCGGCGAGCTTGCGGGCGTGCTCGACCAGGGCGGCCGGGACAGGCACGGCGGGCACGGCTGCCGGCGCGGGCAGAGTCGGCTCCAGCTCGGCGACGGCATCGGACTCGGGGACGCGCTCCGGATCGGCCGGCGTCTCTCCGATCGGCTCCGGATCGACCACGGGGCGGGCCTCCGAGACCGTCGGCGCAGGTGAGTGCGCGAGGAGCGTGCCACCAAGGAAGGCGACCGCGGGCCACCCGGCGATGCCGAAGCGCAGCCAGCCGGGCGGATGGGCGAGGTCGAGGAACCCGGCGGTGGCGACGTTCGCGCCGAGCGAGGCGAACAGGGAGACCAGGAACCAGCACCAGGCGAGCCGGGACGAGCCGTCCGAGCGGAGCCGGCGCCAGGCGGCGACCAAGAGCAGGTCGACGGAGACGGGGTAGGCCCACGCCTTCCATCCGGTCTGACCGGCAGCGGCGGCGAGGTCGTGCAGGTGGGCGAAGGACAGCGCACCGGCGATCAGGGCTTGGACCAGCACGGCGTCGACGCGAAGCTTGCTGGTCATGTCGGCACCTCCTTTGTGGGCGTTCTGGTCATGGCGGGGTAGGGACGTGGCGCGCGATGCGGTCGCGCCGACCGGGTGGGGCGGGGAGTGTCAGGCAGTAGCCGGGGACTCGGCGGAAGCCGGGGCCGGAACCTTGACCGGGTACACGGGCGGCTCGACGGCGGGCCGGAAGGCGGCGAGGCCGGGCAGGTCCGGGACGAGGTACGCGTACTTGTTGCAGGCGTTGACGGCCGCACGGAGCGAGGTATGCGGCGTACGGATGCGAGCCCAGCCGCCGGAGGCGTCGCCGGTGATCGCGAGGCCGGGTGAGTCGACGGGGATCTGGACGGTGGCGAGGACGGCGTCCGGCGCGATGTCACCGAAGGCCATATTGGCGCTGGTCTCGTCGTTGACGCGGTGGGCGGTACGGACGCTGAGCTGAGCGCGAAGCATGGTGACGCCCTTGCCGAGTTCGGAGCCGAAGCGCTGCCCGCAGATCTCCAGGTAGATGCCGGCGGCGCGACCGAGCTGCGCGAGTCGAGCAAGTGCGGTGATGATCCGATCCCGCCGCTTCTCCTCCTCCTTCGTGGCGAAGAGGGCGAGTTCGGCGACCTCGTCGACGAGGACGACGACGGGAACGGGGCGGAGGTGGTCGGGCAGGTCCCAGATGTCGGCGGCGATGTCGGCGTCCGGGGTGTCGGCGGTGATGCGCTGTTCGGCGCGGATGAGTTGGTAGACGCCTTCCATGTGCGCAATCAGCGCGTCGAGCAGATCGGCGGCGGTGTCGGGGTTGTCAGCTAGAGCGGAGAAGCGACGAGCAAGCGGGAACAACTCCACCCCTTGCTTGCAGTCGATGCCCACCAAGGCCACCTCCTGGGCAGCGAGTTCGGCGACCAGGTTCCGCTGATAGACGGACTTACCGGACTTGGTGGCTCCGATCGTGAGGGCATGCGGGGTGGTGCGGTAGTCGCGGTAATGAACGGCACCGTCCTCGCGCAGAGCGACCGGCAAGCGCATGGTCGAGCGCTCGACGCCGGCGGGCATCTGTACCCGCTTGAGTACGTCGTAACCGGTCATCCGCAGTTCGACGACGCCGGAGCGAATCTCCCGCGAGGCCACACCGTGCATGCCGAACGAGTGCCGCAGCCGGTCGCACGAGGCAGCCACGTCGAAGGCGTCTTGTCCGGGCCGGAGCCCCAGCCGTAAGACGAGGCCGGTCCGGGTAGGCCGAAGCCGCAGGATGCGCGGCGCCCGGGGCTCCGGCACGGGCCGGTTGGCCATCCGGGCGATCGCGAGACGCCACCGGGGCGGAGGAACGGTCAGCCCGCAGGCGTCCATGACCGAGGAGTATCGACCCAGGACCCGAAGGGTGGCGAGTACGACCCCGAAGCTCAGCCAGTACCAGGCGGGCCGCCGCCACCGCAGAAGACCGGCGAAGGCGACGACTGCCACGGCGGAGACGATCAACCACTCCATGATCAGGCAGCCTTCGAGGTCGCCGCGCTGCCGACGAGCGAGGTGACCGCGACGGCGCGAAAGGCGATGCCGTGCCGACGCTGGCCGTTGAACTCGTTCTCCCAGGGCCGGGCGATCAGGCCGGTGACCGCGACCGGGGTGCCCATGACGAGGTCGGCGGAGACCCCGGTCTCCGGAACGGTCACGGTCAGGATCTCGACCTCGCCGTTCGCGGCGAACATGACGTCCACGGTCGACAGCGCGGCGCCGGTCTCGGCGTCCATGGCGCGCTCGCCGGTACGACGGTCCTTCACCTTGGGCTGCGGGGACTGGGCGACCATCACGGAGGCCGCGGAGGTGTCGACGGGGATCTGACGCACAGAGATCACTCCTCTAGAAGTGCTGGACTCCGTCACTCATGTACATGAGTGACATGAAGAAGAGTGCCTGACTCCTATACATGAGTCAACCCGCCCGGACGAAGAAGTCCGAGCGGGCTGCGGAGAGTTGACCGTGCGTCAGTCGGCGGCAGGGATCCGATACTCGAAGACGAACTGGTCAGCGGCCATGAGGGTGTCGCAGACCTCGACGACGCGACCGGTCTTGGTGACGGCGTTCCGCAGCAGGTGAACGACGGGAGCCCCGGGGCTCAGGGCGAGTTCGGAGGCTTCAGCCTTGGCGGCCGGCCGCGCCTGCAACGTCTCGACGAACTCGGTGAAGACGTGCCCGTCGTCCTCCAGCCGGGCGTAGATCCCACCAGGCCCGGGGTTCTCGGAAAAGAGCTGAGGGATGTCCTTAACGACGTCCCACGGGAGGTAAGAGGAGGCGGTCTCGACGGGAACGCCGTTACGGAAGTACAGACGCCGCCGCGCGAGCACCTGCGTACCGGTGTCGACGCCCAGCCGCTCGGCAATGTCCTCCGGCGCTTCCATCGGCCCGATGTAGAGGACGCTCACCTTGGCGGTAGCGCCGGACTGAGCGGACTCCGCAAGGTAGGCAGCCTTCCCACCCCGCCGATGGGAGGCCCGGAACCGATCCGAGGAACGCAGCCGCACGGGCGGCCGGTCCTTCACGATCGACCCTTTACCGTGCCGCGTCTCCACGAGCCCGCTGGCACGAACCTCGACCATCGCCTTACGGATGGTCCCGCCGGCGACGCCGTACCGCTCGACGAGCTCGGACTCACTCGGCACCAGGTCGCCAGGCTTGAGAACCCCAGCCTGGATTTGCTGAACAATCTCCTCGGCGATCTGGACGTACCGAGGTACGGACCGACCACCTCCTACTGGAGTTCCCACAGTCTTTCCCACTCTCCTATGCTCCTGTACATGAGTAACAGCGCCCGAGAGACGACGTCAACGCCACTGCACTCCGTGTCCGTCGCGGGCGCGGTCGTACGCGAAGACGGCCGACTCCTGGCGATCCGCCGCGCGGACAACGGCACGTGGGAACTCCCGGGCGGCGTCCTCGAACTTACGGAGGCCCCCGAAGAGGGCGTGGCCCGCGAGGTCTGGGAAGAGACAGGCATCCGAGTAGAGGTCGAGGAACTGACCGGCGTCTACAAGAACACGACCCGCGGCATCGTGGCCTTGGTCTTCCGCTGCAAGCCGTCCGGCGGCGAGGAGCGAACCTCCACGGAGTCGACCGCAGTCGAGTGGCTCACCCCGGAAGAGATCACCGCCCGAATGACCGAGGTCTACGCGATCCGCCTCTTGGACGCCCTGGACGAAGCAGGCCCCCACGTCCGAAGCCACGACGGCCGTCGGCTCGCCGCACAGCAGTAAGCGTGGAACCGGTGCGAACGATGAGCCGCGAGGAAGCCATCTCCCTGGTTCAGCGCCTCATGGCCGCCGAGGAGACCAGCGAGGCAGAGCAGGACCAGATGCTGGAGACCCTCGAACGCGGCCTGGTCTGCCCTCACATCAGCGACTACATCTTCTGGGGCCCCGCCGAGTTGACCGCCGAGCAAGTCGTAGACAAGGCCATGGCCTACCACTCGATCGCCCTGTGACCGCAGGACTGATGCGGTAAGAGTTTCCCTACTTCATCAAGGCACCCGCCGCGCACGGCGCGGCGCGCGCGGCCCGTCGCCCGGGCCTGCGCTCCTGTCTCCGCCCCGCTCCAGCCCGGCCGCCGTCCGCACGCCTGACGGCTCGGGTTGATGAGCGAGGGGACCGCGTGGAGGGCTGGAACGACTGCTCACGGCGCGAGTCAGAGAGATGCCTCCGGCGGAGGCGCTCAGGCTCCGGGATGGACGGGGCGCCGCGTGCGTCTGCCGGTTCCGTCGTGGTGAGCGTGGGAGGCTCCCATCCCGCCTGCCATCGACCCAGGCAGAGCCGAGCAGACACGGGTCCTGGCGTCCAGGTCGTTCGTACAGCGGCGCGCTCCACCTGGACGCCAGGACCCGTGTCTGCTCCACGGTGTGTGGGTCGACGGCAGACGGGATGGGAGCCAGGGCGAGTGGTGGGCGGAGGACGCGAGGGAGGCGCACGCCGTCGTCGGCAAGTGGTCTCAGCTGCTCGCCAGGTGCTATTCACGGCATCGTGGGACGATTGGCCCGAGAGGTGATTTGCTATGGCGTCCTACGAAGTCACGCTACCGGCTCGGGTCCCGCCAGGTCAGGACGTGGAGAAAGTGGAGGCCGCCGACTACAAAGTCGAGGACGGCTTCGTTCACTTCACAGATCAAGCTGGTTCGAAGGTGGCTTCCTTCCAGGCCGAGAAAGTTCGGATGATCAGGAAGAGTTCTGCCAGCTCCTAGCACGGGAAGTTTCGGCTTCTGCCTCATTCACCGGTTGTGGTACAGCAGTCCGACGCGCCGGCACCGCGTGGCCCCGCGTTCTGGTCGCGTGGACGAGGAATCGGTGTTCATCAAGCTGACGCACGACCAAGCATTCGTGCTCTCGGACTGGCTCTATGAAGTGATGGTGGAGTCCAACAAGCTCGACGTGATCGTCCCGGACCGTGGCGTTTGGTCAGGTACGTACGCGATCTCCGGCACCCTGGAGAAAAGCGCGCGTTGAGATATTCATGCCTGACTACGCCGGCCCTCTGGGGCAGGCGCAGCAACGTTTGCTCGACGGCATGGGTGGCGACGAGGAGCCAAGAGCGAGCGAGGCCGTGTCAAGAGTCCCGGCGATGACATCAGCTGCTGACACCAACGAGCGCGAATCTCGCCGATCGACGCCGAACGTCAGCGGGAGGCCAGCAGGGACCCGGAGCCCGTTGTGCGAGGTCCCACAGCCCCCGTGATCGACCTGCTGAGGATTAGGCAGACCTCAAAGTTCGTATCAAGCATGGCACGCCGTCCCACTGATGGACGACGCACCGTCGGCTTGGCTGAGTCATTGAGACTCAGCCCGCCTCAGGAGCGCAATATGGGTCCAGTCGAACTCAATTTTTCATAAGTTCAGTGATCAAATCTTGCGTGAATTGCTGCCGCTTAAGCCGGTCTCTTGACGGCATCTGCCCTCCGCCAGCAGCAATGACAGACTGAGCCAGTTCCCGGAATGTCGCGATCAGGTCATGCTGCTTCAATGCGACAATGATTTGCTCACTCTGCTCCTCCGCCTTTCCCTTCTCAAGGGAAGTCGACTTCCCGCCCAGCACGTGATACTTCAGGGCCATGAGAATGTGATACCTGGTCGGCTTGTAGGCAGACTCCAGCGCTCCAGACCTGAATGCATTTTCAAGACGGTACGCGGCGAAGGCGCTGACCATATAGGGCAGCAGCTTGTGATCCTCTCGGAAGATAGCTGCGCCAATGTCATCGTATAGCCTGCTGGCGTACCGGGCAGCAACATGGGGGGCGTCCAGGAACATAGCTGAGACAGCACGCATTTGGTCGCTGATGGTGACGATACGATTCTTGGTCACTTCTTTGTTGTAGAACTGACCGGATCGACGTTCATAAGTCAGCTTGAAATCTGGCGAATCAAGCTTATAGAAGTCTTCCAGCCTCTTCTGGAATTTACTGAGCGCCACCAAGTCGTTCTCTTGGACAGCAGTCTGAGAATTGGTTGCCCGGATGATTTGGGTGGCAACCTCCTCATCCCCGGTCACCACCAGTCGAATGGGTACGTAGACCTCAGACACGGCATCACCGAGCGACTGCTTGGATAGGTAGAGGCAGTGGCTGGTTTGACAGCCGTTCACGATCTGGTAGCCGGAAACCGCCACTGCATCTCCCGGCTTAGGGGCATAGGAAGCAGCAACGACGGTCACGCCATTATTCAGAACGGGGAGGAGGCTTCTCTCTGTAGAGTTCAGGGTGTCCATGATCTGCATGTTGACCGAGTTATCTTCTCCCTTGAATCCTCGCACGTTGTCATAGAATACGCGCTCATCAAGGTTCTTTTCATCGCCGGTTTCGATCAACTTAAGCAGCTCGGCTACCGACACGACACCCAGAATCGCCTGATCGACGCCGGGCATCTTTGGGAGATTAACTTGTTTCTCGAATTGAATTTCCACCTCGTTTGCGTGGTTCTTCCTGACCCATGCATCGTGGATGTCGTCGGCACCTAGAACGGTGACAGCGACTCGACCGAGGAAGCCAAGGCCTTCGATCTGTTCCGTAACGGTAGCGACTCTCTCCTTTACGGGGTCGGAGGAGATCGAATTTTTTGGCGCGGTTGTCGTGAAATACAAGTAGACCGAAGGTGAACCCTTGAGTCGGCCCGCATAGTTTTCGAATACTGCTCCGAGCGCCTGCGCTAGCGCCTCCATGCGAGGATACGACGGGAAGCCATCATTCTCTAGGAATTTCCGAACAGTGTCACCGAAGCTCAGAACCTCGGCACTCGATACAGAAGCGGACTGCTTCGCCTGAATGAAATGCAAGCCTACTTCAACCTTGGCGGCATTCTCGCAAATTTCTCTTACGTCATCCGCATCCCAAGCCAGCTGTCCATTCACGTCCAGCGCGATGACGTCGATACCAATGGCTCCCTGGTCGAGGAGCAGGTCCGACTTTTGGACTTGAGCTATGAGATCTTCGGGAAGAATGAGGCTGGCGGCGAACAGCTCGAAAGCATCAGCGTTGCTGATTTCGAGGAGTTCTTCTTCCTCGCGAAACTTCTTAAACAGTCCCTGGATGAGGGGATTCATCCAAACTCCCAGGTGTTAGGCGACAGCGTCCCGAGTGGATGCACCTCTTTAGGGAGATTCAACGCACTTCGGCCCAGGTCATGTTACGGCCAGTACTTCCAACTTGGGTAGGGATCCCGCACTTTGAGCCCGGTAGCGGCAAGCATGAGCGGCTTCGGCCGCTCGGCACTCGATCGAGGTTGTCTCAGATGGAGTCGACACTCGACTGGAGTAGCCACCTGTGCGGCGCGAGGTCTATTCGTGGACGGAAGAGGCATGCCGATACGCTCGTGCCCCTCTGAGCAGCGGTAATGCGCAGGACGCACAGGGCCTCCGGAGCCATGTGTCGTGGGCGGCATCATGGTCTCCATGACTTCCAGACCCGTCCATGGCCCAATCGAGAGCACCCACGTCACGGTGACGGATGGTGCCGCGCTCGTTTTCACGTGGGACTCGGACTCACGTATCGAGGTGCGGAACCTTGGGGGTGAGGTTGTCATCGAGGCGAATGCCGCGGGCCTCAGGACGCTGGCTGGACACCTGCTCGTACTGGCCGGCGAAGGCGTCTCCGACGGAGCGCATCTGCACCTCGAAGACAGCAACGGGCTAGAGGACGGGTCCGTCGGCTTGGTGCTGGAGCGGAGCGACCAGGAGTAGCACCTTCAGCGCGTAGGTCTCTCGGCCTGGTGGAGGCGGTCGCCCCACTGCGGGATGTGGCATGCCAAGTAGGGTGCCGCGCATGACCACTTCTCCGGATCACGTCGTCAGCAGAGAGGATCTGGCGTCCTTCGTCCTCTCTCTGCACCGCAGCTGTGACGACGGCGGTGAGTCGTGGGACAACGCAGACCTTGCTGGGTTCCTGGAAGCATTGGCCGCATGGATTGACGACTCGGACGGTTGGTACCGCAACACCAGCCGCGAGCTGCCGGCCGAAGGTGGCTGGCGCTTCTTCGCCCACGCGCTCCAAGCGGCAACGATGTACGAGTAGCCAAGGTTCTTGCCGTGTCAGAGCACTAATCAAGCAGAGCAGCCTCGGACGTGATCCGGGGCTGCTCTGTCGTTGGATGTGCTGTTGCTAGCCGAAGGCCGGAGCCTGCAGTTGAGGGCCCTCGTTACCTTCCTCGCGGGTGGTGAGGTTCGCTGCCGGCAGGCGGTGGCCGCGGCTTGTTGCTACGCGGAGTGCATCCTGGAGGGCTTCCGTCAGGGCTGTTGACAGGCGTCGGAGGTCCTCCGGGACGGTCACCTCGGCTCGGAGGACCTCCGTTGCGTGTGCCACGAGATCGGCTGCCAGGTCGAGTTGGATTGCCTCGGTGGTGTCAGCGAGGCGGGACAGGCGGCTGCCTTCGTCGTTGGTGCTCAGGTAGCAGGGCTTGCCGTCGGGGCCCGACCAGGGCAGGAGGCGGAGTTCGTTGTGGGGCGTCATCCTTCCTGTCCCTTCTCCTCGGCTGGGTTGCGGGTGATGAAGAGTGCGTCGGCGCGGTCGCTGGGGAGGACCAGGAGCGCCGCTTCCATCACTCGGCCGGTGGTGTCGGTCGACACGCGGGTGATGGAGAGGACGGCCAGGGTTGCGCTGATGCGGAGCATCGAGGCTTCCTCGGGGGTTGGGAGGCGGGCACTGATCTGGTCTTGGCTCTGCTCCGCAGCGGATCGGTGCCAAGAGGGCTTGGCCGGCGCCGAGTCACGTGGGACGTAGATGCGGGTCAAGCTGTGCGGGGACTCTCCCTGGTGGGTGAGGTAGAGGAACTCCGTCAGCGGCGTGCGCGCCGGGACCTTGAGTAGGGGGATCAGGTCTCCGTGCGCTCGGATGTTGGTGGTGCGGACTGTGATGTGGAGGTCCGTGTCCGGGATGAGGCGGCCTCCTGTGTACGTGAGTCTGCGGAGCGGGCCGCGGACGTAGTTGCCCTTGCCGTGGATCTTCTCGATCAGGCCCTCGGACTGGAGGAGTGCAAGGGCGTTGCGCAGGGTTGGGGTGCTGACCTTGTAATCCGCAGCGAGTCGGGGCTCCGAGGGGAGGCGTTCGCCGGCCTTGAGGTGGCCAGTGGTGATCTGGGTCCTGAGGTCGGCGGCGATGGTGTGGCGGAGGGACGGCATGGGGACGGTCACCACCTTCTGAGCACTCGTACGGCGATCAGGCGCGTACGGGTGTGCATCGTTAGGAGTTCGCCCGATTCGAAGAGCAGGCGCTTGGCTCCGCCGGGCAGTTGGCGGAGGTCAGCTACTCGGCACGGTTGGCCGCCGATCTGGATGACGTCTCCGCGCTGCACGGTGGTCGTGGTGATCTCGACCGGGGAGGCGAGTGCGCCGCCCGAAGGGAAGGCGTTCACGAGGCCGCCTCAGGTGACGTGGCTGTGGAGTGGCAGGGGCAGGCGCACGCCTCGTAGACGACCGGGATGTCGATTGGAGATGCCGTCGGGGAGGAGTACGCGCACTCGTGATGGGTGCCGATATGGCAGGCGCTGGACCGGTAGGGCGTGGTCGCCGTTGACGGGACGCGGGTCATCCGTGGGCCTCCGCCGGCGCGAAGCAGGTGTGGGCGAGGAGGTGGTGCGGGACCGGCACCGAGCTCTGCCGTGTGCGCTGCTCGCCGGCCAGGACGTACGGGCGGACGAGAGCCGTCTCCTCGCCCGGGACGAAGTCCGTGCGGTTTCGGAACTGTCGGAGCAACAGCGTCAGTTCGTCGGACGGTTTGGGGAGAACGAGCGTCAGGCGGGTCGGCGTTAAGACCTCGCGGTGTCGGGTCGTTTGGGCGTACCGCTCTCTGGTGCGCCTGATGGCGCGGCGGATACGGTTGAACACGCTGATCAGCTCCTATCGCTGATGGCCAGGTCCCCGGACATCGCCCGTCGCGGGGACCGCTTTGTTCACGGCGGCCCATAGGGTGCGACCGCCCAGGCTGGTGGCCAGGAGACCGAATCGGTCCGCCGTAGCCACGACCTCCAGGACCTCCCGCCATGTCTCGGCAGGGAGGGTTTCCGGTACCTCCGCTTCGATCGACGTGTGTCTGGTGTGTTCCAGCACGCGTGTGGTCAGTCCGATGGCGGACAACCGGGCGGCGAGGGCCTCCGCGCTTACTTCTGGAGCAGGCACAGGGAAGCCTCCGTCACCGCTAGTCACTTTCAGTGAAGCTAGTTAACTAGATTAGAGCTAGTGGACTAGATTTTCCATATGCCTGAGCAGCCGCCTTACCTCCGCATCGCCGACGAACTGCGGCGGCGGATCGCGGAGCACGAATGGACCCCTGGAGACCGGCTGCCCTCTCGGGCCCAGATCGGCCAGGAGTGCGGGGTGGGCGAGAACGTCGTTCGCCGGGCCCAGGAGTTGTTGATCTCCCAGGGTGTGCTGGAGGGGCGGGCCGGGTCCGGGACCTACGTGGCCGAGCCCCGGGCGCGGGTGCGGATGGTTCGGTCCGCGGCTCGCGAGCAGCCTGACGGGTCGCCGTTCCGGGCGGACATGAAGGCCGTGGGACGGAATGGCGGCTGGGAGAGTCGGACCGATGCCAAGGTGCCCGCGCCGGCCGAGATCGCTGCGCGGCTCGGGATCGGTGAGGGCGAGCTGTGCGTCCGGACCGTGTACGAGTTCCTCGCCGACGGGAGGCCTGTGCAGTTGTCGACGAGCTGGGAGCCGTACGACCTCACCGGCGGGACCCTCGTCGTCCTTCCCGAAGGCGGGCCACACGCCGGGGTTGGCGTCGTGAACCGGATGGCCGAGATCGGCGTTACGGTCAGCCACGCCGTCGAGCAGCCCGAGCCGCGGCAAGCCACCGCCGAGGAAGCCTCGCTCCTCGGGATTCAGAAGGCCGCACTCGTCACGCACATCCGGCGGACGTACTACAGCGACCAGGGCCGGCCAGTAGAGACGGCTGACATCGTCGTACCCGCTGCGCTCTGCGAGATCGTCTACGAGATCCCCATTAACCGGCAGCAGGCGTAGGGAAGCCCGGAGTATCGTCGGCACCGGCTGCAATCCCGGTGCTGCAAAGACGGGCGATCGAGTGACGGACGACCGGGAGTTCCCGTTGCTTGCGCCCGTACCAACCGAAGGCCCAGGCATGCCTGATGGACGTTGCGAGGCACCGTCGTGGACGCAGATCGAAGGACCCGGATAACCGGCATGGCCGAGGCAGCTCGGCCCGTCTGGTCCGAGAGCCGCGACGGTACGGCCTTGCAAGAGCTCTTGAAACAGCGCGGCTGCGACGGGGTGGACGCCGTCATGGTCACCATGCAGGTCGTCGGTTGTGGGCTCGCCGAGGCGCAGGAGATGTTCTTTGCCGCGCCGTGCCGCACGGCCGAGCTCAGCTTCCATAACGCCGTAATGGACGGCTTGGAGCGATTCCAGGACGACGCCTGAAGTGCAACGTGCCTCGGACCCCTGACATCCACAGCTGACATCAACGGCGATGGATGGCGACAGTCATCCCCGGCTGTCCGCAGCAGTCGCCAGCAGGAGCCCGCCCACGGCCAGGACCCCGCAACCGAACTCCTAAAGCGGGTGTCGCAGGTTCGAATCCTGCCGGGGGCACAGTGGAGTAGCAGGGCAGAGGCCCCGTCGTCCTTGTGGACGCCGGGGCCTCTTCGCATCCGGAGCGCGGATCGGGGATCGGGGATCGGGGATCGGGGAGACTACGCCTCATGGGGACACTGCCGTACGTCGACGAGCATGCCGTCATCGTCGAGCTCGGGGCCGACGAGGCGTGGGTGAGGGTGCGGGGCGGGGTGGAGCGGGCGTTGGCGCGGCCGTGGCTCGCGGCCTATGCGCGGGTCGTCGGGGCCGAGCCCCGGGAGGGCGGTGGGCCCCGGCCGTTGGCCGAGGGGGCCCTCTTTCCCGGGTTCCGGGTCGTTCGGGCCGTGCCGGGGCGGGAGCTCGCCCTTGAGGGGCGGCACCGGTACTCCTCGTACTCCCTGGTCTTTCGGATCGAGGAGCTCGCCGACGGGCGGTCGCGGCTGCGGGCCGTGAGCCGGGCCGCGTTTCCCGGAGTGGCCGGGTGGGTCTACCGGGTGCTCGTCATCAGGAGCGGCGGGCACGCCGCGGGGATGCGGCGGATGCTCGCCTCGATCAGTGGCGGGAGTTGAGGATCAGCGGAGCTCCTCCGGGCACGGCGTGCCCCGGGAGAGTTTGTACGGGGCCGCCAGGCGGTAGACGCCCGCCTTCGGGGCCAGCAGTTCCGTCCACTCGTCGCCCTCCGCGTCCGCCTCCGCCTTGAAGAGGCAGCCCTCCTCGTTGGCGAAGACCTTCACGAGCTCCGTCTCCGACTCCTCGCGGGCCAGCTTCGAGGCCTCGGTCTCCTGCGGGGCCTCGATCTTGCCGCCGTTCTCGTCCATGAGCGCGAGCCACGGCGAGTACGGGACGCGGATCTGGACCCGGCCGGGGCTGCCCACGCGGATCACGACCTCGTTCTCCTCCGCGCTCAGCACCTCCGCGGGTGCGTCCGCGAGCGGGGTCGGGTTCTCGACCGCGTACAGCCGCCAGTTCTCGTCCGACCAGACCTGTTCCAGGTACGGCAGGCCGTCCTCGATCAGTTCCGCCTCCTGCTCGGCGCCCGAGTCGGGGGCGCCGGTGGGCAGGACCACGTAGTGGACGGCCCAGCGGTGGAGCCAGTCCTCGTAGTTCACGGCGTTCAGGGTGTCGTCGTAGAAGAGCGGGTTGCGCTCCATGTCCGCCTGGCGGTTCCAGCCCCTCGCCAGGTTGATGTACGGGCTGAGCGCGGACGACTCGCGATGGCTGGAGGCCGGCACGACCTCGACCCGCGCCTTGCCCGCGTCCCGCACCTGGAGCTGGTTGACCAGCGGCGCGAGCTCGCGTGCCCAGGAGGCGTCCGGGGCGGTGCGGATGACGTCGTCGACGCCCTTGAAGCCGATCCAGAAGTTCAGCCCGGCGAAGGCCAGCACCAGCGCGTACCAGCGGCGCGAGCGCGGCGCCGTGTACGGCAGGGCCGCGAGCAGCACGACGCCCGCGAAGAGCATCGGCAGCCGCGAGATGTTCGAGCCGATCTGCGAGTCGATCAGCCAGGTGAGGAGCGTGCCGATCGTGTAGACCGCCGCGGCCGTGCGGACCGTGCGCCAGTCCTTCGGTACGAGGACGAAGGTCAGCACCCCGAAGAGCAGGGGCAGCGCCGTCGAGCCGAAGGCCATCGGCTGCGTACCGGAGAAGGGGAAGAGCCAGGACGAGAGGGCGACGACCGCCACCGGGGCCAGGCCGAGGGCGTACGCGCCGGGGCGTCGTTTGTTCAGGAAGAGCGCCGCCGCCGCCACCCCGAGGAACAGCCCGGCCACCGGGCTGCACGCGGTCGCGAGGCCGGCGAGCGGGGCCGCCACCGCCGCCTTGGCCCAGCGCTTGCGGCGCCAGCGGTGCGGCCAGCAGAAGACGGCCGCGACCGCGCCCAGCGCGAACATCATGCCGAGGCCGAAGGTCACCCGGCCCGAGAGCGCGTTGCAGAGGAACGCGAAGACGGCCGCGAGCGAGCAGGCCATCGGATTGCGCACCGCGGGCACGCGCACCAGGATCAGCGCGGTCAGCGCGGCCGACAGCGTCCCGGCGACCATCATCGTGCTGCGCACGCCGAGCAGCGACATCAGGTACGGCGAGACGACGCTGTACGAGACCGGGTGCATCCCGCCGTACCAGGCGAGGTTGTACGCGGAGTCCGGGTGCCGTCCGACGAACTCGGCCCACGCGTCCTGCGCTGCCAGGTCCCCGCCGCTGTTCGCGAAGTAGAAGAACCAGAGGATGTGGGTGACGGCCGCGACCCCCGTGGCCGCCATGACCGTGTAGCGGCGCTTGCGGCGCGGGGCCACGGACGACGGTGGGGCTTCCCTGTCGGGCTCCGGGGCCGGGCGCTGGGACGGGAGCACTATTCGCGAGAGGGAAGGAGCGGACGAGGGGGACGATTCACGGGGGGAATCGGTGCGGTCTGCTCTGTCGGCTTCATCGGTGTGATCCTCGCCGTCGGTGTGGTCGTCGGCGCGGTCCGCGCGCGTCGGCTCAGCGGTGGTCACTGCTGCCCTTTCCCCTGCTGCCCGTCTCGCTTCTCGTCCCCCGGAAACGCTAACAGCCGGACGCCCCGGAGGTCCGGGGCGTCCGGCCGAGCGGATGACTGCCCGGCTCAGCCGAGGCGGGTCAGCTTCCTGTCGAAGCCCGGCTCCACCAGGTCCTTCTCCAGGGCGACCGGTGCGCTGACCTTGCCCACGCCCGTACCGATGGACACCTGGCCGATCACGTCGCCCGCCTTGCCCGCGTGCGGCACGGCCTTGCCGCCGTCCGTGAGCTCCAGCTTCACCTTGAGGCCCGGCCAGCCGATGGCCTTGAGCTCCTTGGTCGCCACGACCGGGGTCAGGCCGCCGAGGCCGTCGTCGATGTGACCGAGGACCTGGCCCTTGCGGACCACGACGGCCGAGGTGACGTCCTTCTGCGCCTGCTGGATCAGCTTGTAGCTGTTGTCGATGGCGAGCTGCAGCTTCTTGCCGAGCTGGTCCGCGTCCTTCGCGCCCATCACGATGCCCAGGATGCGGCGGGTCTCACCGTCCACGACGGTGTTCGCCGACCAGAGCAGGTTGCCGCCCGCCGGGGTGGAGGAGCCGGTCTTGATGCCGCTCACACCCGGCTTGAGCAGGATGCTGCTGTTGTTGTTCTCGATCCGGCCGGGGATGCCGTCGACCGTCACGTTCGGCGTGTTCACGATCTCGCGGAACACGTCGTACTGCATGACCGCCTTCGCCAGCTTCAGCTGGTCCTGCGGGGTCGAGACGGTGCTGTCGAGCAGACCGGACGGGTCGGTGTACGTGGACTGGGTCATGCCCAGGTCCTTCGCGGCGGCGTTCATCTTCGCGACGAACGCGGCCTCCGAACCGGCGTCCCAGCGGGCGAGCAGCCGGGCCACGTTGTTCGCGGACGGGATCATGAGGAGCTGCAGGAGCTCCTTCTCCGTGTACGTCTGGCCCGTCTGGACCGGCGCCGTCGACTCGTGCTCGGCCTTGCCCTGGTCGGCGGCCTTCTGGTCGATCTCGATCTCGGGGCCCTGCTGGCTCCCCTTGAGCGGGTGGTCGCGGAGGATCACGTACGCGGTCATCGTCTTCGTGACGCTCGCGATCGGGGCCGGCTTCTGCGGGCCGTACTGCCCCATGGAACCGACGCCCTCGACCTCGACGGCGCCCTGGCCCTCGCTGGGCCACGGCATCTGCAGTTCGCCGCCCTCGAAGGTGAAGGTCGGCGACGCGGAGAGGGTCAGGGTGGGCGCCGGCAGCGGCCGGACCATCTGCACGATCGCAAAGACGATCAGCAGGAGCACGACCAGCGGCGTCCAGATCCGCACTCGGCGCGCGGTCGTCCGCAGGGCGGTCGGCTTGGGCGGCGGGGTGTTCGTCAGCTCCGCGAGCAGGTCCAGCGGGGGCAGCGGCGGCAGCGGCTGCTGGCGGGTGCGCTCGGCCTCGACGAGGGACGCCGGCGGTACGGGGGCGGCCTCCGCGGCCGCACCGGAGGCCTTGGGGGCCGTGGGGGCGGCGGGTGCCTTGGAGGCCTCAGCGGCCCCGGTGGCGGGCTTGGGGGCGGGCGCGGGCGCCTTGGGGGACGCCTGGGCCTGCCGGGCCTGCTCGGCCTTCCGCTCGGCGGGGATGTCCGCGCGCAGCGGTACGAAGGTGCTCGTGCGCTCGCTGTCGTAGTCCTCGCGCAGGGACTGCGGGAGCTTCAGCGCGGTCGTCGGCTGGTCCACGGCGGGCGCCACGGGCGGGCGGACGATCTTGAACATGGCGGTCGGCTGATCGACCGGCTCGTCGGTGGTCGGCTCGTCAGCCGCCGGGCCGTCCGTCGCGGGCTCGTCATCGCCGTCGGACGCGGCGGCGGGCTCGGCGGCGGCCTTCTCGGCCTCCGCGGCCTTCTCCGCCTTCTCGGTCTCGCTCGGCTTCCGCGCCGCGAACCAGGACTCGGCCGACGCCTTGTCCTCGACGGGCTCGTCGGCCGGCTCGGCGACCGCCTCCGCGACCGGTTCCGCGTCGGCGGGCTCCGCGTCGGCGGGCTCCGCGTCGACCGTCTCGTCCGTGAGGTCCTCGTCGGCGTCCTCGGCGGCGCCGTCGGCTGCCGGCGCGACCGACGACTCGGCCGCCGGCTCGGACTCCTCGTCGTCCGCCGAAGCCACCCACGCCGCCACAGCAGCCTTCAGCCGATCGCCCTCAGGCTTCTCCGCGGACGCGGCAGGCTTTGGTGCGTCGTCCTCCGACGTCCGGGGAGCCAGAGTCCTGAACACGGCCGTCGCCTGATCCACCTGAACCGACGACCCCGACGGATTCGACGAATCCGACGAAGACTCCGACGGCGCGGAATCTGCCTCACGGAGCGCGGCGAGCCGAGGATCCCGGCCGCCGCCGCCCGAGGCCGCCGTCTCCTCCGACGACCCCTGCTGCTCCGCCTTGTCGGGGGACTCGCCCGCCACCGTGCCTCCTCCATGCGTCATGCGTACGTCCGAACCGTGTACCAGTGTCCTGTGTGAACCCCTTGGCCCCCGTGCTAGACGAGAACGACATACCTACTGGTTCCCGGATGAACCACCCAGGCACTCTCGACAGATGAATGTGAGAGGGGTCACCCTGTCATTCATCCACGCGGGGAGGCATGGATGGGCAGGAGCCGCAGAACTATTCCGGAGGAGCTTCTGCTGCTCGCTCTGGACCCGACCACGGGTACCACAGCGCAGCCGCAGTCGCTCGACCTCGGCCTGGCCGGAGCACAGCTAGTGGAGCTGGCTCTGGCAGGACGGATAGCCCCAGACGGGGATCGTATCGCCGTGGTGATGCCACGGCCGACCGGAGATCCGACCTTGGACTCCGCACTGGAGCTGCTGCGCAGGCGTGGCAGCCCGGTTCGGGCCGTCCACTGGATCGGCGGACCCCGACTGGGGCTCCGTCAGACGTATCTCTCGCATCTGGAGCGATGCGGCATGGTGCATGCCGTGGAGGGCCAGATGTGCGGGGTGTTGCCGACGACTCGCTACCAGGCGACGGACACGGCGATCAGCAGGGAGATCCGCTCCCGGCTGGACAATGCGATCCGCACCGGCGTACCGCCGGACCCGCGGACCGCGGCGCTTGCCGCGCTGGCCCACGCGGTCGGTCTCGGGAAGCACCTGTACCCCGGCAACGAAGGACGGTCGTCGCGGTCCCGACTGCGCGACCTGATCCGGCACGACCCGATGGGCGGCCTCGTGGCACACGCCGTGATGGACGTCCAGAACGGTGCGGCGGCACAGCCGCGCCGTGCGCCCGCCGCGGGCGTACCGGCGCAGCCACGCGGCAGCATGGCCCGCGCGGCGGTTCATTGATCCAAGAGAGCCAACCGGGAGCCGCACAGGTGTGCGGGGCGGTCGTCACGACCGCCCCGCACACGTACGTTGTGCCGGTTTCCCAGCGCACACCCGGCCTTTGGTGGCAGTCTGCCAAGCGGTAGATACTCACAGCTACGCAGGCAGACAGCAGCCGGAGGTGCAGTTTCCGTGGCGTCCAACGTCAACCCCACCGTCAGGCGACGCCGATTGGGCCAGGAGCTGCGCAAGCTCCGAGAAGCGAAGAACATGACGGCCGAGCAGGTCGCCGAGCGCCTTCTCGTCTCCCAGTCCAAGATCAGCCGCCTCGAGAACGGCCGCCGTTCCATCAGCCAGCGCGATGTGCGCGACCTCTGCGGGGTGTACGAGGTCGAGGACGAGCGCATGGTCGACTCGCTCATGCAGATGGCGAAGGACTCGCGCCAGCAGGGCTGGTGGCACGCCTTCGGCGACATCCCGTACAGCGTCTACATCGGCCTGGAGACGGACGCCGAGAGTCTGCGTATGTACGAGTCACAGATCATCCCCGGGCTGCTCCAGACCCCCGCGTACGCGGAGGCCGTGATCTCCGGCGCGATGCCCGAGTCGACACCGGCGGACATCGACAAGCGCGTCACGGTCCGCACCCGCCGCCAGGAGCGCATCCGGGACGAGGAGCGTCCGCTGCGCCTGTGGGCGGTCATCGACGAGGGCGCCCTGCACCGGATCGTCGGCAGCAGACAGCTGATGGTGCAGCAGCTGGAGCACCTCATCGAGCAGTCGCACCTGCCGCACGTCACCGTGCAGGTGATCCCCTTCGAGATGGGTGCGCATCCCGGGATCAGTGGCCAGTACTCGATCCTGGAGTTCCCGGACACGTCCGACTCCAGCGTCGTCTACATCGAGGGCGTGACGAGCGACCTGTATCTGGAGAAGGCCCAGGACGTCGGCAAGTACAGCGTCATGTACGAGCACCTCAGGGCGCAGGCGCTGAACGTCGAGCAGACCCGTGAGTTCATCGCGAAGATGGCCAAGAAGCACGCTCAGGGCTGATCGCGAGCGGGTGGGCCAGGCACCGTACACCGCGTGATCGCTCCCACGGAAGCGCAGTTGGAATATGCCACCCGGTCGGGTGAACGCCGGTCCCGCAGGGCGGGGCCGGCGAGTAGCGTCGATCACGCCGGCAAGAACGTCGGCAGGACACCCCCACTGGGCAGAACCGGAGTTGAGCATAATGGCGATTTTTCAGGGTGCTACGGACACGTGGACGAAGTCTTCCTACTCCGGTGGGAACGGCGCCTGCGTCGAAGTGAAGTCCCCCGTCGTGGCGTCCATCGCGGTGCGTGACTCCAAGGCTCCCGAAGGCCCGTCCCTCTCTTTCGGACCGGGCTCGTGGAACGCGTTCGTCGGCGAGGTGAGCAACGGGGCCCTCTGAGCTCCGATGCTCCCGCCTTCGCTGCGGTACCCGAAGAGCCCTCTCGTCTAGTCCGCCGTCCTGGCCGAGGGGGCTCGGCTATTTCCTCAGCGCAGTTCGTCCACGTACCGGTCCGTGCCCGGCACCGTCGGAACGAACGGCGCCACCAGCTCCACCCGGCCCTCGGTGCCCCCGAGGGTCTCCAGATCCGCGAAGTGCTCCACCCAGCAGTCGCGCGGGTCCCGCTCCAGGAACCAGAGCAGGGTCAGCCGGGTGTCGACGCCCTCCACCTGCTTCACGTACGTCATGCGGTCGCCGGGCAGCGGGGTCGGACGGAAGACCGTCACCATCGCCGCCGGTGAGCCGGCCAGCCGCGCGGGCAGCTCCCGCGAGCGCAGCCGTTCGAGCAGCTCCGCCCGCGCCCCGGGCCCCTCGGCGTCGACGACCTGGAGGATCAGCCCGGCGTAGGGGTGGTCGAGGGCGTGGAAGTCGCGCGGACCGCCCGCCCCGTCGCGGTACACGGTCGCCTCGTGGTCCTGGAAGGCCGTGAAGACGTGGGTGCGGTCCTGGTGGACGCGGGCGTCGCGGTTGAGCCGCTTGTTGATGGCGACGGTCCACTTCATGTGCTCGTCGTAGCGGCCGTCGGTGATCCAGTACGTGGAGAGGTAGCAGCCCGCGGTGACGGGCTGGGCGACGGCGGACTTCTCCGGGCGGCGCAGCTCCTGGAGCTCCCGGGTGGCGACCCAGCGGCGGCCCGCGTACATCCAGGGCATGGCCATGGCGCCGGCGTAGTAGTGGTCGTCCTCGTACCAGCGGTTGTACGCGTACTCATGGCCCGGGTGCGGTTCGACCATGGTGATCAGGGCGTGGCCGGGGCGCACGCCGTACGGGCCGACGGAGGCCAGTTCCGCGTACGTCTCGCTGCGGGTCTCCTCGCTCACTTTCGTACCCCTTCCCAACTCGGTGACGGAGACCTACTCTGACGGACCGTCAGATGCTTGGCCAGGGTCGAGGAGGGTCCGGATGCTGCTCCAGGGGAAGACGGTCGTCGTGTCGGGTGTCGGGGCCGGACTCGGTCATCGGATCGCCGGGACGGTGGTGCGGGACGGCGGCAACGCCGTCCTCGGCGCCCGCACCGAGGCGAACCTCGCCAAGTCCGCCGCCGAGATCGACCCGGAGGGGCGCCGTACCGCCTACCGGGCCACGGACATCACCGACGAGGAGCAGTGCGCGGCCCTCGCCGGGCTCGCCGTCGAGCGCTTCGGCGGGGTCGACGCGGTCGTCCATGTCGCCGCCTGGGACTCCTACTTCGGGGGCCTGGAGGATGCCGACTTCGCGACCTGGCAGTCCGTCCTCGACGTCAATCTCCTCGGTACGCTGCGGATGACCCGCGCCTGCCTGCCGGCGCTCAAGGAACGCGGCGGCTCGGTGGTCCTCATCGGTACGCAGTCGGCGATCGCCGCGCCCACGCAGGTGCGGCAGGCGGCGTACGCGGCCTCGAAGGGGGCGCTGACCTCGGCGATGTACTCACTGGCGCACGAGCTCGGGCCGCACCGGATCCGGGTCAACACCGTGCTCCCCGGCTGGATGTGGGGGCCGCCGGTGCAGGCGTACGTACGGTTCGCCGCGGACTCCGAGGGGGTGCCGGAGGCGGAGGTCCTGGCCCGGCTGACCGAGCGGATGGCACTGCCGGAGCTGGCGACCGACGGGGACGTGGCGGAGGCGGCGGCCTTCCTCGCCTCGGACCGCGCGCGGGCCATCACGGGTCAGTCCCTGCTGGTCAACGCCGGGGAGCTGATGCGCTGACGCCCGGCCGAGCCCCCTCCACAAGTTCATGGACGTGAACAAGGGTCAGTAAACAGAACGATTTTACTGTCCCTTGACCCTCCATTGCATTGTCCCAGCCTTGTCGCGCGCCACACGATGAACGGCGTTCACAAGGCGGACCGGACCCCTTGGAGGGGGCTCAATGAACAGTCTCGACTGGGCCGTGCTCATCGGCTACTTCGGCGTGATGGTCGCGATCGGCGTCTGGTCCCACAAGCGCGTGGACAACGTCTCCGACTTCTTCACCGCCGGCGGCAGGATGCCCTGGTGGCTCTCCGGCATCTCGCACCACATGTCCGGCTACAG
The DNA here is from genome assembly GCF_008642375.1 of Streptomyces venezuelae. Lineage (NCBI taxonomy): Bacteria > Bacillati > Actinomycetota > Actinomycetes > Kitasatosporales > Streptomycetaceae > Streptomyces > Streptomyces venezuelae. The sequence goes on along the minus strand of NZ_CP029194.1, from coordinate 5,013,815 downwards.
CGCCGTGATGTTCACCGGCTACGCCGGCATCGCGTACACCTACGGCGTCACCTCGTACGTCACCTGGTCCTTCCCCATCGCGATCGGCATCGCGATCGGCGCCCACCTCTTCGCCCCCCGCCTCAACCGGCTGCGCTCCCGGCTCCACGTGGCCTCCCCGCTGGAGTACCTGAAGAACCGGTACAACCTCCCCACCCAGCAGGCGCTCGCCTGGTCCGGCGTCCTGCTGAAGATCGTCGACGTCGGCGCCAAGTGGGCCGCCATCGCCACCCTGCTCTCCGTCTTCACCGGGATCTCCCTCAACGAGGGCATCCTCATCACCGGTGTGATCACCGGCATCTACTGCACGGTCGGCGGCCTGTGGGCCGACGCGCTCACCGAACTCGGCCAGTTCATCATCCAGTTCTTCGCCGGCATCGCCATGCTCGTCGCCGTCCTCGCCGAGCTCGGCGGGGTCAGCGCGCTCTGGGACGTCTGGGACCGGCCCGAGCTCCAGGGGCACACGGCGCCCACCGCCGGCCCGTACACGCTGACCTTCCTCCTCGCCTACCTCTTCATCAAGACCTTCGAGTACAGCGGCGGCATGTGGAACCAGGCCCAGCGCTACATGGCCACGCCCAGCGCCCGCGAGGCCACCCGCTCCGGCCGGCTCTCCGCCGTCCTGTGGTTCGTCTGGCCGCTCGTCCTCTTCTTCCCCATGTGGGTCGCGCCGCTGCTCGTCGACCCGAAGAAGCCCGACGCCTCCGACAGCTACGCCCTGATGACCGAGCAGCTGCTCCCGCACGGACTGCTCGGCCTGGTCATCGTCGGCTTCTTCTCCCACACGATGGCCATGTGCTCCTCCGACGCCAACGCCATCGCGGCCGTCTTCACCCGGGACATCGCCCCCGTCCTCAGCAAGGCGGCACGGAGCTGGACGCAGCGGGCCGGGCTGCTCGCCGCGCGCTGGTCGACGATCGCCTTCCTCGCACTGTCGATGGCGGTCGCCACCCAGGTCAACTCCCCCACCTTCAAGGACATCATCACCGTCGTCATCAAGTGGGTGGCCGGCCTGATGGGGCCGATCGCGATCCCGTTCATGCTGGGCCTGCTGAAGACCTTCCGGAAGTCGGGACCGACGGCGGCGCTCGTCTCCTGGGCGGCCGGGCTCTTCGTCTTCTGGCTGACCAACTACGGCCTCGACGGCGTCGAGCTCCAGATCCAGATCGTCTCGCCGCTCGCCACCTCCCTCGTCCTGTACGTCCTCATCGGCTTCGTCCGGCCGGAGGACACCCCGGAGCGGGACGCGCTCCTGGACCGGATCGGCACGGACCCGGACGAGGACGGGGCCGGGGCCGCCGGGATTCCCTCCCAGGGCGGCGCCCGGACCGATCAGCCCCTCGGGTAGCGCGCCAGCCAGCCCGGCGAGGCCTCGGTGGCGGAGTGCAGGGCGGCGCCCTGGGTCATCTCCATCGAGAAGTCGTCCGCCAGCTCAAGGACGGTCGCACGGCCCTCCAGTTCGGCCAGCCAGGCCGGCGGGAGGGCCGTCTCGCCGTGCAGGGCGCCGAGCAGCGCGCCGGTGAGCGCGCCCGTGACCGACGAGGGCCCGTCGTGGTTCACGGCCAGCCGCAGCCCGTGCCGGACGTCCTCGCCGACCAGGGCGCAGTAGACCGCCGCCGCCAGCTGCCCCTCGGCCCGGTCCTCGTCCGCCCCGAGAGCCGCCACCCGCTCCGCGTCCGGCGCCCCTTCCCGTACGGCTCCGAGGGCCGTGGCGAGAGCCTCGGAGACCGGCTCGTGGCCGGGGCGCTCCGCGAGCAGCTCCACGGCCCGGGTCACCGCCGCCTCGACGGAGCCGCCGCGGGCGAGTCCGTGCACCGTGACGGCGAGGGCGCCCGCCGCGAGGGTGGCCGCCGGGGCGCCGTGCGTCTGCGCGGCGCACTCCACCGCGAGCTGGCAGACGAGCTGCGGCTCCCAGCCGACGAGCAGCCCGAAGGGCGCCGAGCGGACGAGTGCGCCGGAGTCGGCGGCCTCGGGGTTCTTGGGTTTGTCGAGGGTGCCGAGGAGCTCGTCGCCGAGGCCGGTGAGGCAGGCGCGGGAGGGGTTGCGGCGGGCGTAGAGCCACTCCTCGCGGGCGAGCCAGCCGTTGTCCTTGCGGCGCTCGTCGGGGCCCCAGTCGCGCTGGGTGGCGGCCCAGCGGAGGTGCGCCCGGTGGACGTCGGTCGGCGGGTGCCAGGCGCCGGTGTCGCGGCGGACGTGCGAGCGGATGAGTCCGTCGACGGTGAAGAGGCTCATCTGGGTGGCGGCGGTGACGGCACCGCGCCGGCCGTGGGCGGGCACGGGCTCGGTCAGTCCGTCAGGTCCGTGGGCCTCCCGCGTCTCCGCGAGGGTGAGGCCGTCGGCCCCCGCCCCGAGCGCGTCGCCGACGGCTCCGCCGAGAAGGCAGCCCCGCACCCGGGCCCGGAAGTCCTGCTGCTCGGCGCGGCCCCACACGGCTGCGGCTGTCGTGGCCACGACGTGCCCTCCCCCGGTCGGCGGTTCGCTGACGGTTCCTCGCCGCACTGTAATCGACCGGGTAAGTCCGTTCGGGGCGCGGAACGTTATGTGATCGGACGTCCGTCAGTCCGCTTTTGACCGCAGTTCACCCGAGGTCTGGTCGTTCCTCGAACGATCCACGGCATGAACCCCGTGACACGAGTCAAGACCCTCTCGACCGCGGCGCTCGCCGCCGCACTGCTGGTCGGGTAACACCCGGGACGGGCCTCAGCGGCGGGTCCAGAAGCCCGCGAACCTCGGCTCCCGGGCCTCCATCGACCAGCCGCCGGTGGCCTCGACCACCAGCAGTCGAGGGCCCCGGGGAACCGCACCGCTGCCGCGCCCCCGGTGCCGCCTGCCGAACGCGTACTCCCAGTGCCCGCCGCGCCGGTGGGCCTCCACGCTGAAGTACCCCTCCTTGTCCTTGTCGCCCTGGAACCGGTACGCGACGTCGGTCTCGTCACCGGTGTGGGCCAGGACCTCCGGCCCGTACCCCTCCACAGGGCCGGCGCCCTCGAAGGAACGCAGCGTCGACACCGGCCGGAGCCTGATCGTCCACGCGGCCTGTCTCTCCGCGTCGACCCTCAGCCGCAGCGGTGACTGGCCGTCGTGCGCGAAGACGCCCACCCCGTGCAGATCCGGAAGTCTGCTGCTCATGACCTGCCGCCATCGGCGCCCGCGGATGGTGAGCGTGACGACCTCGATGTACCCGGCGCCCTCCTTCAGCACGTCGACGGCCACGAAGCCCTTGGGGAGGACGAAGTCGGGCTCGACGTCCTCCTTTCCGCGGCCCGAGAACTCGACGGGCGCGAACTCGGGGCCCATCTGCGCGGGAAGGTCGTTGCACCGTGCCAACGGCACGCCCAGGGGCGGCAGGAAATGCGACGGTACGGAGAGCCATGGGTTCCCGTGCGCCGGGCGGACGCCCCCGGTGGCGAGGGGCGCGGGAGCCGGCACCGCACTCTCCTCCGGGGCTTCCGGCACCTCCGGGGCTTGCGGCACCTCCGGAATGTCCAGCGCTTCCGGAGCTTCCGGAGCTCCCGGCGTCTCCGGCACCTCCGGCACCTCTGGCACCAGGAACCCGAAGTCCTTGGCCAGCCCCGGCAGTCCGGAGTCGTACCCCTGCCCCACCGCACGGAACTTCCACCCGCCGCCCCGGCGGTAGAACTCGGCCAGCAGGATCGCCGTCTCCGTCGTCGCGTCCTCGACCGCGTACAGGGCCAGCTGCTCCCCGGTCGTCGCGCTCACCGCCCGCAGGTACAGGCCGGTGACCTCCCCGAAGGTGGCGTCGTCGCAGGAGGCCGCGACCACGATCCTGTCCACGGACGGCTCCACGCGCCCGGGGTCGATCTCCAGCCAGTCCGCGAGGACCCCGCCCTCGCGGTGGGCGGAGCCCGAAAGACGGACCCCGCTCCCCGCGTGTTCCGGCTGGTTGTAGAAGACCAGGTCCTCCGTGCCCCGCACCGTGCCGTCGGCGGCGACGAGCAGCGCCGCCGCGTCGACCTGCGGCTCTCCCGGCCCGCCGGCCCGGCGGACGACGGCGACGCGCATGGGCTCGCCGCTGAGCGGGAGGTTTCCCCCCTTGATGATCTGCGTCATGGACGCATCATCCCCTCACTCCTGGACGAGCGGGAGGAGTTCCGGGAGGTGGCCGTCGGAGGCGGTCGCCGTGCGCTGCCGCTCCTCCGGAACCTCCCCGTAGAGGGTCGTGCGGGGCTTCGCGGGGCGGCCCGCCGCGTCCGCGATGGCGACCAGGTCGCGGATGGAGCGGTACGAGCCGTAGCTCGACCCGGCCATCCGGGAGATGGTCTCCTCCATCAGCGTGCCGCCCAGGTCGTTGGCGCCCGAGCGGAGCATCTCGGCGGCGCCCTCGGTGCCCAGCTTCACCCAGCTGGTCTGGATGTTGGGGATGTGCGGGTGGAGGAGGAGCCGGGCCATGGCGATGACCGCGCGGTTGTCGCGGGCGGTCGGGCCGGGGCGGGCGATGCCCGCGAGGTAGACGGGCGCGTTGGTGTGGATGAAGGGGAGCGTCACGAACTCGGTGAAACCACCCGTCTCCTGCTGGATGCGGGAGAGGGTGCGGAAGTGGCCGAGCCAGTGGCGGGGCTGGTCGACGTGCCCGTACATCATCGTGGAGGAGGACCGGATGCCCAGTTCGTGGGCGGTCGTGATGACCTCGATCCAGGTGGCGGTGGGCAGCTTGCCCTTGGTGAGGACCCAGCGGACCTCGTCGTCGAGGATCTCGGCGGCGGTGCCGGGGATGGAGTCCAGCCCGGCCTCCTTGGCGGCCGTCAGCCACTCGCGGATGGAGAGGCCGGTGCGGGTGGCACCGTTGACGACCTCCATCGGGGAGAAGGCGTGCACGTGCATGCCGGGGACGCGTTCCTTCACCGCGCGCGCGATGTCGAAGTAGGCGGTGCCGGGCAGGTCGGGGTGGATGCCGCCCTGCATGCAGACCTCGACGGCGCCGACGTCCCAGGCCTGCTGGGCGCGGTCCGCGACCTGGTCGAGGGAGAGGGTGTACGCGTCGGCGTCGGTGCGGCGCTGGGCGAAGGCGCAGAAGCGGCAGCCGGTGTAGCAGACGTTGGTGAAGTTGATGTTGCGGGTGACGATGTACGTCACGTCGTCGCCGACCGCCGCCCTGCGGACGTCGTCCGCGATCCGGGTCAGCGCGTCGAGCGCGGGGCCGTCGGCGTGGAGCAGGGCGAGCGCCTGGGCGTCGCTGAGCTTCGTCGGGTCGTCGGCGGCGACGGCGAGGGCCTCGCGGACGTCGGTGTCGATGCGCTCGGGGACCATCCCGGGGGCGGCGGCCTCGCGGAGCGCCTCCCAGTCCCCGTACACCTCGTCGAAGTCGTCGCGCCGGTCGTGGGTTCGGCCCGTGGTGTCGATGGTGCGGTGCAGGTCGGTGCGGCCGGCGGCCGTGAAGGCCTCGTCGGGCTCCTGCCAGGGCAGGCCGCGCACGGGCGCGTCGGGGTTGGCGAGCCCCGTCTCGGGGTCGGCGAGGGCGCGGACGTGCGGGAGGAGGCGGGGGTCGAGCCAGGGCTCGCCGCGCTGGACGAACTCGGGGTAGACGCAGAGCCGTTCGCGCAGCTCGAAGCCGGCGGCGGCGGACCGCTCGGCCAGCTCCTCGATCCTCGGCCAGGGGCGCTCGGGGTTGACGTGGTCGATGGTGATCGGGGAGACGCCGCCCCAGTCGTCGATGCCGGCGGCGATGAGCCGCTCGTACTCGGAGTCGACCAGGTTGGGAGGGGCCTGGAGGCAGGCGGAGGGGCCCATGATGAGCCGCGCGACGGCGACGGTGGCGACCAGGTCGTCCAGCTCGGCGTCGGGCATGCCGCGCATGGCCGTGTCCGGCTTGGCGCGGAAGTTCTGGATGATCAGTTCCTGGATCGAGTGGTACGCGCGCGCCACGCGCCGCAGCGCGAACAGGGACTCGGCGCGCTCCTCGACGGTCTCGCCGATGCCGAGCAGCAGTCCGCTCGTGAACGGCACGGAGGAACGGCCCGCGTCCTCCAGGACCCGCAGGCGGACGGCGGGCTCCTTGTCGGGAGAGCCGTAGTGGGGACCGCCCGGCTCGGACCACAGCCGGGTCGCGGTGGTCTCCAGCATCATGCCCATGGACGGCGCGACCGGCTTGAGGCGCTGGAAGTCGGTCCAGGACATCACGCCGGGGTTGAGGTGCGGGAGGAGCCCGGTCTCCTCCAGGATGCGGATCGCCATGGCCCGGACGTACGCGAGGGTGTCGTCGTAGCCGTGCGCGTCGAGCCACTCGCGCGCCTCGGGCCACCGGTCCTCGGGCTTGTCGCCGAGGGTGATCAGGGCCTCCTTGCAGCCCATCCCGGCCCCGCGCCGGGCGATGTCCAGGACCTCGTCCGGCGACATGAACATCCCGTGCCCGTCGCGGCGGAGCTTGCCGGGCACGGTGACGAAGGTGCAGTAGTGGCACTTGTCCCGGCAGAGCCGGGTGAGGGGTATGAAGACGCTCTTCGAGTACGTGATGACCCCGGGCCGCCCCGCGGCTTCGAGACCCGCGTCCCGCACCCGCCCGGCGGACGCGACGAGGTCCGCCAGGTCCTCCCCGCGCGCCCGCAACAGCACGGCGGCCTCGGTGACATCGAGCGCGACCCCGTCCCTGGCCCGCTTGAGCGCGCGACGCATGGCGTTCCCGGTGGGACGTGCTGCCTGGTGATCCGTCATGAACCGAGCATACGAGCGGGCGGAGCGGAGCGGGTTCGGGTCCCCGTAGGAAGGCGGTCAGTCGGTGTCCTTGGGGTGCCGGGGCGCTGCGTACACCGAATGCACCGTCCTGCGCGGCTCGTCCACGAGGTACCGGACGCGTCCTCCCGCCGTCACTTCGAACTCCCACCGCGGGTAGGCCCGCCCGCCGAGCACCGCGGTGGCGAGGCGCCCACGCAGCCTGTGCTGCCGGTCGGGGTCATCCTGCCGGAGCGGGTCGCCTCGCAGCGCTCCGAAGCATCGCCGGGTGTTGCCGGGGGCTTCGGCCGCGAGCTCGCCCCATCCCTTGGCGGCCTCGTTCGTCGCGAAGCGCAGGCGCCATTCCTGCCCCGACCGGCGGCGGGGCGACGTCGTCGCCGCGCTTCGGCGTCACGGAGCCGTCACCTCGCCGTGGTCCTCGTCGGGGAGGGCCCGCGTGAGCTGGGCCGTGAGACCCGGGTCGGCGAGGACGCGCGCCGTCGCCCGCCACTCCACGGTCGTACGGTGGAGGGTGGCGTGGACGTCCAGCTGCGCCGCGTCGTGCGTCGCGTCCACCAGGTCCCCGACGAACTCCCGCAGCTCCTCGGCGGACAGGTGTCGCACCCAGGGGAAGACCGCGGGCAGGGCACGCCCTGTGACGCGCGCGCCGTCGTCGGCGACGAGGAGCGCGGCGAGGAGACGGGCCGCGACGTCGGCCGTCTCCTCCCGGTCCTGGTCGTAGCCGGCGGCGGTGAGGTACAGGTCCTGGCCGTCGCGGCGGGTGACGAGCAGGCGGTGCTCGCTGTCGAGCCTCTCGGCGACCCGCTTCGAGTTCTTCGAGAGCTCGGAGAAGGAGACAGTCGGGGTCAGCATGAACCGACGGCACTTCGGAACGTATTCCGAAGTCAATCGTTCAGAGGTACCGGGCGAACTCGTCCAGGACCCCCAGGACCTCCCTCTCGTCGCCCGGCGGGAGCTGGAGCACGACCTCCTCGCAGCCCAGCTCCGCGTAGTGCGCGAGCTTGCCGGGGCTCGGGAGGACCGCGTACGGGACGAGCCGGAGGGTCTTCGGGTCGCGGCCGGCGCCCTCCCAGGCCTCGCGCAGGACCGGGAGCGACGCCGTCAGGCCCCGGCCGCCGATCGGCATCCAGCCGTCCGCCTCCGCGGCGATCCGCGCGAAGAGCTTCGGGCCCGCCGCACCGCCCAGCAGAATGCGCGGCGCGCCGCCGCGGGCCGGCTTGGGCCAGGCCTGCGAGGCACGGACGGAGCGGCCGAACTCCCCTTCGTACGCCGTGGGTTCCGGCGCCCACAGCGCCCGCATCAGGGCCAGCCGGTCGTGGGTGAGCGCCCGGCGGGTGGACCAGTCGACGCCGTGGTCGGCGGCCTCCTCGCGGTTCCAGCCATAGCCGACACCGAGGGTGAAGCGGCCCCCGGAGAGGTGGTCGAGGGTCGCGATCTGCTTGGCGAGGGCGATCGCGTCGTGCTCGGCGATCAGCGTGACTCCGGTGCCGAGCCCGAGCCGCTCGGTGACGGCGGCGGCCTGCCCGAGCGCCACGAAGGGATCCAGTATGCGGCTGTACTCGCGGGGCAGTTCGCCGCCCGCCGGGTAGGGCGTGGTCCGCTCGACGGGGATGTGGGTGTGCTCGGGGAGGTAGAGCCCGCCGAAGCCCCGCTCCTCCAGCTCGCGCGCGAGCCGCACGGGGGTGATGGTCTCGTCGGTCAGGAAGATCGTGGTCGAGATCCGCATAGCGGCACCGTAGGGGGTGCGGCGTGGATTTCCGAGAGGTGCGACACGAGCGGGCCGTCAGGAGCGGGCCGCGTCCACCGCCCGCTGCTCCGCCGCCAGGTCGCCGTAGCCGCCGTGCTCCCAGACCTTCTCGCGGAAGCGCTGGAGCGTGAGCGGGGTGCGGTCCTCGCCGGGGACGTCCTCGAAGTGGACCGTGCCGCAGCGGTGGCAGTACCAGCCGTGCGACCAGAGTTCCTCGGCGCGGTGGCGGCGGCGCGTGATCCGGGCGAAGGCCGTCCGGCGCCGCAGCAACACGGCGAACACGAGGACGGCGGCGAGCAGTGCGAGCGCGGAGATCCAGCCGAGGAACGCGAAGTCGGGCGGGGGCGCGGACCCGGCCGTTCCCAGCGGCTGCGAGTAGTCCGGCGTGGTCGAGCCCTCCGGGACGAGGTAGACACCGCCCACGCGCGGTACCCCGTCGCCGCCCGCCTCCGCGGGCTGGTCCTCGAACCAGTGCCCGGCCTGGACGCCTCCGATGAAGGTGCCGATCGAGACGAGGACCGCGAGGACGCCGAGGCAGCCGATCGCGTACGACGGCGGCCGCGGCACCGGCGCGAGCGCGTCGGAGAGTCCGGTGGTGACCGTCCGCGTCACGGTCCGCATGTCGCCGTCCCGGTCCCGCTCGCGGCTCGTCACCGCGTCCCGGCCCGCGAGGTACACGGCGGGCACCGCCTGCACCCGGTCCTCACGGTCACAGCCCGGACATGTGTGCGTCGTACGGCTCATGGCTCCCCCTCGTCCACGCCTGTGCACTGAGTGACGGGATCATGCCATCCCTGGTTCCGTTCGCTCCGCCCGAAAAGCACCTGCGCTCCCCCGCACCGCCCTCTACCGTGGCCCGGTGCTGCAGCGAATCGAGACGTTCTACGACGCCGTCCCCCGTTCCTCCGCCCGCGCCGAGGCGCACGGGCCCCTGACCCTGTTCGTGCAGGAAGGAAAGGGCTGGCCGTACTACGCCCGCCCCACGCTCGGGCACACCGGCGACGTGCCGGTCGCCGCCGTGGAGGCCGTTCGGGCCCGGCAGCGGGAGCTGGGCGTCCCCGAGGCGTTCGAGTGGGTCGCGGAGACGACGCCGGGCCTGCGGGCGGCCGTGGAGGCGAGCGGACTCACCGTCCACGAGCACCCGCTGATGGTCCTGGAGGGCGACGGGATCGCCGTACCGGCCCCCGAGGGGGTCACCGTACGGATGGTCGACGCCGGCGACGCCGCCCTGGAGACCGCCGTCGCCGCCCCGTACGCGGCTTTCGGCATGGCGCCGGAGCCCGGCACCGCCGAGCGGGTCGGCGAGCGGATCACCGCCGGGCGGACCCGGCTCGCGGCGGCCCTCGACAGCGCCGGCGACGCCCTCGCCGCCGGGCAGCACCAGCCCGTCGGGCCCGTCACCGAGGTCGTCGGCGTCGGCACCGTGCCGGCGGCGCGCCGCCGCGGCCTGGGGCTCGCGGTGACGGCCGCGCTCGTCGCGGACGCCCGTGCCCGGGGCGCGGAGGTGGTGTTCCTGTCGGCGTCGGACGAGGACGTGGCCCGGCTCTACGGCCGGCTCGGCTTCCGCACGGTCGCGACCGCCCTCATCGCGGAGGCCTAGAGCAGAGGCCTGGAGCGGAGGCCTGGAGCGGAGGCCTGAAAAGTTTCTCGGGAAAAGTTCTCCCGTCGTGTCACATCCTCGGCGCGCGTTCCGTCAATGCACTGAAAGCGACGAACGAACGCCCGAACGAACGACCGACGAGAGACGCCGAGGAGCGATCACCATGGCGACGCACCAGCCCAAGGCCCGCATGACCAACCCCGCCTACGTCCTGCCCGACGCCGGCCCGGCGATCATGAACCTGGTGAAGGCCGCCCGGCAGGGCGGGGTACCGGAGTCGACCCTGGAGCTCGTGCACCTGCGGGCCAGCCAGATCAACAGCTGCGGCTTCTGCGTCGACATCGGCGCGAAGAACGCCAGGAAGGCCGGGGTGAGCGACGAGAAGCTGTTCGCCGTCGCCGCCTGGCGCGAGGCGCCGTACTTCACCGACGAGGAGCGCGCGGCCCTCGCACTCGCCGAGGCCGCGACCCGGCTGGCGGACGTCTCGGACGCCGTGCCGGACGCGGTCTGGGACGCCGCCGCCGATCACTTCGACGAGAAGCAGCTCGCCTCGATCGTCCTGATGGTCGCGATCACCAACCTCTTCAACCGGCTCAACGTCACCGTCCGGCAGCCGGCCGGCGTGGGCTTCTGACGGTACGGGCGGCCTCCCGCACCATCCATACGTCCACCGGGTCCTCGGCCTCGACCGCGAAACCCGCCCTCTCGTAGAGACCGCGGGCCGCGCTCCCCTGGAGGACCTGGAGGCGTACGGGTGCCCCCGCCTCGTCCGCCCGGTCGAGCAGCTCGCGCAGGACCGTGGTCCCGAGGCCCCGCCCCTGCACCGCGGGGTCCAGGTAGAAGTGCTCCAGGTAGAGCCCTTCGCCGTCCCCCGAGGGGCGCATCGTGACGCAGCCCGCGAGGGCGCCGTCCAGCTCGATGACCGAGGTGTGCGCGGGCGAGAAGCCGTCCCGCAGCCGCTGCCGCACCCGGTGCTCGTCGTAGCGGCCGAGCCGCACCAGGTCCTCGCGCATGACCTCGGCCCGCAGGTCGGCTATCGCCTCGACGTCCTCCGCCCTGCCCGGGCGCAGCGACCAGTCGGTTTCCCCGTACACGAATTCCATGCCCGCATCCTAGGGAGCCCGCCGGGGCCGGCCGGGGCCGGTCGTAACCGGATCCGACCCGTCCGCGTTGGAGCGGGCATGAAGAGGATCCTCACCGCAGCCGCCCTGACCGCCTTCGCCGCCGCGGGTGTCGCGGGCGCCACCGCCGGGACCGCCACCGCCGACACCGGCGGCATGAACCTGCCCTCGGTCGTCCCGCTCAGCGGCGTCCTGGCCCCCAAGGCGAAGCCGGCCGGCACGCCCGACCTGCCGCCGGCCAACGCGGCGGTGGAGCGCCTGCTCCCCGGGCGGTGACCCTGCCCCGTACGGCGGAATGACGAAGGTGGCGGACCCCCCACGGGCCGCCACCTTCGCGTTTCGGATGACTCAGGAACGTACGGCTCCCGTCAGTCGGCGACCACCAGCGAGGGGGTCTCCTTCGTCAGGATCTCGCCGCGGAAGAACGCCGGGCTCTTCCGCTGCATGACCAGCATGATCACCACGCCGAGGAGCAGCAGCCCCACGCCGATCACGAAGACGGAGCCGACGCCGAGGACCGCGGAGCCGGAGCCGTAGGCCGGGTCCCACATGTCGTACAGGGTCTTGCCGAAGACCGCCGTCAGCATCAGTCCGCCGAGCAGCGGCATCAGGCCCTTGTAGGCGAGGTCCCGGCCCGAGCGGAAGAGCTCGCCGCGGAAGTACCAGACGCAGGCGAAGGCCGTCAGGGCGTAGTAGAAGCAGATCATCAGGCCGAGCGCGTAGATCGTGTCGACCAGGACGTTCTCGCTGACGAGGGTCATCACGGTGTAGAAGACGCCGGTGGCGACGCCGGCCACGATCGTGGCCTTGCCGGGGGTCTTGAACACCGGGTGGACCTTGGTGAAGGACTTCGGCAGCGCCTCGTACGTGGACATGGCGAGCACCGTGCGGGCGACCGGGATGAAGGTCGTCTGGAGGCTCGCGGCGGCCGAGGCGAGGACGGCGACGAAGAGCAGGATGCCGAGCGTCGGGCCCATGACCGGGCCGGCGAGGGCGGCGAAGACGTTGTCCGAGGTCTCGGGGTTCGCGAGGCCGAGGCCCTCCTCGCCGGAGCCGACGGCCATCTGGGCGGCGATGCCGGTGGCGAGGTACGAGCCGACGAGCACGACCATCGCGATGAGCGCGGCGCGGCCGGGGGTCTTCGCGCTGCCTGTGGTCTCCTCGTTGGTCGCCATGCAGGCGTCCCAGCCCCAGTACATGAAGATCGAGAGCGAGAGGCCGGCGGTGAAGGCCGCGAAGGACTGGACCGCGAAGGGGTTCATCCAGGACCAGGAGAAGGAGACCGAGGTCTCGAAGTCGCCGGCCTTCGACAGTGCCATCGCCACGAAGACGACGAGGACGACGAGCTGGAGGCCGACGAGGGCGTACTGGATGCCCTTGGTGGCGGTCATGCCGCGGTAGCTGATCGCGGTGGCGACGGCGATGAGCGTGAGACAGGTGATGATGTGGACGGCCTTGTTGTCGTCCAGGGCGGCGATGGAGTCGCTGCCGGTGAGCTCACCCGCGAGGAGCCAGAAGTACGAGGTCGCGACGCCGGCGAGGTTGGAGAGCACGATGATCGTCGCGATGACGAGGCCCCAGCCGCACATCCAGCCGATCCTGGGGCCGAAGGCCTTCACGGTCCAGGTGAAGGAGGTGCCGCAGTCGGGCATGACCCTGTTGAGCTCCCGGTACGCGAAGGCGACGAGGAGCATCGGGAGGAAGCCTGCGAGGAAGATCGCGGGCATCTGCAGACCGACCTCGCCGGCCGTGGAGCCGAGGGTCGAGGTCAGGCAGTAGACGGGGGCGACGGTCGAGATGCCGATGACGGCACTGCCGAGCAGGCCGACGGAGTTGCCTCCGAGGCCCTTGGTGCGTACGGCCTGAGTGCCGCCCGGGGCGTCGACGCCCCTTACCGTGTCTCCGGCCTGGGGCCGTGCATCCACCTGAGTCATGAACAGGACGTTAAATGCTGCGGTTTCCACATCCGGAAGATTGAACTCCGCTCACCTGATCGATCTTCGCCTTACATTAGCGGGGTCAGGGCGGGCGTACGCCAATGATTGAAAGATCGACCACCGACACGGACCGACCAACTGGTAGGTCGGTCGATCCATGTCCGATATGCGGGAACCGCAGCAGTACCCCAAATGTCCGTTTCCAAAATTTCCCGAGGAAATTTGCAACAGACTGTTCGACGGCCTGCCCGGAGGCGGCGCAGGCCTTGTCTCAGCCCGGCCAGACGACCGCCTGCAGCTCGCTGTACGCATGCAGCGCGTACGAGCCGACGTCCCGTCCGACCCCGCTCCTCTTGAATCCGCCGAACGGCGCCTCCATGTTCCGTCCGATCGTGTTCACGCCCACCCCGCCGGCCCGCAGCCGGGCCGCGACCCGGAAGGCACGGGCCACATCGCCCGACCACACGTAGTCGATCAGCCCGTAGTCGCTGTCGTTGGCGAGGGCGATCCCCTCCTCCTCGTCGTCGAAGGGGACGACCACGACGACCGGACCGAAGATCTCCTCCCGGACCACCCGCATCTCGTTGGTGCAGTCGGCGAGCAGGGTCGGGGCCACGTAGAAGCCCTTCGCGAGGTCCGGGCGCTCGCCGCCCGCGACGACCCGCGCCCCTTCCTTCCTCCCCAGCTCGACGTACGACTCCACCCGGTCGCGGTGGGCCGCCGAGATCACCGGGCCGACCACCGTGCCCGGCGCCGCCGGGTCCCCCACCTTCATGAAGGCCAGGAAGCCGGTCAGCTTCTCGATCAGCTGCTCGTAGACCCCGCGCTGCGCGAGCACCCGGGTGGGCGCCGTGCAGATCTGCCCGCTGTAGAAGGCGAAGGTCGTACCGATCCCCATGACCGCGGAGTCCAGGTCCGCGTCGTCGAAGACGAGCGCGGCCCCCTTCCCGCCCAGCTCCATCAGCTGCCGCTTGAGCGCACGCCCGCAGACCTCGCCGATCGCCTGCCCGACGGCCGTGGAACCGGTGAAGGAGACCATGTCGACCTCCGGGGAGTCGACGGCCGCCTCGCCGACCGCCTGCGCGGAGCCGGTGACGACGTTCACGACCCCCGCCGGGACCCCGGCCTCCGCCAGGGCCCGGGTCATCGCGTACACCGAGAGCGGGTCCTGCGGGGCGGGCTTCACGAGGACCGTGTTGCCCATCGCGAGCGCCGGCGCGATCTTCCCCGCCGGGTTGGCCCAGGGGTTGTTGTACGAGGTGATGCAGGTGACCACGCCGACCGGGCGCCGCACCGCGACCGCCCCGAACACCCCGGCCTTCCCCATCGGCCCGGCCTCGTTGATCTGCGGCGGCAGCGCCTGCTCGACCGGCTCCATGGCGCCACGGGCGTACCGCCGGAAGCGGGAGGAGCCGACCGCGACCTGCATGCCTCGGGCGGTGCCGGTGGTGGCGCCGGTCTCGGCCCGCGCGAGCAGGACGTTCTCCTCGGCGTCGCGGGCCATGAGGTCCGCCGCCCGGTCGAGGATCGCCGCCCGCTCCTCCGGCTTCGTCCGCGACCAGGAGTCGAAGGCCTCGCGGGCCGCGGCGGCGGCCTCGTACACCTGGGCGCGGGACGCCTCCGGCGCGAGGCCGACGACCTCCTCGGTGGCCGGGTCGATCACCTCGTAGTGACCGCCGTCGGGCTCGACCCACTCCCCGCCGATGAAGAGCTTCTCGGTCCTCACGCTCTCGGTCCTCACCTGGTGCTCACCGTCCTCGTGTCACGGCCGGAGCGCAGCACCCTGCCGGGGATCGCGCCGGTCACCTCGTCGTCCCGTACGGTCTCCACGCCGTTGACCCGGACCGAGACGATCCCGATCGCGCGCGAGTCGAGCCGCGGGCTGTCCCCCGGCAGGTCGTGCACGAGGGTCGCCGGGCCCGCCTCGATCCGCTCCGGGTCGAAGAGGACCAGGTCGGCGTGGAAGCCCTCCTCGATCCGGCCGCGCTCGCGCAGCCCGAAGAGCCGGGCCGGGTCGTCGGTCAGCATCTTCACCGCCCGCTCCAGCGGCACCAGCTTCCGGCCGCGCAGGCAGTCGCCGAGGAAGCGGGTCGTGTACGGCGCCCCGCACATCCGGTCCAGGTGCGCGCCGGCGTCCGAGCCGCCGAGCATCACGTCCTCGTGGTCCCAGGTGTCGCGGCGCAGCGCCCACGAGGCCGGGTCGTTGTCGCTGGGCATCGGCCACAGCACGGTCCGCAGGTCGTCGTTGGCGCAGATCTCGACGAGGCACTGGAAGGGGTCCTGGCCGCGCTCGGCGGCGATGTCCTTCACGACCCGGCCGGTCAGGCCCTCGTTCTCGGCGCTGTACGTGTCCCCGATGACGTACCGGCCGAAGTGCGCGAGCCGCCGGAAGACCCCGGCCTCCTTGGAGTCGGCGCGCCGCAGCATCTCCGCCCGCACGTCGGGGTCGCGGAGCTTCGCGATCCGCTCGCGGAGGGGAAGCCCGAGGATCTCGCCCCATCCCGGGATGAGGTTGAGGGCGCAGAAGGTCCCGAGCGACATGTTCATGGGGGTGAGGATCGGCATGGTGAGGGCGACGATCCGGCCGCCGGACTTGCGGGCCCGCTCGGAGGCGGTGAGCTGGCGCGGGACGCGTTCGGGGACGGCGGCGTCGATGGTGAGGACGTTCCAGTTGAGCGGCCGGCCCGCGGCGGCCGTCATCTCGACGAAGAGATCGATCTCGGCGTCGGAGAACTGGTCGAGGCAGCCCGCGAGGATCGCCTCCAGCTGGGTGCCCTCGTGCTCGCCGACGGCCCGGGAGAGGGCGATCAGTTCGGCGGGGGTGGCGTGCCGGGAGGCGACGGGGGCGCCGTCGCCGTCGGAGTGGGTGGCGGACTGGGTGGTGGACAGGCCCCAGGCCCCGGCCTCCATGGCCTCCTTGAGGAGGCCGACCATCTGCGCGAGCTGCTCGTCCGTGGGCTGTCCGCCGACGGCGTCGGTGCCCATCACGTACCGGCGCAGGGCGCAGTGGCCGACCATGAAGCCGGCGTTGACGGCGATCCGTCCTTCGAGGGCGTCGAGGTACTCGGCGAAGGAGGACCAGCTCCATTCGACGCCCTCTTCGAGTGCGGCGAGGGCCATGCCCTCGACCTTGGACATCATGCGGCGCGTGTAGTCGGCGTCCTCGGGCCGGTCCGGGTGGAGCGGGGCGAGGGTGAAGCCGCAGTTGCCGCCGGCGACGGTGGTGACGCCGTGGTTCATGGAGGGGGTGGCGTACGGGTCCCAGAAGAGCTGGGCGTCGTAGTGGGTGTGGGGGTCGACGAAGCCGGGGGTGAGGACGAGACCGGTGGCGTCCTCGGTGGTCCTGGCCTCCTCGCGGACGGTTCCGGGTTCGGCGACGACGGCGACGCGGCCGTCGCGTATCCCGACGTCGGCGGTGAAGGCGGGGGCGCCGGTGCCGTCCACGACGGTGGCGCCGGTGATCAGGTGGTCGAGCATGACGGTCCCTCTCTGCGCGTGGACGCGGGTGTGCCCCGGACCGGGGGCCGCCGCGGGAGGCCTCCGGCCGGGGCCGGTACGGGACGACGGTCCGGGAAGACACCGTCCCGCGCTTCTGTGCCCGGACCTCCGCCCGCCGGGGCGGTGCCCCACCCCCGTTGTGGGCAGTCGTTCCGCTGGGGCTGGGGCTCCCTCTGGGGGAGGTGGGCACACGGGACGGCGCCCGTGCCCGCGCCAGAGGCTTCCGCGCCTGGACCCGCACCCGGTGCGGGTCGGTGCAGGGGGCGGAGGCGCCCGCTGGGGCGCCGTCCCGTGTGCCCACCCGTCCCGCCCAGCGGGACGATTGCCCACACGGGGGTGGGTACGGCCCGGCAGGGGCGCGGTCGGCACGGGGTGGGCACCCCGGGCCAGTAGGCGAGGCGTGGCCCCACACGGGGGTGGGCGTCGGTCCGCTACTGGCCCGCGGCCTGGCGGAAGCGGGTCGTGCGGTGGATCGGGTCCGTGTCGATCTTGGGGATCACGTGCTCGCCGATCAGCTTGATCGAGTTCATCGTGTCCTCGTACGAGATCCCGATCGGGATGCCGAAGGAGAGCTGGTCCGCTCCCGACTGCTCCCAGCGCTTGCACTGGGCGAGGACCTCCGAGGGGTCTCCGCAGATCATCAGCTCCTCCTGGATGAGGAGTTCGATGATCTCGGCCGAGTACTCGGGGAGCAGCTCGGGCCACTCGGGGATGCCCTCGGGCCGGGGGAAGGTGTCGTGGTAGCGGAAGAGCAGCGACTGGAGGTAGTTGAGGCCGCCGGAGACGGCGATCTCGACGGCCTTGTCGTGGGTCTCCGCGCAGATCGCCGTCGACGTCACCATGACGTTGTCGTTGACGAAGTCGCCGACCGCCTTGGCCTCCTTGATCGCGGTCTTGTAGGACTCGACGACCCACTCCATGTCGGAGACCTTCTGCACGCTGAAGCCGAGGACGCCGAGGCCCTTCCTGGCGGCCATCGCGTACGAGGAGGGGGATCCGGCCGCGTACCACATGGCGGGGTGGGAGGCCCCGTACGGCTTGGGGAGCACCTTGCGGGGCGGCAGCGACCAGTGCTTGCCCTGGAAGCCGACGTACTCGTCCTGGAGCCACATCTTGGGGAACTCGGCGATCGTCTCCTCCCAGATCTCCTTCGTGTGGTTCATGTCGGTGATGCCCGGCATGAATCCGAGGATCTCGTGGGAGCCCGCGCCGCGTCCGGAGCCGAACTCGAAGCGGCCGCCGGAGAGGTGGTCGAGCATGGCGACCTTCTCGGCCACCTTCACCGGGTGGTTGACGGGGGCGAGGGGGTTGAAGATGCCGGAGCCGAGGTGGATGCGCTCGGTGGCGTGGGCGAGGTAGCCCAGGTAGACGTCGTTGGCGGAGATGTGCGAGTACTCGTCCAGGAAGTGGTGCTCGGAGGCCCAGGCGTACTTGAACCCGGACTTGTCCGCCTGGATGACGTACTCGGTCTCCTCCATGAGGGCCTTGTGCTCGGCTTCGGGATCGGTCTCGGCGCGCTTGCCGACGTATCCCTGTACGAAGATCCCGAATTCCAAGGGGGTTCACCGTCCTCGTGAGTTTCTGACGAGCCGTCAGATTCGTGATGTGCCCGACTTTCGCACCGAGCGGCAGGTGCGTCAATACCTGACGAGACGTCAGAAGAGGCTGACGCCCGCCAGCCAGCCGCCGTCGATCACGAACGGCTGGCCCGTGATGTACGCCGAGTCCTCCCCGGTCAGGAAGAGCGCGAGGGCCGCGACCTCGTCCGGCCGCCCGATCCGCCCGAGGGGGACGAGCTTGCGGTACAGCCCGGCAGTGGACGCCGGGTCGACGCCCTCCGGATTGCTCATCGGGGTGTCGATCGCCCCGGGGCAGACCGCGTTCACCCGGATGTTCCGCGCGGCCAGTTCGAGCGCCGCGACCTTGGTGAGGCCGAGGACGGCGTGCTTGCTCGCCGCGTAGGCACCGACGCCGGCCATGCCGGTGAGACCGGTGTACGAGGCGGTGTTGACGATCGTCCCGCCGCCGGCCGCCGCGATCTCGGGCGCGACCGTCCTGATGCCCAGGAAACAGCCGGTCTGGTTGACCGAGACGATCGCCTGGAACTCCTCCAGGGGCGTGGAGAGCAGCTCGTTGAAGCGGAGGATCCCGGCGTTGTTGACGAGCCCGTCGATCTTCCCGAAGCGCTCCTTGGCGAGGGCGACGGCGGCGGTCCAGTCCTGCTCCCGCGTCACGTCCAGGTGGACGTACACCGCCCGCTCCTCCCCCAGCTCCTTGGCCAGCGCCTCACCGGCGTCGTCGAGGACGTCCGCGAGGACGACCCGCGCTCCCTCGGCGGCGAAGAGCCGCGCCTCCTGCTCGCCCTGTCCGCGCGCCGCGCCGGTGACGAGGACGACCCGCCCGTCGAGCTTGCCCATGTCCGAACCCCTTAGAGGTGTGGTGCGACCTCCGTGCCGAAGGCCGTGATCTGGTCGGTGAGTTCGGTACGGCTCCGGGAGCGGAACCGGACCTGGATCTGGTGCACGCCCATGTCGCCGTACGCGCGCAGGGAGGCGGCGAGCGCCTCCGGGGAGCCGCTCAGGGTGCGGCGGCCGACCTCCCAGCCGGGGGTGCCCACGTACAGCGCCTCGGTGATGGCGCCGACCGTGATCGGCGCGGCGATCCCGGCCTCGGCGCGCAGTCGCAGGAGCCGCTGGATCTGGCCGGCGAGCTTCTCGCGCGGGTCGCCCTGCGGCAGCCAGCCGTCGCCCTTGAGCGCGGCCCGGCGCACGGCGGCCGGCGAGGAGCCGCCCACCCAGACGGGGACCCGCTCCTGGGCGGGCCGGGGCAGCTGCCCGAGGTCCTTGAAGGCGAAGCGCTCGCCCAGGTGCTCGGGGTACTCCTCGGGGCCGAGGGCCGCCCGCAGCGCGTCGACGGTCTCGTCGAGGACGGCGCCCCGGCGCGCGAAGTCCACGCCGAGCACCTCGAACTCCTCCTGGACGTGCCCGGCGCCGACCCCGAGGACCAGTCGGCCGCCGGAGAGGTGGTCGAGGGTCGCGTACGCCTTCGCGGTGACGAGCGGATGCCGCAGGCCGACGACGGCGACGTGCGAGAGGAGCCGGACGCGCTCGGTGGCGGCGGCGAGGAAGGAGAGCGTGGCGACCGGGTCGTACCAGACGGTGCTCATCGCCCCGGCGAGACGGCGCGGGATGGCGACGTGGTCGCAGCTCGCGAGGTAGTCGAAGCCGTGCTCCTCGGCGGCCCGGGCGACGGCGAGCAGATCCGCGGGTCCGGCGGCCGCCTCCCAGGGTTCGGCGTAGAGGGCGGACTGCGACTGGACGGGCAGCTGCATCCCGTAGTAGACGACCATGGGAACCCCTTAACTGACGCTCAGTCAGATTCTGAAGGGCCCATCGTCGCCGCCGGAGCGCCACCGGGCAAGGGTTACGACGGGAGGCGCCTCCCGCCGCCGGAGCCCCCGCACGCGGGAGCGGCTGCGTGAACTGATCGGTGAACGCGATCCCGCCGGGCGAAGCGATCGCACGCCACGCCGGCGCACTCCCGGCGAGCGCGGGACTGCCCGGCCACAAGTGCGCCCTTGACGCCCTCGTGGCCGCGACCGCGCCCTCCTTTCCGGCTCCCGTGACCGTCCTGACCTCGGACCCCGAGGACCTGTCCACTCTTTGCGGCCCCCGGGTCCGCGTGGTCGAGGCCTGAGCGGGCCACCACGCCCTACGGGCGCCAGAGCCCCTCCGGGCTCAGCCCGAGCAGGCCGATCGCGTTGCCCCGCACGATCCGCTCGACGACATCCGGCGCGAGGTGGCCCATCTGGGCCTCGCCGACCTCGCGGGACTTGGGCCAGGTGGAGTCCGAGTGCGGGTAGTCCGTCTCGTACAGGACGTTCCCGACACCTATCGCGTCGAGGTTCCGCAGCCCGAAGGCGTCGTCGAAGAAGCAGCCGAAGACATGGCCGGCGAACAGCTCCGACGGCGGGCGCAGCACCTTCTCGGCGACCCCGCCCCAGCCGCGGTTCTCCTCCCAGACGACGTCGGCGCGCTCCAGGATGTACGGGATCCAGCCGATCTGCCCCTCCGCGTACATGATCTTCAGGTTCGGGAAGCGCTCGAACTTGCCGCTCATCAGCCAGTCGACCATCGAGAAGCAGCAGTTCGCGAAGGTGATGGTGGAGCCGACCGCCGGCGGGGCGTCGGCGGAGGTGGACGGCATCCGGCTGGAGGAGCCGATGTGCATGGCGATGACCGTGCCGGTCTCGTCGCAGGCGCGGAAGAAGGGGTCCCAGTGGTCCGTGTGGACCGAGGGGAGCCCCAGGTGGGGCGGGATCTCCGAGAAGGCGACGGCCCGGACCCCGCGCGCGGCGTTGCGGCGGACCTCGGCGGCGGCGAGTTCGGGGTCCCAGAGCGGGATGAGGGTGAGCGGGATGAGCCGGCCGTGGGCCTCGGGCCCGCACCACTCCTCCACCATCCAGTCGTTGTAGGCCCGGACGCAGAGCAGGCCGAGCTCGCGGTCGCTCGCCTCCGTGAAGGTCTGCCCGCAGAAGCGCGGGAAGGTGGGGAAGCAGAGGGCGGACTGGACGTGGTTGACGTCCATGTCGGCGAGGCGCTCGGGGACGGAGTGGGAGCCGGGCCGCATCTGCTCGTAGGTGATGACTTCGAGCTTGATCTCGTCCCGGTCGTAGCCGACGGCGGTGTCGAGTCGGGTGAGGGGCCGGTGCAGGTCCTCGTAGACCCACCAGTCGCCGATGGGCCCGTCGTCGCCCTTGGCCCCCATGACCGGGGCGAACTTGCCGCCGAGGAAGGTCATCTCCTTGAGGGGGGCGCGGACGATCCGGGGTCCGGTGTCGTGGAAGCGGGACGGGAGCCGGTCCCGCCAGACGTGCGGGGGCTCCACGGTGTGGTCGTCGACCGAGATGATCCTCGGGAAGGTCTCGGGCGCTGTCTCCGTGCTCTCCATGCTCTCCATGTCTTTTACGGTAGCGCCGATCTGACGACCCGTCAGCTATCGTGTCGCACAACGGTCCGGCAACGGCCCGGTACCAGGCCCGCTCCAGCCCCCGCTCTCGGCCGACCCGATGCTGACGGACTCCCTCCGGACAAGGCAGACTGTCCTGGGCGAAACCAGCGGTACGGGCAGGGGGAGCTATGGGCCGTGGAGACGGGCCGCGAGTTCCGGTGCAGCGGGCTCCTGAGGCGAGCGCGGGTGCCGACGCGGGCGCGGGCACGGGTTCCGAGAGAAGAACGAGTACGGGTACGGGCGCGGGTACGAGCCCTGGAACGGGCGCCCGCCACCACGACGCGACCGGCACCGAGAACACCGCCGGCACCGGCGGTGAGCTGCGCTTCGGCGTGCTCGGACCGGTCCGTGCCTGGCGTGGCGGCGAGGCCCTGCCCGCCGGCTCGCCCCAGCAGCGCGCCCTGCTCGCCGCCCTGCTCCTGCGCGGCGGGCGCACCGCCACCGCCTCCGAGCTGATCGACGCGCTCTGGGGCGAGGAACCGCCCTCGCAGGCCCTCGCGGCGGTACGGACGTACGCCTCCCGGCTCCGCAAGGCCCTCGGCCCGAAGGTCCTCGTCAGCGAGTCCGGCGGCTACGCCCTGCGCACCAAGGACCTCGACCTCCTCACCGCACAGGACCTGGCCGCCGGGGCCGAGAAGCTGCGGGCGTCCGGAGACCGGGCGGGCGCACGGGCGAAGCTCGCCGAGGCCCTCGCGCTGTGGGACGGCGAGGTGCTGGCCTCCGTACCCGGCCCGTACGCCGAGACACAGCGGACCCGCCTGGAGGAATGGCGGCTCACGCTCCTGGAGACCCGCCTCGACATCGACCTGGAGGTCGGCGCGCACGCGGAGGCCGTCTCCGAGCTGACCGCGCTCACCGCCGCGCACCCGCTGCGCGAGCGGCTCCGCGAGCTGCTGATGCTCGCCCTCTACCGGGGCGGCCGGCAGGCGGAGGCGCTCGCCGTGTACGCGGACACGCGCCGGCTCCTCGCCGACGAGCTCGGCGTCGACCCGACACCCGAACTCTCCCGGCTCCAGCAGCGCATCCTCCAGGGCGACGCCGAACTCGCCCTCCCGGTCGAGGAGGCGGCCCCGGCCGCCGCACCGCCGGCCCGCCCCGCCCAGCTCCCGGCCACGGTCCCGGACTTCACGGGCCGCGCCTCCTTCGTACGGGAGCTGGGGGCCCGGCTCGCCACCGCCGAGGGCCATGTCATGGCGGTCTCGGCGCTGGCGGGCATCGGCGGCGTCGGCAAGACGACCCTCGCGGTGCACGTGGCCCACGAGGCCCGGCCGCACTTCCCCGACGGCCAGCTGTACGTGGACCTCCAGGGCGCGGGCCATCGCGCCGCCGCCCCGGAAACCGTCCTCGGCTCCTTCCTCCGCGCGCTCGGCACACCGGACTCGGCCATCCCCGACTCCCTCGACGACCGAGCCGCGCTCTACCGCTCGACGCTCGACGGCCGCCGGGTCCTGGTCCTCCTGGACAACGCGAGGGACGCGGCCCAGATCCGCCCCCTCCTCCCGGGAACGGCCGGCTGCGCGGCCCTGGTGACGAGCCGGATCCGGATGGTCGACCTGGCGGGTGCGCACCTGGTGGACCTGGACGTGATGTCCCCGGAGGAGGCGCTCCAGCTCTTCACCCGGATCGTCGGCGAGGAACGCGTCCAGTCCGAACGTGAATCGGCGCTCGACGTGGTCGCCGCCTGCGGCTTCCTCCCCCTCGCGATCCGCATCGCGGCCTCCCGCCTGGCGGCCCGCCGCACCTGGACGGTCTCGGTCCTGGCGGCGAAGCTGGCGGACGAGCGGCGGCGCCTCGACGAGCTCCAGGCGGGCGACCTCGCGGTCAAGGCGACCTTCGAACTCGGCTACGGCCAGCTCGAACCGGCCCAGGCCCGCGCCTTCCGCCTGCTGGGCCTGGCCGACGGCCCGGACATCTCCCTCGCAGCGGCGGCAGCCGTCCTCGACCTCCCCCTCTGGGACACGGAGGACCTCCTGGAGGCCCTCGTCGACACGTCCCTCCTGGAGTCGGCGGCCCCGGGCCGCTACCGCTACCACGACCTGGTCCGCCTCTACGCGCGTGCGTGCGCGGACCGCGACGAGCAGCCCCCGACGGAGAAGGAGGCGGCGCTCTCGCGCCTCCTCGACTTCTACCTGTCGACGGCGGCGCGCGTCTACGCGATCGAGCGCCCCGGGGACCGCCTGGTGGACCACCTGGAACCGACGGCCTACGAGGGCCTGTCCTTCACGGACCGCCACGAGGCCCAGGACTGGCTCTACGCCGAGGCCAACTGCCTCCTGGCCACGGTCCGCCAGTCCGCCGCGTCCCCGGCGACCCTCCGCCGAGCGGTGGACCTCCTGTGGGCGTCCCTGGACCTCGCGGAGTCGGGCGCGAACTCGAAGGAGTACGAGGCGGTGGCGACGGTGCTGCGGGGGGCGGCGGGCGCGGCGGGGGATGTGCGGGCGGAGGGCCGTGCGGCGCTGACCCTGGCGTATGTCCACCATCACCAGGGCCGCTTCGACCAGGCCGACCGGGAGGCGGAGGAGGTCGTCGGCATGGCCCGGTCCGTCGACGACCCGCTTCCCACCTGCTGGGCCTCCAACGCCAGGGGGGCCATCGCGCTCTACCAGACCCGGTACGAGGACGGCGACCACCATCTCACCCTGGCCATAGCCGAGTTCCGCAGGGCCGGAGACCGGGCCGGCGAGGCGGCGGCGCTCTGCAACCTGTCCCGCATCCGGCTGGCGACGGGCCGGCAGGAGGACGCCGCCCGCATGGCCCAGCAAGGCGTGGACATGTACGACGAGATGGGCCACGCCCTGAGGGGCGCGAACGGACGCTACGCCCTCGGGCTCGCGCTCACCCAGAGCGGGCAGCTCGCGGCGGCGGGCGAGCGGCTCCGCGAGGCACTCGCCGTGTTCGTGGACTGCCGCCAGAGGCTGTGGGAGGGCATGAGCCTCTTCCGTATCGCGGAGGTCGACATCGCCGCCCGGCGGTACGGGGCGGCTGCCGCCTGCGCGGAGAAGGCGCTGACCGTGCTCAGGGGCATCGGCGGCGACTGGCGGCGGGGCCAGGTCCTCACGGTGCTCGGCCGGGCCCTGGCGGGCGTCGGCCAGTCGGGCCGGGCCCAGGTCTGCTGGCAGGAAGCACTCGACATCTACGAGGAGTTGTCGGTACCGGAGGCGTCCGAGGTGAGGGCCTTGCTGACCCCCCAGGCGGCCGCCTGACCCCGGCCCGTTGCAGCGGGCGTTCATCATTCGTTTATCGCCCCCCGGCAGACTTCTTCTCATCGACCCGTCGCATCGGGGGGCAGACGGGTCGCCGGTGAGGTCATCACCCAGGAACACTAGGGTGGACGGCCCGACGGAGCCCGTCCGACCGTCCACGGGGGAACAGTCCGGACGGGCTCCACCCACCAGCACGCGAAGCCATCCACCAGGAGGGGACCGTCATGAGCGACGCCACCGACCCGATCGTCAAGCCGCAGGACCTGCACGCCACGGGCACCGGGAACGAGCAGATCGTCACCAAGGACCTGCACGCCACGTCCGAGCCCGCGAACGCCATCGCGGACAAGATCCTGACCCGCGAGCAGCCGCCCGTCGCCACGACCGACGACCTGCACGCGACGTCGGAGCCGGCCAAGTAGACCATTCCCGACGGGGAAAGCCCGCGGCGGCGACTTCGGGGGAGCCGCCGGGGCCAGGGAGGTCCGGTCGACGGGGGAGCACACGGGCTCGGGGGACGCCCGACGGGACCAGGGGGATTCCGTCCGGGCAGGGCCCGTGCGCAACGCGATCGGATCACCGCACAAAGGAGGGGCCGGGCATCTGCCCGGCCCCTCCGACGTGTGCGGCGACCGCCTCGCCGGGTCCCGCTCAGGCCTCCGGGTGGAGGAATTCGAGGCGGTTGCCGTGGCAGTCGGCGACGTAGAAGCGGCGGTGGCCCGGGAAGTCGGCGTCCCAGACGACCTCGGTGCCCAGCGCCGTCAGCCGCGCGGCGAGCCCGTCGAGGTCGGCGACGAGGATGCCGGGGTGGCCCTTGCGGGCCGGGCGGAAGTCCTTCTCGACGCCCAGGTGGATCTCCAGCGCGTCCGACCGGACCCACAGCCCGCCGCGGGCCGCGAGGACCGGCGGCTTCTGGATCTCGGTCATGCCGAGGACGTCCACGTAGAACCGCCGGCACACCTCCTCCTCGCCCGGCGGCAGGCTGAGCTGCACATGGTGCAGTCCGAGCCCGAAGGGCGAGGTCGCCTCCGTGGTGTCGTAGGACAGCGCGTGCCGACGCCCGCTCGTACGGCCCGGTTCCCTGCCGTCGGTTGCCATACCGGTCTCCCCCCGTGGTCGATTCGCCAAGAGGATACTCACCCCCCTTCCGCGCAGCCCTCCCCCAGGGGGGCGATCGCTCCGGTGGTCACGTGGGCCGTCCAGCGGGGGAGCGCCGACTCGGGTTCCTGTTTGGCGTAGCGGGCGTAGCCGTCGCCGTAGGCGGGGTCCGGGGCGTAGCCGACGACGTAGGTGCGGCCGGGGGTGAGGACCGGGTACAGCGGGTCGTGGCTCGTGTAGTGGCCCTGGGGGTCCCGGCCCACGCCCTGGCCGAGGGTGAGGGTGGTGGGGATCTCGCCCTTGAGGGTGTGCAGGACGCGGAGGCGGACACGCTGGATGCCGCCGCTCCCGCCGTCGGTGTCCGGGTCGTAGCCGGTGGTCTCCTCGACCGTCGCGTACGCGAGGTGGCTCATCGCGGCCGGTACGTACGCGTCGCGGGAGAGGTCGGGGAGGCAGAGGGCGTGGACGGGGGCGGGGTCGGCGGTGAAGGCCTCCGCCGCGGCCCAGCCCGTGGCGCCGAGGACGAGCGTCCCCGCGAGGACGAGACCGGCGGTCCGCTTCGGGCTCATGGTCATCTCCACAACTTCCGGTAGTTCGCCTCGTCGCGGTGGGTGGGCTCCGTCGGCGGGTTGTCGGGGACCTTCGTCCACATCACGGAGGCCCAGGTGTCCGGCTTGTGGCACAGGCCGAGGGCGTGACCGAGCTCGTGGACGGCGATGTGGCGGCGGGAGTTCCGGTCCTTGTAACGGCCGTCCAGGTAGTAGGCGTTCAGGTAGATGTAGTCGACGCCGGGCTTGCCCTGCCAGTAGCCCCCGTGGCCGTCGGCCTTCGAGTAGTCCCGCCACTCCAGGTCGTTGACGCTCCCGGCGTCGTCGGCCGCGATCGTCACGAGACCCAGGGACCAGACCCGGTTGGCCCAGGTCAGCGGGTCGTTGTACTTGCTGTCGTCCTCCCAGCGGAGCTCCTTGCCGTCCACGCTGGAGTCCCCCCGGGTCTCGGACTCGCCCCGGATGCACGGGGCGGGGTCGACCGCCGCTCCGGCGGCGGCGTGCGGGCTGAGCAGGAGGCCCGCGGCGAGGACGGCGGCCGCCGTGAGGGAGCCGGCTGCCTGCGTGGCCGTCATTCCGTGCTCCTCGCGCGATCCGGGACCGGGGCCTCGGAGCGTAACCGCAGGTCCGGAGCCTTACGCGGTGGATACGCCGGGCGTCATCCGGACGGGCGAGCGCCCTTCGGGAAGCACGCCACCAGGCGCGCCCCGTGCGCCGAGTCCTCGATCGTCAGGGTGCCGCCGTGGTGGGTGGCGATGTCGCGGGCGATGGGGAGGCCCAGGCCCGCGCCGCCCGAGGTGCGGGTGCGGGAGGCGTCGAGGCGGGTGAAGCGGTCGAAGACGCGGGCGCGGTCGGCGGGCGGGATGCCCGGGCCGTCGTCCGTCACCGTGAGCACCGCCCGGGAGCCGTCGTCCACCACCGTGACCTCGACCCGCGTCTCCGCGTGGCGGCAGGCGTTCGCCAGGAGGTTGCGGAGGAGGCGTTCCAGGCGGGTCGGGTTGCCGTGGACGAGCGCCGGGGCCGCCGGAGCCCCGCAGGTGAGGAGGAGGCCCGTCGCGTCCGGGAGGTGCTCGTGCTCGCGGACCAGGTCCTCCGCCAGCGCCGCCAGGTCCACCGGCTCCCCCGCCGGCGCGGTCGCCCGGTGGCTGGCGAGGAGCAGCAGGTCGTCGGTGAGAGCCTGGAGGCGTACGACGTCGGCCGCCGCGCCCGCCACCACCTCCGGCCAGTCCGTCACCGAGTCCGGGTGGCGCAGGGCCGTCTCCAGCTGGGCCCGCAGGCCCGCGAGCGGGCTGCGGAGTTCGTGCGCCGCGTCCGCGACGAACTGGTGCTGGCGGGCGGAGGCCTGTTCCAGGCGGTCGAGGGTGTCGTTCGTGGTGACCGCGAGCCGGGCGATGACGTCCTCCGTCGGCGGGACCGGGACCCGGCGGTCCAACGACTGGCCCGTGATGTCGGCCAGCTCGCGGCGGATCGCCTCGACGGGGCGCAGCGAGCGCGTCGCGGTGACGTGGACGAGTATCCCCGTGAGCACGGCGACGAGCGGCACCCCGGTGATCAGCGCGACCCAGTACGTGTTGCTCCACGGCTCCTGGTGCTCCGGCTGCGCCCGGCGCAGGACCTCGATGGTCGCCGCGAACAGCCCACCGGTCGTGGCCGCCGCCACCAGGACCGTACGGCTGCGGTACGGCAGCCGGCCCGCGCCGCCGCCGAGCGCCATCGCCACGGCCGCGGCCGTGAGCAGGCCCGTGGAGGGGCCGATGAACATCAGCCCCCAGCGGTACGCCTCCTCCGCGACCAGCCAGGGCTTGAGCGGGTTCTCGCGGACCAGCCATTGGGTGCAGGTGGCGAGGAGTGCCCCGGAGGTGAGGAGGGCCACGGCCGTGGCCCTGAGCCGCGCCGCCCGCGCGTGTCCGCTGCCCGCGAGCCAGCCGGTCGCGGCCACGCCCGCCGCCCCGAGCGCGAAGCCGGGCCAGGCGAGGAACGCGATCTGCGGGCCCACCCGGTCGGTGGACAGCACCTCGGGGATCACCCAGGGGAGCGGCCCCACCGCCTGGTCCTCCGCCTCCAGCCAGACCACCGCCGCCGCAACGACGCACCAGGCCGCGAGTCCGGACGCCACCGCCTGCCCGTACCTCCGCCACCACTCAGCCACGACCGCCACCCACCACCCGGTACCCCGCCCCCCGCACCGTCTCGATCGTCGCCCGCCCGAACGGCGCGTCGATCTTCCGGCGTACGGCGCTGATGTAGACGTGCACGATGTTCGGGTCGCCCGTGAAGTCCGCCGACCACACCTCGTCGAGGATGTCGAGCGTCGGGACGACCTCGTCGGGGCGCAGGAGCAGGCACTGGAGCACCCCGAACTCCTTCGGGGTGAGGGAGATGTCGGCCGCGCCCCGGCCGCAGGTCCGGCGTGCCGGGTCCAGCCACAGGTCGTCGCACTCCAGGAGCGTGCGCGTGCGGGCGCCGCCGCGGCGGAGGAGGGCGCGGAGGCGGGCCTCCAGGACGACGTACGAGAAGGGCTTGGCCAGGTAGTCGTCGGCGCCGGTGTCGAGGCCCTCGGCCTCGTCGTACTCGCCGTTCTTGGCCGTCAGCATCATCACCGGTACGTCGTTGGACTCGGCGCGCAGCCGCGAGCAGACCTGGTAGCCGTTGAGTCCGGGCAGCATGATGTCGAGGAGGACCGCCGCGTAGCGGTGCTCCCGGGCCAGGTGGAGCCCGGTCACGCCGTCGTGGGCGACGTCGACCGTGTACCCGACGGCCGAGAGGCCGCGCCGCAGCGAGGCGGCGATCCGCTCCTCGTCCTCGATCACCAGTACGCGCATGGGACCGAGTATCGCCGGGCCGGCGGAGACGGTGCTGAGGAAATCCTCAGGGTCCTTCAGGACCCGCTCAGGGGCGGTCTCCGAGGCTTCCCCCTCATGGCCTTGATCATTGAGCCCGCCGCCGAGCGCCTGCCCCTGAAGCCGCTGCCCACCGCCTCCCGTGCCGTCCCCGCGCTCCTCGCCTCCGTCTTCTTCGTCCTCCATGCCGTCCTCGCGCTGCGCGAGCACGCCCGTTTCCGGAGCACCGGATACGACCTCGGGATCTTCGGGCAGGCCGTGCGCTCCTACGCGGAGGGGCGGGCGCCCGCCTCCGAGATCCGGGCCGCGACCGCTCCGCCGGGCTTCGCCGCCGACGCGTACCCGCTCCTCGGCGACCACTTCCACCCGGTCCTGGCCCTCCTCGGGCCGCTCTACCGGCTCGCCCCGCACGTCGGCACGCTCCTCGTCGCGCAGGCCGCGCTCGTCGCCCTCGCCGTGTACGTCCTCGCCCGCACCGCCCAGCACCACCTGCCGGAGCGGCGGTTCGCCGCGCTCGCGACCGGGACGGCCTGCGGGCTCGGCTGGGGGGTGCAGCAGCTCGTCGGCTTCGACTTCCACGAGGTCGCCTTCGCCGTGCCCCTGCTCGCCCTCGCCTGCCGCGCCTACCTGGACGGGCGGACCCGCGCCGCCGCGTGCTGGGCCGCCGCCCTGCTCCTCGTGAAGGAGGACCTGGGCGCGACCACCGCGGTCTTCGGGCTGCTGCTCGCCCGGCAGGACCGCCGCACCGGGCTCGCCCTCACCGCCGGGTCGGCGCTCGGCACGGTCCTGATCGTGTACGGGGTGGTGCCGGCCTTCGCGCCGGACGGGCAGTACCTGTACGCGAGCCAGGTCACCGGTGCGTACGGGCTCCTCGACGGCTGGCACGTGAAGGTGCTGACCGTCCTGCTGCTGCTCGCGGTGACCGGTGGGCTCGTCGTGCGGAGCCCGCTCGCCCTGCTGCTCCTGCCGACCCTTGCCTGGCGGTTCACCTCCGCCAACCCGGCCCACTGGGAGCCGGGTCTGCACTACTCGGCGGTCCTCGTGCCGATCGCGCTCGCCGCGCTCGTCGACGCCCTGCGCCGGGGCGTACGGCTGCCGCTCTCCGTGCCCGTGGCCGTCGCGCTCCTGCTGCTGCCCGCGCAGCCACTTGCCTCCCTCGCCACGCCGGGCTTCTGGCGGGAGAGCCCCCGGGAGGCCGCGGCCCGCGAGGCCCTGGCGCTCGTCCCCGACGGGGTTCGGGTCGCGGCGAGCAACAGCCTCGCCCCGCACCTGACCGACCGGGCGACCGTGCACCTCGTCGCGGACGGGGTGCTCGGCCGGAGCCCCGCCGTGGAGTGGGTCGTGGCGGACCGGACGGAGGCCTGGCCTGCGGGTGCGGTCGGGCGGGTGCTGCGCCAGGCCGTGGGCCAGGGGTGGCGGGTCGTGCGGGACGAGGCCGGGATCGTCGTACTCGTCCGTCAGCGGGCGTAGGAACCCAGGCCGACCAGGCAGTACACGTACTGGCTGACGACGGCGCCGTTCATCGTGTAGCGGTGCGAGAAGGCGTACTGGGTCTTGGGGTTGGCGTTGCACTTGCCCATGTCGGAGGTGAACGGGAAGGTCTGGATCACCTTGTAGTGGGCGTCGGAGGCCGAGCAGGGGACCTCCTCGACGTCGTCGACGGTCTGCGCGGTCTCGGAGTCGGGCAGCTGCCCGTTGAGGCAGGTGCCCTTGTCGAAGGGGTCCGGCTTCTCCTCGGTCGGGGCGTCGGTGGGGGTGCCGGGCGCCCCGGTGGCCGTGCCGAGCGGGTCGAGGGTGGGGAACGGCGAGACCGAGAAGGTCGGGATCGGGCCGGGGCCCCGGGAGCCGGGCGGGTCGTTGTCGTCGTCGTTCAGGAGGAACGACGCTCCGACGAGCCCGCCGATCACGACGAGCGGGACCAGGCAGCCGAGGAAGCCGGACTTCTTGGCGGGCCGCCGGCCGGCGGCGACGGTGATGCGCAGGTGCACCACGGTGTCGCCGAGCCACACCGGGACGAGGTCGCCGTGGCGGCAGGGCGGGACGCTGAGCTGCGTGGGGCCGGTCGGCAGGGTGACCGGGATGACGACGCCGGTGGCGGCCTGCTGCGGGGTGAGGGTGAGAGCGATCTCTTGCGTCGACACCGGCTGCTCCTGGAGGAGGGGGCGAGGGGCGAGGTAAAGGAAACGTAAGACTGCCCATATGACGTGTACACGCGCGGAGTTGGTTGCACGGGCCCATCACGCCCCGCCGCCTCGGCCCGCAGCCTCCGCCCCCGACCTCGGTCCCCGGCCTCAGCCCGCCGCCGCCTCCGCCGTCGCATCGGCCGCCGTATCCGCCTCTGCCCCGTCCGGCGCCGCGTCCGTTCTCGCCCGCAGCTCCCCCTTCACCACCTTCCCGCTCGCGTTCCTCGGCAGCTCCGTCACGAACTCGACCTCCCGCGGCACCTTGTAGTTCGCCATCTCCCGCCGCGACCAGGCGATCAGGTCGTCCGCCGTCACCCGCGCCCCCGCCCGGCGCACCGCGAAGGCCTTGCCGACCTCGCCGAGCCTCCGGTCGGGGATCCCGACGACCGCGACGTCCGCTATGTCGGGGTGCAGGCCCAGGAGTTGCTCGATCTCGGCCGGATAGGCGTTGAAGCCGCCCACGATGAACATGTCCTTCAGCCGGTCCGTGATCCGCAGGTTCCCCGCCTCGTCCAGGACCCCGACGTCCCCCGTGCGCAGCCAGCCGTCCTCGTCGATCGCCGCCGCCGTCGCCTCCTCGTCCTCGAAGTAGCCGCGCATGACGTGGTGCCCGCGGACGAGGACCTCGCCGGTCGGCGAGAGCCTGACCTCGGTGTCGGGTACGGGCCGGCCCGAGGTCGTGGCGACCGTCCCGGCCGGGTCGTCGCGGCGGCACATGGTGACGAGGCCGCTCGCCTCGGAGAGGCCGTACGCCGTGAGGACCGTGCCGATCCCCAGTTCGGTGCGGAGGCGTTCGACGAGCCGGAGCGGGACCACCGCCGCGCCCGTCACGACGAGGCGGAGCGAGGAGAGGTCGTGGGCCGCGCGGGCGGGGTGGTCCAGGAGGGACTGGTGAAGGGTGGGCGGCCCGGGGAGGACCGTGATGCGCTCGGCGGCGATGTTGGCGAGGACCGTGTCCACGGTGAAGACGGGCTGCGGGACGATCACGGCACCGCGCATGAGGCAGGCGAGGATCCCGGCCTTGTACCCGAAGGTGTGGAAGAACGGGTTGACGACGAGGTAGCGGTCGCCCTCCCGGAGGCCGGCGAGCTCGGACCAGACCTCGTAGCAGCGCAGGCTCTGGGCGTGGCCGATGACGGCCCCCTTGGGCCGGCCGGTGGTGCCTGAGGTGTAGATGATGTCGGAGGGGTCGGAGGGGTCGATCGCGTCGGCCCGGGCGCGCACCCGCGCGGCCGGGACCCGGTCGCCCTCCGCGAGGAAGGCCTTCCAGGTCGTCCAGCCCGCGTCGTCGGGCGCGGTGTCGCCGAGGACGACGGCCTTCTCCAGGTGCGGGAGCGCGACGCCCGAGCGGCGCAGGGAGGCCACGTACGAGGTGCCGAGGAAGGTGCCGGTGACGAAGAGCAGGCGGGCCCGGGAGCGCTGGAGGACGTGGGCCGCCTCGGTGCCCTTGAAGCGGGTGTTCAGGGGGACGAGGACGGCGCCCGCGGAGACGGCGCCGAGCGCCGAGACGATCCAGTCGAGGGTGTTGGGCGCCCAGATCGCCACCCGGTCCCCCGCCCGTACCCCGGTGGCGATGCAGGCGGCGGCCGCCCGCTCGACGCGCTCGCCGAGTTCGGCGTAGGTGACGCGGACGCGTCCGTCGACGACGGCCTCCCGCGCCCCGTACCGCTCGGCCGCCGCCCGTACGAGCCCGGGAATCGTGCCCCACTCCAGGTCGCCGCGCATGCCCACCCCTCCCTTTAGCTGACTATCCGTCAGATTAGTTGTAACCTGACGCGCTGTCAGCAGTGCTGCCCCAAAAGGAGGTACGGTGCTCAAGGACGCCACGGCCATCGTCGGCATAGGACAGACCGCCTTCGCGAAACACCTCCCCGAGTCCGAGAAGGCCCTCGCCTGCCGGGCGATCCTCGCCGCCCTCGACGACGCCGGGATCGACCCCTCCGAGGTCGACGGCTTCGCCTCGTACACGATGGAGGAGACGGACGAGGTCGAGGTCGCCAAGGCCATCGGCGCCGGCGACGTCACCTTCTTCTCCAAGGTCGGCTACGGCGGCGGCGGCTCCTGCGCCACCGTCGGCCACCTCGCCGCCGCCGTCGCCACCGGCCAGGCGAGCGTCGGCGTCGCCTGGCGCTCCCGGAAGCGGGGCTCCGGCCCCCGCCCCTGGAAGAACACCGCCGCCCAGCTGCCCACCCCCGGCCAGTGGACCCGCCCCTTCGGGCTGCTCCGCCCCGCCGACGAGATCGGCATGCTCGCCCGCCGCTACATGCACGAGTACGGCGCCACCCGCGACCACCTCTTCAACGTCGCGCTCGCCTGCCGCAACCGCGCCAACCAGAACCCCTCCGCGATCATGTACGAGCGGCCCCTGACCCGCGAGATGTACATGACCTCCCGCTGGATCAGCGAGCCGCTCTGCCTCTTCGACAACTGCCTGGAGACCGACGGCGCCCTCGCCTGCGTCATCGTCTCCGCCGAACGCGCCCGCGACTGCCGCCAGAAGCCGGTCTACGTCCACTCCGCCGCCCAGGGCCTGCCCGCCCAGCATCACGGCATGGTCAACTACTGGAACGACGACCCGCTCTCCGGACCCGCCTGGACCGCCGCCCGACACCTCTGGAAACAGGCCGACTTCGGCCCCGAGGACGTCGACGTCGCCCAGATCTACGACGCCTTCACCCCGCTCGTCCCGCTCTCCCTGGAGGGCTACGGCTTCTGCGGCCGCGGCGAGGGCGCCGCGTTCACCGAAGGCGGCGCCCTGGAGATCGGCGGCCGGCTGCCCCTCAACACCGGCGGCGGCGGACTGAGCGAGGCGTACGTCCACGGCTTCAACCTCATCAACGAGGGCGTGAAGCAGCTCCGCGGCAGCTCCACCGCCCAAGTGCCCGACGCCGCCACCTGCCTGGTCACGGCCGGCGAGGGCGTCCCCACCTCCGCGATCCTCCTTCGAGCCTGAGGAGCCGAGACACCATGCCGATGCTGACACCCGTCACCGACGAGGACGGCGCCCCCTTCTGGGAGTACGCCGCCCGGGGCGAGCTCCGCGTCCAGGCCTGCGCGGCCCCCGACTGCGGCGAGCTCCGCTTCCCGCCCCGCCCCTGCTGCCCGCACTGCCACTCCTTCGACAGCGAATGGCGGCTCATGTCAGGACGCGGCCGCATCTGGTCGTACGTCCTGCCCCACCCGCCGCTCCTGCCCGACTACGCCGCCCAGCCCGGGTACAACGCGGTCCTCGTCGAACTGGCCGACGCCCCCCGCATCCGCCTCGCCGGCAACGTCGTCACCACCCCCGACGCACCCCTGAACTCGCTCGACGCGGGCCGGCTGCGCATCGGTGCCCCGGTGAAGGTCGCCTTCACCGAGGTCGACGGCGTCACGGTCCCCCGCTGGCTCCTGGAGCGCGGCTAGATGGCCGTCCGCGTCGAACGCGACAAGGAGACCGGGGTCGCGGTCGTCACCCTCGACCGGCCGGAGAAGCACAACGCGATCACCCTGGACATGGCCCGCGACCTCGCCTCCGTCTGGCGGGGGTTCCGGTACGAGGACGAGGTCCGCGCGATCGTCGTCACCGGGTCCGGCGGGCGGGCCTTCTGCACGGGGATCGACCGGGACGCCGCCGGGAACATCCCGCAGCCCTCGTCCCCGTACACGATCGACGACCCCCTGCTCACGATCGGCCCCAAGGCGAACGACCTGTGGAAACCGGTGATCGCCGCCGTCGAGGGCATGGCCTGCGGCGGGGCGTTCTACCTGCTCGGCGAGGCGGAGTTCCTGGTCGCCGGCGAGGACGCCACCTTCTTCGACCCGCACACCACCTACGGGATGGTCAGCGCCTTCGAGACCATCCACATGGCCCAGCGGATGCCCTACGGGGAGATCGCCCGGATGGCCCTGATGGGCAGCGCGGAACGGATCTCGGCCCGGCGCGCGTACGAGACGGGGCTCGTCTCCGAGCTGACCCCGGCCGGCGGGGCGCTGGAGGCCGCCCTGCGGGCCGCGGCCGTCGTCGCCGCGCACCCGACCGAGGCCGTCCAGGGCACGGTCCGGGCGCTCTGGTCGGTCACGGAGGCGTCCCGCACCCCGGCCCTCGCCCACGCGCCGCACCTGATCACGCTGGGAAACCTGCCGCCGGAACGTCAGGCGGGCCTGTTCACGGGGAGGGGGAAGGGGTACCGGACTCGGTAGGCAGCGCGGTGGTGTAGTGCCTGCGCACCTCGTAGACCCAGCAGTTCGTCACCCGGTCGACGAACTGCGGGTTCTCCATCTTGACCTCGAAGGTCTTCGTCTCGTGGCTCCCGACGGTGACACCGATCTCGCCGATGCTCTGCACCGTGCCCGACGCGTTCCTGAAGTGCAGGGTGACCCAGTACGTCCCCGGGAGCTCGTCGCGCGAGACGGCCTTCAGGGTCGCCGTGGTGTCCGCCTTACGGGCGGGCTTGCCCTTGCGCTTCTTCTGGGCGGACTTCACGCAGTCCACCACGACGACCTCGATCTTCACCGTCTCCGAGGTGGGGCTGGGCGTGACCTCGGAGCCGCCCGAGCCGCCCGAGCCGTCCGAGCCGCTGTAGTCGTCGTTGCTCTTCTCGTCACTGGAGCAGCCGCCGCCCGAGTCGTCGTCGGAGTCCGAGCGGCTCTTGCCGCTCTTGCTCTTCCCACTGCCGCCGCCGCTGCTGCTGCCGTGGCCGGTCTGGAATCCGGTCAGCGCGAGCACCACCACCGTGAGCGTCGCCGCCATCTTCAGGCGCGTGCGCACCATCGGCCCTCCTCGTGCTGTCGTGTCCGCGCCACACCCTAGGGCATGTTCCGGGCCGCAAATGGCGGGCCCCCCGCACCCGGCGTAGCGTCGGGAGCGAGAGCCGGACCGTCCAGGAGGCCGACAGATGATCCGCAACGTCATCGGCTCGGTTCTGGCCCTCGCCGGAGCGACGGCCGCCGTCTGGAGCCCCTTCCGTGCCTGGTACGACGGCCGTCACGGACGCGATTACGCGATCGACGAGCTGTTCACCGGCATCACGGACACGAAGGCCGACCTGCTCGGCTCGATCCTGCTGCCCTTCGCCTTCGCCGCCCTCGTCACGGTCCTCGGGGTCGCCCTGCGCTCCCGGCTCCTCGTCGCTTTCGCCGGGCTCGTCGTCCTCGGCTTCACGGTCTTCTGGATGGTGCGTGTCGGGCAGGCCGAGGGCAGCCTCGTGATCTCCGGCGACGGTACGGGCCTGGGCGACGGGGTCGCCAACGCCTTCGGCGGCGGGGTGCTGCTGCTCCTCGGCGCGCTCGTCATGTCGGGCCGGCACCGCACGCACCGGCTGGACCGGGCGGACCACGAGCCGCGGCCCACCCACCCCACGTTGGACGGGCCGCCGCCGGTCACGGACGACGCGGACGGACCGCACCGCCACCCGCAGGCCTCGGCCCCGCACGCCGCCCCGACGCAGCCCTACGACGTCCCGACCTGGGACCCGGAGCAGGACGGACCACCGCGGCGGGACGGGCCCCCGCAGCGGTAGCGGGGAGCCGTCGTCGGCGGGGAGCCGTCGTCGGCGGGGAGCCGTCGTCAGCGGGGCGCGGGCCCCCTGCCCGTGGCCGTGCCCTTGACCGCGTCGAGCGCGTACACGCAGCGGTCCTTGCTGCACGCGTACACGACCCCGCCCTTCGCCACCGGCGAGCCGGTGATCTCGCCGCCCGTGGCGAGCTTCCAGCGCAGCTGGCCGCCCGTCGCGTCCAGCGTGTAGAGGACGTGGTCGGCGGAGCCGAAGTGCACCCGGCCGTCGGCGACGACCGGGGAGCCGACGAGTTCACCGCCCGCCGCGAACCGCCACCTCGGGGTGCCGGTGACCGCGTCGAGCGTGTAGAGCGCGCTGCCGCTGCCGACATGGACGTTGCCGTCGGCGACGAGCACCGGCTCGGCCGACTGGCGCGGCTCGGTCGCGATCCGCCACCGGTCCTGGCCGGTCGTGGCGTCGAGCGCGTACACCGTGCCGAGGTGGTCGGAGAGGTACACCCCGCCGCCCGTGACGGCCGGTCCCGGAGCGAACGCGGGCGGGGAGAGGAAGACGGCGGGCGCCTCGAAGTGCCAGCGGACGTGCCCGGCGGCGATGTCGATCGAGAGGACCCGGGTGCCGGCGGAGACGTACACGCAGCCGTCCTCGGCCGGGGCGACCCGCACCGGCACGTTGGCGCAGGAGGCGGCGTCCCCGATCGGGTAGGACCAGCGCTCCACACCCGTCCGGGCGTCGAGGGCCTGGAGCCGGGCGTCCTTCCAGACGTACACGGTGTCGCCGTGCACGGCGGGACCCGCCTCCGGGGTCTCGAAGTCGGTCTGGGCGCCGGTGATCTCCCACAGCTTTGCGCCGTTGGAGGCCTCCCAGCCCTGGACTCCGCCACCGCGCGTACCGGTGACGACAGTGCCCCGGTCCACCCGGAGGGAGTACACCCAGGCGTCCGTGTGCAGCCGCCAGCGCTCGCTGCCGTCGGTCGCGTCGAGCGCGTACAGCGTGGGCCCGTCGGAGGCGTGGATACGGCCCGAGGAGACGGCCATCGACCAGGCCACGTCCCGGGTCTTGAACTGGCGCCGGCCGCTCCCGGTGTCCAGCGCGTGCACCTCGAAGGAGGTCACGTAGAGCAGGTCGCCGTCGACGACCGGGGTGCCCCAGACGTCGTTCGACATCCGGAAGCGCCAGGGACGCCAGGGACCGGGCTCCGGCGGCTGCGCCGGGGCGGCCGGATCCCCCTGCGGGGGTACGGCGACGGGGCGGGAGCCCGGGAGCGGGCCGGGCTCGGCGCCGTGGGGACCGCCGGCGGGCGGCCGGATCCAGCCGGTCGCCGGGCCCGCGTCGGCGCTCCGGCCGACGGCGAGCGCGGCCCGGGTGTCGGAGACCCGGGGACCGGGGCCGATCGGGACGGTGGCGCCGCCCAGCCGGACGGGGCCGCCGGCGCTCTCGGCGGGAC
Organism: Streptomyces venezuelae; assembly: GCF_008642375.1. Lineage (NCBI taxonomy): Bacteria > Bacillati > Actinomycetota > Actinomycetes > Kitasatosporales > Streptomycetaceae > Streptomyces > Streptomyces venezuelae. The sequence continues at coordinate 4,975,362 of NZ_CP029194.1, read as the reverse complement.
CGGCGTGCCGGCCGCCGAGGTGCGCGGGCTCGGGCTGCCGGCCGCCGGCGTGCGAGGGCTCGGGGTGCCGGGGGCCTGGCTCCGGGGAGCGCGGGTCACCGGACCGGTCGGCGGGCTCGCGGGGCGGTCGCGGCGGCATCGGCGGCGCGGCCGGCCCGGGGGCGGTGCGGCCGCCGTTGCGCCGGGCCTCGATCATGGCGGTGGCGCGGTGCGGCAGCCAGGCCGAGGCCGTACCGCTGTCGTCGCTGCCGGGACCGAAGAGGTGCGGGGCGAGCTGGGCCTGGAGGTCGGCCGGGCTGGGCCGCCGGGTGACGTCCATCTGCATGCAGGAGTCGATGAGGGGCCGCAGCTCCTCGGGCAGGCCCTCCAGGTCGGGGCCTTCGCGGAGCAGCATGAAGACGGTCTCGACCGGGTTGGCGCCGTGGAAGGGCGCGTGGCCGGTGGCGGCGAAGACCAGCATGGAGCCCAGCGAGAAGACGTCGCTCGCGCCGGTGACGCTGCGCGAGTCGCGGGCCTGCTCGGGCGACATGTAGGCGGGGGTGCCGACGGCGACGTTGGTCATGGTCAGGCGCGTGTTGGAGACGCCCGACGCGATGCCGAAGTCGATCACCCGGGGACCGTCCTCGACGACGAGGACGTTGGAGGGCTTGAGGTCGCGGTGGACCAGGCCCGCACCGTGGATGGACTGGAGGGCCTCGGCGACACCGGCCGCGAGCCAGCGCACGGCCTGGGCCGGGAGCGGCCCGCACTCGTTCACTATCTCTTCGAGCGAGGGCGCCGGGACATAGGCGGTGGCCAGCCACGGCACGGCGGCACGCGGGTCGGCGTCCACCACGGCGGCCGTGTAGAAGCCCGAGACCGCCCGGGCGGCCTCCACCTCCCGGGTGAAGCGGACCCGGAACAGCTGGTCCTCGGCGAGCTCCGTGCGCACGGTCTTGATCGCCACGCGCCGGCCCGAGGCCGATCGCGCGAGATAGACCAGGCCCATTCCGCCCGCGCCGAGCCGGCCCAGCACCTCGAAGGGCCCGATACGTCTCGGGTCGTGCTGCGTCAGCTGTTCCACTTGCCTGCCACCTCCCCGTACGGGCCATGAGGGTACGGCCCCGTGGCCCTGATTCTTCCTGTCCGAGGGCCTGGTTGCGAACCCGGGGGCGGATCGGGGTGTCACACCTCATTTCGGAGCCATCCGGAGCGGATGCCTCACACCGTGGAGGACGGCTCCGAGAGGACGGCGAAGCGGGCGCCCTGGTTGTCGTGGAGGACGGCGATGCGGCCGTGCGGGGTGTCGAAGGGCGGGGTGGCGACCCGGCCGCCGAGCCGGACGGTGGTCTCGCAGGCCTCGTCGCAGTCGACGACGACGAAGTAGACGAGGACGTGGCCGGGCATCTCGGCGGGGAAGTCGTCGCTGATGACCGCGCGCCCGCCGAAGGCGCTGTCGTCGCCGGGCCGGGAGCCGGGGGGCGACCAGACGCGGTAGTCGAAGCCGGGGTCCCGGCCCTCGTCGTCGGCGTCGGCCTGGCGGCCGAGATAGCCGAAGACGGTGGCGTAGAAGGTGTCGACGGCGTCAGGCCGGCGGGTGTACACCTCCATCCAGCAGAAGGCGCCCGGCTCGTTCGTCGCCTCGAAGCCGTCGTCGTCGCCGGCCTGGCGGAGCCCGAAGACGGCGCCGCCGGGGTCGGCGGCCAGCGCCATGACGCCGAACGGGCCGACGGGGTAGGGCTCCATGACCATCTGCCCGCCTGCGGCCTTGATCCGGGCGGCGAGGGTGCCCGCGTTCTCGGTGGCGAGGTAGACGGTCCAGGTGGTGGGCATGCGGCCGTCCCGCTTGGGGAGGAGCCCGGCGACCCGGCGTCCGTCGAGGAGGGCTTCGTCGCGGTCGGGGTCGAAGGTCCAGCCGAAGAGCTCGCCGTAGAAGCGCTTGCCCGCTTCGAGATCGGGAAGCTGCGCGTCCACCCAGCACGGGGTGCCCTCAGTGCGTACGGCCATGGCTCCACGCTAGGACGGCGGAGGGCCTCCCGCACGCCCCGACATGGGAACATAAAGGCGATTTATGGGTCTGCCGCGGGCCCGGATCCCTTGGGACGCTTGGGTTGTCCACCGAAGTTGTCCACAGGCTGTTCATAAGCCTATTCGGGTACGGGGCCCGTCGGCCGATCCGTCGGCCGATCCGTCGGCCGATCCGTCGGCCGATCCGCGGCCTCCGCGACCTGCCCTCCCCGTGGCTTGAACCCGCCCCCTCCGCGCCGGGCCGCCACGCCGCGCCGACCTCGTGGAACGCGCCCGGAGCAGGGCCGCACCCCATTTGCACTCGGCCGAATCGCGCGCCGATCCCCCCTCGGTAAGCTGACGGCATGACAGGACAAGTACGCACCGTCGACGGCCGCGTGGCCGGACGACGCGGTCAGGCGACGCGGCAGAAGCTGCTCGACTGCCTCGGTGAGATGCTCAGCTCCTCGCCCTACCGGGACGTCAAGGTCATCGATGTGGCCCGGAAGGCGGGTACTTCACCCGCGACGTTCTATCAGTACTTCCCGGACGTCGAGGGTGCCGTTCTCGAGATCGCGGAGGAAATGGCCAAGGAGGGCGCCGGGTTGACCGAGCTCGTCTCCGGCCGCTCCTGGGTCGGCAAGGCCGGCTGGCAGACCTCGGAGGAACTCGTCGAAGGCTTCCTGGACTTCTGGCGCAAGCACGACGCGATCCTCCGTGTCGTGGACCTCGGTGCCGCCGAGGGCGACAAGAGGTTCTACAAGATCCGCATGAAGATCCTGAACTCGGTCACCAACTCCCTCACGGACGCGGTGAAGGAGCTCCAGGCCAAGGGCAAGGTCGACAAGGAGGTCAACCCGGCCGCCATGGCGGGCTCCCTGGTGGCGATGCTGGCCTCGGTCGCCGGTCACCAGAAGGGCTTCCAGACCTGGGGCGTCAAGCAGGCCGAACTCAAGCCGAACCTCGCCCTCTTGGTCCACCTGGGCATCACCGGCAAGAAGCCGACCAGATAGCCCTTCCCTCCTCCTCCACCCGTCCTGTCGTCGACGCCGACGGCGGTCCCGCTCCGCCCCCACGGAGCGGATACCGCCGTCGGCGTCGGCGTTTCCCGGCCGGAGAATGCGAAGGGAGTCTCAGCGCCGGGTCAGCCGGAAGAGCCTGATCTCCCGCTCCACCCGCTGCTGGTACGTGGCGTAGGGCGGCCAGAACCCGAGCGCCGCCTTCCAGGCCGCCGCCCGCGCCTCCCCCGCGAGGAGCTCCGCCCGTACGGGGATGTCCTCACCCCGCCAGTTGACCTCGACGTCCGGGTGGGCGAGGAGGTTCGCCGTCCAGGCGGGGTGGCCCGGCCGGCCGAAGTTGGAGCCGATGAGCAGCCAGCCGCCGTCCGGCTCCGGCATGCAGGCGAGCGGCGTCACCCGCGGCAGGCCACTCCTCGCGCCCCGCGCGGTGAGGATCACGCCCGGCAGCATCCGGGCGCTGAGCAGCACCTTTCCCCCGGTCAGCCGGTGCACGGCCTTGTCCATCGCGGGGATGACGTGCGGGGCGATCCGGGCGAACGTCCGGGTCGAGGACACCTTCTGCATCAGTCTCACGCCGACGGGCATCTAGGCCGCCACCTCTCCGAAGAGTCCGGTCCGTTCCGCCGCCCGGGCGCGCAGCCGCCGGGCGGGTCCGAAGAGCAGTTCGTCGGAGGCGGCCCGCTGGTAGAAGAGCCGCGCCTCCCGTTCCCCGGTGGTGCCGCCTCCGTGGAGCCGGACGCCCTCGCCCGCCGTGGCGCGCAGGGCCTCCAGGGCCTGGGCGAGCGCGAGCGGCCCGCTCTCGGGACCGGTTCCGGGACCGGTTCCGGGCTCCCTGGCCGCGCAGTAGGTCAGGGAGCGGGCGGCCTCGACCCGGACGTAGAGGTCGGCGAGGGTGCTCCTGGCCGCCTGGAGGGCACTGGCGGGCCGGTGGCCGGGGCGGGCGCGCGGGCCGAGGCCGGCGATGGCCCGGTCGAGCGCGGCACCGGCGGCGCCGACCGCCTCGGCGGCGAGCATCACGGCGGCGGTGCGGCCGGTGGCCGCGAGCGCGCCGAGGACGTCGGCCGGTTCCTCGCCGAGGAGTTCGGCCTCGGCGTCCCGGAGTTCGACGGTGGCGTGGGGGCGGGTGAGGTCGAGGGCGGTCCGCCGGGTCCGTACGAGCCCGGGGATCCCGCCCTCCCGCTCCCGCACGAGGAAGAGGAGCGTGCGGCTGCGGGCGAAGCCGCCGGTGTGGGCGGCGACGAGGAGCAGGTCCGCGCTGTGCCCGTCGAGGACCTGGGCGGCCTCCCCGTACAGCCGCCAGCCACCGGAGCCGACGCCGGCGCCGCGCCCGTCGGCGCCGGCTCCGTCCCCGGCACCGCCCACACCCACACCCCCGGCCCCGGCGCCGTCCCCGGGCACGGCGCGCGCCTGGATCCCGCCGGCCCGGCCGCCGCCCGACCAGTCCTCCGCCGTGTTGTCGCCGGTCAGGCCGAGGGCGAGCGCGAGGGAGCCGCCCGGGACGGCGAGGGCGCAGGTCAGGCTCCCGTCGACGAGGCGCGGGAGGAGTTCGGCGCGCTGGGCGGGGGTGCCGAGGGCCGCGATCAGCGGGGCGGCGAGCACGGCGGTGGCGAGGAGCGGGGAGGGCGCGAGGGCGCGGCCGGTCTCCTCGCAGGCGAGGGCGAGTCCGGCGGGTCCGTGGCCACCGCCTCCGTACTCCGCGGGGAGGGCGAGGCCCGCGAGGCCGAGGGTGCCGGACAGCCGGGCCCAGAGCTCGGGGTCGTACCCCTCGGGGGTGGCGGTGGCGGCGTGGTTCTCCTCCGGTCCGGTCCGTTCGGCGAGCAGGTCCCGCAGGGTGCGGCGGATCTTCTGCTGCTCCTCGGTGAGCGCGGCGGCGTCGGCCGCTGTGTCGGCGTCGGCTGCTGTGTCGGCGGCGTCCATGGAGCTCCCTCCGTATCTGACGGTCCGTCATGCTAGGGCGGTACAGTGCCGGTTGCCCAGAGAAGCGCCGGTCCCGATTCAGCCGATCTGATGTACCGTCAGATTCATGGTCGCCACTCCACGCAGCCCCCGCCGCGTCGCCGTCGTCGGCGTCTCCCTCTCCGACTGCGGACGCGTCGACGAGGCCACCCCGTACGCACTCCACGCCCAGGCCGCCCGGCGCGCCCTCGCGGACAGCGGCCTCGACCGCTCGCTGATCGACGGCCTCGCCTCGACGGGGCTCGGCACGCTCGCCCCGGTCGAGGTCGCCGAATACCTGGGCCTGCGCCCCCGCTGGGTGGACTCGACCGCCGTCGGCGGCGCCACCTGGGAGGTCATGGCCGCGCACGCCGCCGACGCGATCGCCGCCGGCCACGCGAACGCGGTGCTGCTCGTGTACGGCTCCACGGCCCGCGCCGACATCCGGGCCCGGCGCCGCACCGCGAACCTCTCCTTCGGCTCACGCGGCCCGCTGCAGTTCGAAGTCCCGTACGGGCACACCCTGATCGCCAAGTACGCGATGGCCGCCCGCCGCCACATGCACGAGTACGGGACGACCCTGGAGCAGCTCGCCGGGATCGCCGTGGAGGCGCGGGCGAACGCGGCGCTCAACCCCGAGGCGATGTTCCGGGACCCGATCACCGTCGACGACGTCCTGGACGGGCCGATGATCGCGGACCCGTTCACCAAGCTGCACTGCTGCCTGCGCAGCGACGGCGGCTGCGCGGTGCTGCTGGTCGCCGAGGAGTACGTGAAGGACTGCCGGACGGCCCCCGTCTGGGTCCTCGGCACGGGCGAGCACGTCTCGCACACCACGATGTCGGAGTGGGAGGACTTCACGGTCTCCCCGGCGGCGGTCAGCGGCCGGCTCGCCTTCGAGCGGGCGGGGGTGCGCCCGGCCGACGTCGACCTCGCCGAGATCTACGACGCCTTCACCTACATGACCCTGGTGACCCTGGAGGACCTGGGCTTCTGCGCGAAGGGCGAGGGCGGGGCGTTCTTCGGGGAGAAGGGGCGACTGCCGGTGAACACGGACGGCGGTGGGCTCTCGGCCTGCCATCCCGGGATGCGCGGGCTGTTCCTGCTGGTGGAGGCGGTACGGCAGCTGCGCGGGGAGGCGCCCGGGCTCCAGGTGCGGCGGGCGGACGGCTCGCTGCCGCGACTGGCGGTGGCGTCGGGGACGGGGGGCTGGTTCTGCTCCTCGGGGACGGTGGTGCTCGGTCGCGACTGAGGCGCCGGAGCCCTCCCCCAAGAATCTATACAAGCGTCATAGACAGTCGTGTAGGACATCCGTATAGTCATCGGTGCGGGCAAGGAGACGCCCGCACCACCGACAAGGAGTCCGCCATGAGCAGCACCGCGAAGACCGCCGCGAAGACCGTCCTCATCTCCGGCGCCTCCGTCGCCGGCCCTGCCCTCGCCCTCTGGCTGCACCGCTACGGTTTCGCCCCCACCGTCGTCGAGCGCGCCCCCGAGCTCCGCACCGGCGGCTACAAGGTCGACATCCGCGGCACCGCGATCGAGATCTGCCGCCGGATGGGGATCCTCGACGAGATCCGCGCCAAATCCACGGACATGCGCGGCGGTTCGTACGTCGACGACGCCGGCCGGACCATCGGCGAGCTGCCCGCCGACATCTTCGGCGGACGCGTCGAGGAGGACGACGAGATCATGCGCGGCGACCTCGCCCGCATCCTGTACGAGCGGACCCGCGAGGACGTCGAGTACCTCTTCGGCGACTCCATCGGCGCCCTGACGGAGGACGCCGACGGCGTCACCGTGACCTTCGACAGCGGCACCGTCCGCCGCTTCGACCTCGTCGTCGGCGCCGACGGGCTCCACTCGAACACCCGGAAGCTCGCCTTCGGTCCGGAGGAGCGGTTCAAGCGCCACCTCGGCGCGTACATCTCCATCTTCACCGCCCCCAACCACCTGGGCCTCGACCGCTGGGAGACGTACCACGCGATCCCGCGGAAGCTGCTCTGCGTCTACAGCGCCTCCGGCGAGACGGACGCCAAGAACCTCTTCGTCTTCTCCGCCCCCGAGGACGTCCCCTACGACCTCCGGGACGTCAACGGCCAGAAGCGGCTGCTCGCCGACACCTTCGCGGGCGACGGCTGGGAGGTCCCCCGGCTCCTGGAGCACGCGGCCGACGCCGACGACTTCTACCTCGACTCCATGTCCCTCGTCGAGATGGACCGCTGGTCACGCGGGCGCGTCGTCCTGCTCGGCGACGCCGCGCACTGCGCCTCCCCCGCCTCCGGCCAGGGCACCGGCCTCGCCCTCACCGGCGCCTACGTCCTGGCGGGCGAGCTGGCCCGGGCCGGCGGCGACCACACGGTGGCCTTCGCCCGCTACGAGGAGCGCATGCGGCCGGGCGTCGAGCAGAACCAGAGGATGGCCGAGGGCTTCGTCAAGGAGATGACCGTCGACTCGAAGTGGAAGATCGCCCTGCGCATGCTCATGGTGCGGACCCTGCCGAAGACCCCCTGGAAGAACCTCATCGCGAAGAAGATCCGCGACGGCATCCAGTCGGCGGCCAACGCGGTCCCGATCGAGGACTACACCGCGCCGACCGGCGCTCCGGCGGCCCCGCGCCCTACGGTGACCGCATGACCGACTTCCACCACGCCCTCCGCTCCCTCCGGGTCTGGGACACCGAGCTCCCCTCCTTCGACCCGGCGGGCGCCCCGCCCGAGCCCCTCTCCCTCTTCCACGACTGGTTCACGGCTGCGGTCGCCGCCGGCCAGACCGAGCCGCACACCCTCTCCCTGGCCACCGTGGACGAGGCCGGCCGGCCCGACGTCCGTACGGTGATGCTGCACGACGCCGACGAGCGCGGCTGGCACTTCGCCTCGCACGCCACCAGTGCCAAGGGCCGCCAGCTCGCCGCCCGCCCCGAGGCCGCCCTCGGCTTCTACTGGCCGGCCCAGGGCCGCCAGGTCCGGATCCGGGGCCACGTCACCACCGGCAGCCCCGAGGAGGCGTACGAGGACCTCCACGCCCGCACCACCGGCGCCCTCGCCTCGGCGCTCGTCGGCCGCCAGAGCGAGGTCCTGGACTCCCCCGAGACCCTCGCGGCGGCGAGCGAGGCGGCCTGGCGGCGCGCCGAGGCGGAACCGGACGCGCCCTCCCCCACCTGGACGCTCTACGTGGTCGAACCGGCCGAGGTCGAGTTCTTCCAGGGCGACGCCCGCCGCCGCCACCTCCGCCTCCGCTACCGCCGCGACCCCGCGACGGGCACGGGCTGGCTCCGCGAGCTGCTCTGGCCGTGAAGGCGGCGCACCATGGAAGTGGAGGTGTGAGAACCATGGCGACGTACATGGACGTACACCGGGGCATGGTGGGCATCACGTCCGACCAGCTCAAGGAGGCGCACGAGGCCGACCTCGCCGTCGAGAAGGACGAGGGAGTCCACTTCGAGAGAGCGTGGGCCGATCCGGAGTCCGGAACGGTCTACTGCCTGTCCCACGGCCCGTCGGCCGAGGCGGTCCAGCGGGTCCACGCCCGCACGGGCCACGAGGCCGACGAGATCCACGAGGTGCCCCTCACGGTGTGAGAAGAGCGGGCGCCTTCACTGGAGGGCGCCCCCCGCCCCGTCCGGCCCGTCCGGCCCGTACATCTCGTCGATCTCGCGCGCGAAGTCCCGGAGCACGGCCCGCCGTTTGAGCTTCAGCGACGGGGTCAGATGGCCCGAGCGCTCCGAGAACTCGGTCGTCAGGAGCCGGAAGGCGCGGATCGACTCCGCCCGCGAGACCAGCCGGTTGGCGTCGTCCACGGCCCGCTGGACCGCGCCGAGCAGCTCCTCGTCCCGGGTCAGCTCCCAGAGCGCCAGATGGTCCTTGTGCCGCATCCGCCGCCAGTGCGTGAGGCCCTCGTGGTCGAGGGCGATCAGGGCCGTGACGTACGGGCGGTCGTCGCCCACGACCATGCACTGGGAGACCAGCGGGTGGGCGCGCAGCCAGTCCTCCAGCGGGGCGGGGGCCACGTTCTTGCCGGCCGAGGTGATGAGGATGTCCTTCTTGCGGCCGGTGATCCGCAGATAGCCGTCCTCGTCGAGCGAGCCCAGGTCGCCGGTGGGGAACCAGCCGTCGTCGGTGTACGGCACGGCCGCCCCGCGCTGGGCGTCCCAGTACCCGGCGAAGACGTGGGCGCCCTTGAGCCAGACCTCGCCGTCGTCGGCGATCCGGACGGCCGTGCCCGGCAGGGGCCAGCCGACGGTGCCGGTGCGGGGCCGCCGCGGCGGGGTGACGGTCGAGGCGGCCGTGGTCTCGGTCAGCCCGTACCCCTCGAAGACCGCGACGCCCGCGCCCGCGAAGAACTCGGCGAGCGGCGCGCCGAGCGGGGAGCCGCCGCTGATCACGTACTTCACCCGGCCGCCGAGCGCGGTGCGGATCCGCCGGTAGACGAGCGGGTCGTACAGCGCCCGCGCGAGACGCAGCCCGAGCGAGGGCGCGGAACTCCCGCCGTATCTGCGGGCGATGGTGGCGGCGCGGTCGAAGGCGGCGGCCTTGCCTCCGCGTTCGGCGGTGGCGCGGGCGGTGTTGAAGACCTTCTCCATGACGTACGGGATGGCGAGGAGGAAGGTGGGCCGGAAGGAGGCGAGGTCGAAGAGGAGTTCGTCGCCCTCGACGGAGGGGGCGTGGCCGACGCGGACCCGGGCCCGCACGCAGCCGACGGCGACCATCCGACCGAAGACATGGGAGAGCGGCAGGAAGAGGAGGGTGGCGGCGGGCTCCTCGCTCTCCGAGACGAAGACGGGGTGGAGGAGCCGGACGGCGTTGTCGACCTCGGCGAAGAAGTTGGCGTGGGTGAGCGCGCAGCCCTTGGGGCGGCCGGTGGTGCCGGAGGTGTAGACGAGGGTGGCGAGGGTCTCGGGGGTGAGGAGGCCGCGCCGGGCGGTGACGGCCTCGTCGGCGACCCGGGCGCCGGCCCGCCGGAGCAGGTCGACGGCGCCGGTGTCGAGGGCCCAGAGGTGGGCGAGGCCGGGGAGCTGCCGCCGCTCGGCGGAGACGAGCCGGGCCTGCTCGGGGTCCTCGACCACGCAGGCGGCGGCGCCGGAGTCCTGGAGGATCCAGCGGGTCTGGAAGGCGGAGGAGGTGGGGTAGACGGGGACGGTGACGAGTCCGGCGGCCCAGGCGGCGAAGTCGATCAGGGTCCACTCGTAGGTGGTGCGGGCCATGAGGGCGAGCCGGTCGCCGGGGCGCAGGCCGTGGGCGATGAGCCCCTTGGCGACGGCGTGCACGTCGGCGGCGAAGCGCGCGGCGGTGACGTCGTACCACTGCCCGTCCGCGTCCTTCCGGGAGAAGAGGGCGGCCTCGGGGTCCTGGCGGGCGTTGTCGTACGGCAGGTCGGCGAGGGAGCCGCGGCGCACCTGGGGCACGAGGGCGGGGACGGAGACCTCCCGCACCCGCCCGTCCACCAGCACCTTCTGCGGCTCGACCGGCTCGATCTCGGATGCGGCGGTGGCGACGGACACGTGCGGCTCCTCGGTCTGCGCGATGAACTGAGGTCGTGCGTCGGTGCGTTGAGCCCTGCGATCCTTGACTAGCGGGTAACCTTACTGCGGGGTAAGGCTCAACGGGGAGACCAGCGCTCGCTTTTCATGAGGTTCCCGAGCCCGGCCCACGCGAAGTTCATCAGCGTCGCGGCGGCCTCCTTCGCCGTCACCCCCGGCGTCGCGTTCGCCCACGTGGCCAGGGACTCGGCGGACCCCGCCAGCGCCTGCGCGAGCGCGTCCACGTCCCGCCCGGTGACGACCCCGCCCGCCTCCCGCGCGGCCTCCCCGATCAGCCCCGCCACGAAGCCCACGACCTCGTCCCGCATCCGCGCCAGCTCCCCGGCGAACGGCTCCCCCTGCGTCCGCGCCCGCAGGCTCAGCACCACCCACGCGTCCGGGTGTTCGGCGGCGTACGTGAAGAAGGCGAGCAGCCCCGCCCAGAGCCGCTCGTCGGGCGGCAGCTCCGCCCCCTCGACCCCGGCGGCCACGGCCCCGAGCAGCGCGCCCGCCTCGCGCCGGATACAGGCGGTGAACAGCTCCTCCTTGGAGCCCAGATAGAGATAGACCAGCGGCTTGGACACGCCCGCGAGCTCGGCGATCTCGTCCATGGACGCCGCCTGGTACCCCTGCCGGGCGAAGCACCGCACGGCGGCGTCCACCATCTGCCGCTCCCGCACGACCCGCGGCAACCGTCGCGCCTTCACCGCGTCACCCATGGCACCCACCCCTGTTTCCAAGATCAACCGGCTGCCCCGCAGAAGACTACGTGCCCCCCGCCCGGACGGGGCAGAGGGCACGTGGGGTTCAGGACAAGCCGTACGGGACGGCCCGGCGGGGTCAGGCGGCGGCCGTGACCGCGACCTTCTCGTCGGTCCCGCCGACCGTGACCAGCTCGTCGATCGGGGACGCGGAGGCGTTGTCGTACGCGGTCTTGTCGAGGATCTTCTCGCGGGCGGAGACGATCACCGGGATCAGCGCCTGGCCTGCGACGTTCGTCGCCGTCCTGATCATGTCGAGGATCGGGTCGATCGCCATGAGCAGGCCGACGCCCTCCAGGGGGAGGCCCAGGGTGGAGAGGGTGAGGGTCAGCATGACCGTCGCGCCCGTCAGACCGGCGGTGGCCGCCGAGCCGATGACCGAGACGAAGGCGATCAGCAGGTAGTCGCCGATGCCGAGCTGCACGTCGAAGATCTGCGCGATGAAGATCGCGGCGAGCGCCGGGTAGATCGCGGCGCAGCCGTCCATCTTGGTCGTGGCGCCGAACGGGACGGCGAAGGAGGCGTACTCCTTCGGGACGCCGAGGCGCTCGGTGACCTTCTGGGTGACCGGCATGGTGCCGACCGAGGAGCGGGAGACGAAGGCCAGCTGGATCGCGGGCCAGGCGCCCTTGAAGAACTGGATCGGGTTGACCTTGGCGACCGTCGCGAGCAGCAGCGGGTAGACGCCGAAGAGGACCAGGGCGCAGCCGATGTAGACGTCGGCGGTGAAGGTCGCGTACTTGCCGATCAGCTCCCAGCCGTAGTCGGCGATGGCGAAGCCGATGAGGCCGACGGTGCCGAGCGGTGCGAGGCGGATGACCCACCACAGGGCCTTCTGGAGGAGCTCCAGGATCGACTCGGAGAGCGTGAGGATCGGCTTGGCCTTGTCGCCCAGCTTGAGGGCGGCGATGCCGGCGACGGCGGCCATGAAGACGATCTGGAGGACGTTCAGCTCGGTGAAGGGCGTGATGACGTCCGTCGGGATGATGCCGGTGAGGAAGTCGATCCAGGAGCCCTCGCGCTTCGGCAGCTTGCCGTCCTGCGGGGTGAGGCCGGTGCCGGAGCCCGGGTTGGTGATCAGGCCGATCGCGAGGCCGATGGCGACCGCGATCAGCGAGGTGATCATGAACCAGAGCAGGGTGCGGGTGGCGAGCCTGGCGGCGTTGTTCACCTTCCGCAGGTTGGTGATCGAGACCAGGATCGCGAAGAAGACGAGCGGGGCGACGGCCAGCTTGAGCAGCTGGACGAAGATGTCGCCGACCTGGCCGAGGGTCTCCTTCAGCCAGGAGACGTCCTGGCTGCGGGCGATCCAGCCGAGCAGGGCGCCGAGGACGAGACCGGCGATGATCTGGGCCCAGAAGGGGACCTTCGGTATGCGCGAGGAAGCCGGGGCCTTCTGCGCGGGTGTGGTCGCGGACGCGGACACAGACACACTCCACAGGTGCGTATCGGGAAATACGGGACGGGGGTGCGGCACGCACGCGCTTTCACGCGGGCCGCTGCATGATGCCGGGTCAGAGCTCGCGGCAACAGACCGCGGACATACAGCGGCACAGATCGACGTGCAGGCGCGCCACGAGCGGGGTGCTCGCGGCATGAGAAGGGCGCACTGCTGTCGTCATGTCGAACACGTTAACACTTGAACTTTGAGATCCTCAAAGCCATTCTTTGGGGCGCGAGAGCGCCGTTCCGCCTCTGAAACGCAGAACACCCCAGGCCAGAGCCTTGGAAGGCACTACCTGGGGTGGATGTCTGTGAGGAAGCTTACGCGGCCTTTACGGCACTACAGCAGGTCCTCCTGGGACCGGTTCGAGGCCAGCCTGCCCTTCGCTCGGTCGACCTTCGCGACGACCTCGGCGCTCGCCTCCTCCCGCACCTTGCGCAGGAGGACGAAGCTGAGCGGGGCGGAGACGACGATGGCGAGGACGAGCACCCAGAGCAGGTTCGAGTCGCCCAGGCCGCGCGGCAGCGCGCCGACGTAGACGAGACCCCACAGGGCGAAGAAGCATCCGGCGAAGATGCCGAACCGCATCAGCGAGTAGCGGAGCATGTCAGTCAGTCCACTCTTCCGTTCCGAAAAGTTCCCATACGGGACGAGCGCGCCTCCAGTGAAGCACGGGCCGGGGCACCCGCCGGGAGCGGGGGGGGTTGGACGGGGTGGGACCGACACCTCTTGAGCCACAGAGCAGGTAATAGGTAAGATCTCTCCATGACCCTTACGTTCGAGGTGGATCCGGCCGTCGACCGGACCCTGCGCGACGGCGTGCTCTCCCTCTGGGCCGACGTCTCCAACGCGGGCGGCGCCGTCGGCTTTGTACCCCCCGTGACCCCCGACGAGATCCGGCCCGCGCTGCTCAAGCACCTCGTCGCCATGACCGAGGGCGGTACGCGCCTGCTGGTCGGCCGCGACGGGGACGGCGAGGTCGCCGCCACCGCCTTCTTCACCTTCAACACCCACCCGCTGATGACCCACTGGGTGTGGCTCTACACGGTGATGGTCCACCCCCGCCACCAGGGCAAGGGGTACGGCGCCGCCCTCATGGCCGCCGTCGAGGAGACCGCCCGCACCGCCGCCGGCTTCGAGGCGATCGAGGCGATCCGCCTGACCTGCCGGGGCGGCACCGGGGTCGACGGCTTCTACGCCAAGGCCGGCTACAAGGAGGTCGGCCGCGTCCCCGACGCGATCCGGGTCGCCCCCGGTGACGACCGCGACGACATCATCATGCTTCTGCCCCTGAACTGACCGGGGTACGGGAAAGGGCCGGCGGGAGACATCCCGCCGGCCCTTCCTCCTGCCTCGCGTACGTCAGAACCGCATCGACTGCGGCGTCTCGCGCCGGTCCGCGTCCGGGCCCGGGTACTCGCGGATGATCTCGTACCGCGTGTTCCGCTCGACCGGGCGGAAGCCGGCGTCACGGATGAGCTCCAGCAGGTCCTCGCGGCCCAGCTTGTTCGGCGTGCCGTAGTTGTCGGCGTCGTGCGTGATCTTGTACTCGACGACCGAGCCGTCCATGTCGTCCGCGCCGTGCTGGAGCGCCAGCTGCGCGGTCTGGACGCCGTGCATGACCCAGAAGACCTTGACGTGCGGCACGTTGTCGAAGAGCAGCCGGGAGACCGCGAAGGTCTTCAGGGCCTCGGCACCGGTCGCCATGGTCGTGCGCGCCTGGAGCTTGTTGCGGACCTTGCCGTCCTGCATGTCGACGAAGTCGTGCTGGTAGCGCAGCGGGATGAAGACCTGGAAGCCGCCGGTCTCGTCCTGGAGCTCGCGGAGCCGCAGCACGTGGTCGACGCGGTGGCGGGGCTCCTCGATGTGCCCGTACAGCATCGTGCTCGGAGTCTTGAGACCCTTCGCGTGCGCGAGGCGGTGGATCCGGGACCAGTCCTCCCAGTGGGTGCGGTGGTCCACGATGTGCTGCCGGACCTCCCAGTCGAAGATCTCGGCGCCGCCGCCGGTCAGCGACTCCAGGCCGGCCTCGATCAGCTCGTCGAGGATGTCGGAGGCGGACATCCCGGAGATCGTCTCGAAGTGGTGGATCTCGGTGGCCGTGAAGGCCTTGAGGGAGACGTTCGGGAGGGCCTTCTTGAGCTCGGAGAGCGAGCGCGGGTAGTACCGCCAGGGCAGGTTGGGGTGGAGCCCGTTGACGATGTGCAGCTCGGTGAGGTTCTCGTTCTCCATCGCCTTCGCGAGGCGCACGGCCTCTTCGATGCGCATGGTGTACGCGTCCTTCTCACCCGGCTTGCGCTGGAAGGAGCAGTAGGCGCAGGAGGCGGTGCACACGTTCGTCATGTTGAGGTGACGGTTGACGTTGAAGTGCACCACGTCGCCGTTCTTGCGGGTCCGGACCTCGTGGGCCAGCCCGCCGAGCCAGGCGAGGTCGTCGGACTCGTACAGGGCGATGCCGTCCTCACGGCTCAGCCGCTCACCGTCCCGGACCTTCTGCTCCAGCTCCCGCTTGAGCCCAGCGTCCATCTCCGGCCGCCTCCCTTTGTCTCCGATTTCAGGCTTCACCACCGTACTCTCAGCCCTCTTCGGGCAGGTCCCCGACCCGGTTCTCCCACTTGGTGGAGAGCACGATCGTCGTACGGGTGCGGGAGACGCCCTTCGTGCCGCTGAGGCGGCGGATCGTCTTCTCCAGGCCGTCGACGTCGCTGACGCGGACCTTGAGCATGAACGAGTCGTCGCCGGCGATGAACCAGCAGTCCTCGATCTCCGCGAGGTCCTTGAGCCGGCGGGCCACGTCCTCGTGGTCGGCGGCGTCGGAGAGGGAGATGCCGATGAGGGCGGTGACGCCGAGGCCGAGCGAGGCGGCGTCGACGGTGGCGCGGTAGCCCGTGATGACTCCGGCCGCCTCAAGACGGTTGATGCGGTCGGTGACGGAGGGGCCGGAGAGCCCGACGAGCCGGCCGAGCTCGGCGTACGAGGCACGACCGTTCTCACGCAGAGCCTGGATGAGCTGCCTGTCCACGGCGTCCATAGGTATGAAGCCTTCCATTGTCCAGCGATACCGCGAGTTTAGGTATAGAATCTAAGGTACACAGGGAAGACGCCCTGTGAATCTTTTAGCAGATCAAAGACGATCTTTCAGGAGTGGTGTTCACCGTGTACACGATCGAGATGGCCTACGCCCGTATGCGCGAGCTGCAGGAACAGGCCAACCGCTCGCGTGCCCACCAGTCGGTCTCCGCCTCGAAGCGCGCCGCGAAGAAGCACGCCAAGAAGCGCTAATCAGCCCGGAGAGCAGCACCCAGCTCTCCCTCCCAGCGGCGGTACAGCCGGTGCGGCACCCGTGCCGCGTCCAGCACCCGCCCGGCGACGAAGTCCACCAGGTCCTGGATGTGCGTCGCCCCCGCGTAGAACGCCGGAGAGGCGGGCAGCACCACGGCGCCCGCCTCGTCCAGCGTCACCATGTGCTTGAGCGTCTGACCGGTCAGCGGGGTCTCCCGCACGGCGACCACCAGCGGCCGCCGCTCCTTCAGCGTGACGCTCGCGACCCGCTGCAGCAGGTCCTTCGAGAGCCCCAGTGCCACTCCCGCCACCGCGGCGGTCGAGGCCGGCACCACCAACATCCCCTTCGCCGGGTACGAGCCCGAGGACGGCCCCGCGGCCAGGTCCCCGGCCGCCCAGTACCGCACGTCCGCCAGGTCCGAGGCCGACACGCCGAACGTGCCGGGCTTCCCGTCGGCGCCCCGCGCCAGCCAGGTCGCCAGGTCCTCGCGCCAGTGCGCGTCCCGGAAGGAGATGCCCGTCTCGTCGAGGAGCGTGAGCCGCGAGGCCCGCGACACGACGAGGTCGACGCTCTCCCCGGCGGCGAGCAGCCCCCTCAGGACGGCGGCGGCGTACGGGGTGCCCGACGCGCCGGAAACCCCCACGATCCAGGGCCGACGACTCTTCAATTCCTGCGACTCCACGACAGAGAGCCTATCCGGCCAGGAAAAAGCGGGCCTGGGCACGGCACCCTCGCCGCCCGCCCCGGCGGGCGTCCGGGCCCGGCATCCCGGCCCGGCATCCCGGCCGGGCGTCCCGGTCAGGCGTCCCGGAAGCGCAGCAGCCGTTTGGCCGTGCTCTTCAGGAGGCGGTCCGCCTCGGTGAGGGGAAGGCGTTCGCGGCGGTAGCGGAGGGAGGGGCGCCCTTCGGCCCCGAAGCCCTCCTTGAAGCGCGCGAGCGAGGAGCCCGGGCGGGAGTCGCCCATGACGTAGGCCCGCAGGCCCTCGGAGCACGCGTCCTCGATCGCGCGCCGCTGCAGCAGGAAGTTCGCCCGCACCGGATGCGCCAGGGCCCGGTCCATCGCACCGCGCCAGTACTTGGCCCGGTCCCCGTACGACAGCACCACCACACCGGCGGCCGGCTCCCCGCCGACCCGGGCCAGGTAGACGGCGCACGAGGCGCCGAACCGGTCGGCGACCTCCTCCAGGTACCGCCGGGGGAACGCCCTGGACTGGCGCAGCCGGGCGAGCGCCCTCGGCTCGTGCTGCTGCCCGGCCCAGCGCAGCATGGACGTCTCGTACAGTCCGTAGAACTCCCCCACCAGCCGGCCCTCGCGGTCGACCTCCACCTCGACGGCGGAGCGCTCCGCCTTGCGCGCGTCCCGCCTCACCCGTTGGTGGAAGCGGTGCTGCCAGACCTCGTCGAAGCCTCCGCCCAGGTCCAGCACGTACGTCGTCAGGGCCTCGGTGGCGAAGTCCGGAGGCGCGGCGGAGGTCCACGCCGGGTCTGCCTCCGGGCCGAACCGCACGCCGACCCGCAGTGCCGGGCGCCGGGCCAGGTCGCCGAGGACGACGAGGGCCTCCTCGTCGTCGGGGGTGCCCGGGGCCGCCAGCGGTCCGCCGATGCCCCAGCCGGACGGCCAGGACTCCTCGGCGGTCAGCCGTCCGGGCAGTCCGCGCCGCCGGGCGAGGGGGACGACGACCCGTCGGCCGCCCTCGAACGCGTACAGCCGGCTGGCGTCCTCGTAGGGTCCCGTCGCGCAGAGGCAGTCGAGCCAGGTCGGCGTCTGGGTGACGAGCGTGGCCGGGTCCTCCTCGGCCAGCCGCCACCACTCCTCGCGCGGCGCCGGGGTCGTCACCCGTACCGGGCCCGCCCTGGTGGTCCGGTCGAGGACCTCCACCGTGCCCACCTCCTCCCTGCTCTGCGCCCCCCGGCTCACCGGCGCGCCACCTCGGTGAGGACCGGCACCACGTTCCCGGTCACCCAGCGGCGGCTGCGCCCGTAGCGCGCGGACTTGGCCGCGTTCCCCGCCACGTGCCACAGCCAGGTGAGCAGCGGCAGGAGGGCCTCGTCGGCCTCCTCGCCGGGGGGCGGGACGTCGGAGTGGGCGAGCAGGTCCCGGTCCTCGGGCAGCAGGCCGCCGCGGCGCACGGCCTCGGCCACGATCCGCCCCAGCTCCCGCCGCTCGCGCTGCTGCCGCAGGGTGAGGACGAAGAGGTAGGAGTCGACGGCGCACGGCCCGTCGGGGCGCGCGTCCGCCCAGTCGATCACTCCGGACAGTGCTCCGCTCTCCTCGTCGACCAGGATGTTCCCGGGGTGGTAGTCGCCGTGGGTCCAGGCGGTGGTGAGGGTGCGCCCGGCCAGTCCGCCGTGGAGGCGGTCCCGCAGGGCTCGTACGGCGGATGCGCCACGTGCCCCGGCGCACCAGGGGACCTCCGCGGCCAGGACGGCGAGGCGGGTGTCCACCCAGTCGGCGGTCCTGCGCTCGGCGCGCTCCGGGCGTCCGGTCGCGCGGTGCAGGGCCGCGACGGTGTCCAGCGCCGCGACGGCCAGGGGCAGGGTCCTGCCGGGTGTGCGCCGGAGGAGTACGTCGGCCTCGACGCCCGGCAGGCAGCGCTCGGCCACGAGCACCAGCCGGCCTTCGTACCGCAGCTCCTCGGCGGGCGGCAGCAGCCGTCGCCACTCCCGGACGCGGTCGTCCTCGGCCAGCTCGCGCAGGGCCGCGCAGCCGTGGGTGAGGGATCCGGCGGCGCGGGCGCTGCGCGGGTGCTTGATCACGAGGGGATCCGCGGCCCGGTCCTCCAGTCGGAAGACCAGCAGGTCGGAAACGGTCCGCTCCAGCCGGTGGAGATCGCGGAAGCGGACGTTCCCGCCGCGCAGCAGTCCGGCGAGGCGGTGGGCACGCACCAGGTCGGACGGGCGGGTCAGCATCGGGTTCGGATCGAGGGGCAGGAGACTGCTCCATCCCGCACGTCCGGGGGCGGGCCGCTCCCCCGGCACGGTCCGGGGGAGAGCGGTGTCCACGGATCCTCCCGGCCACGCATCGAACCGTCGGGCTGTCGGGCTGTCGGGCTGTCGGCCAGTCGAGTCATCGGCCAGTCGGGTCATCGGCCCGTCGAGTCGTCGGCCGTCAGGTCATCGAGGCGTCGCATTCGTCGAACAAATGCGGATATTTCACTCTAGCGCGACCAGACCGGCCCCCGCGCGGTCCTGGCCCGCACGTCCCGCCCGACGCGGCGGGCCACGGCGCCGAGGAACCGGACCGCCTCGACCGCGGCCGGCAGCGGGTCCTCACGGCTGAGCCAGGCGCGCTCGGCCTCCGGCCCCGGCAGCAGGGCGGACGGGAGCCGGTGCTCCTCGCGCAGCCACGCCAGCACCGACGGCAGGTCGAGCTGCCCCGCCACGAACACCCGCCCGTCGACCTGCGGGCCCTGCGGCACGTCACGGCCCGTCAGGTCGAGGTGCATGGCCCGTACGACGTCCACACCCGCGACGTTCTCGAACAGCCGGAACTGCGCGCCGGTCCGCGGATTGAAGTCGACCAGCTTGTAGCGCTCGTCGCGGCGGTCGTAGCGCCAGTCGAGGTCCGCCGCGCCGCTGTAGCCGATCCGGCGGCACAGGTCCGCGGCCAGCTTCACGAGCGTGGGGTTGCCCAGCGCCACGGCCCGGGTCGTCACCCCGGCGTACGGCGGCCAGGAGCGCAGCTTCAGGCCGGTGAAGGCGACCCGGGCCTCGCCACCGGTGCCGCAGTACAGGTGGGTGATCCAGTCCTCCGCCCACTCCCTGGGGATGTACTCCTGCACCAGGAGCGGGGGCAGGATGCCCGGCTCGAACCGTTCCAGGAGGTCGCGCTCGTCGCGGACCGCGGTGGTGCCGCCCACGGCCGGGTTCCGCAGCCTGGTCCACGCGTCGCGGTTCTTCAGGACGACGGGGAAGCCCAGCTCACGCCCCGCGTCGACGAGTTCGTCGCGGGTGACGGGCGCTCTGGTGCGCGGCGAGGCGAACCCCAGCTCCTCGCAGAGCACGTTGAGGCTCGCCTTCCCGGCCAGCAGCCGCGGGAGGGCCGGAGGCACCCGGGGCAGCAGGAAGCACTCGGACAGGGTCTCGAAGTGCTCGGCGAACAGGATCGCGGCCTCGTCGTCGGTCGGCACGGGGACGCAGCGCGTGCCGACGGACCGGCCGATGTCGAGAAGGGCCGTGACCAGCGCGTCCTGCCGCTCCAGGCCGGTCGTCGGCCGGACGAAGGCGCGGGACAGGTGGCGGGAGAGGGCGACCGGGGTGAGCCGGTCCTCGACGACGGCGTGGACGGTGACACCGGCCCGGCCGAGGGTGCGGACGACACCGAGCCCGCCGTGGTGCTGGGGGTAGCGGCCGACCTTGGCGAGGAGCGCGGGCACCACCGGATCGAGGAGCGGATCGTCCGGCGCACGCGGGCTCACGGCTCTCCCTTCGGCGGCCCCCGAGGCCCGATGGCTCATCAGGCCCCGCAGCAAGGGGCGTTCTAGAATCACACCATAATGTCCCTTTCGCGGCTTACTGGAAGGTGCGGTCCCGTCGAACAGGTCATGGACGTGTTCCGGTGAGCGGGCACCACCGCCGGGCCCCCGTCCCGGGCAGCGGATCCCGTACCCGGTCCGCCGCCCTCCGCGTCTGGGCGTCGCGCCTGATCCTGCCCGTGTCCCTCGTCCTCTGGCTGCTGTCGCTGCGCTCGGTCCCGCTCGACCGGATGCGCGACCTCGGACTCCTCCAGGTGCTGCCGCCGCTCTTCTGGGTGGCGGCCGCCCTGCTCACACTGGGTTTCTGCCTGGCCCTCACCGACCGTCGCACCCACAGCGCCTGGCTGACCGGCTACGTCCTCACGCTCATCGCCCTGCTCCACGCGACCCCCACCCTCCTCTACCCGACCCTGCGCTACTCCTGGGCCTGGAAACACCTGGCGGTCATCGACGCGATGATCCGGCACGGCGGCGAGGTGCCGAACGCGCGCAAGTTCTCCGTCTACAACGACTGGCCGGGCTTCTTCCAGCTCCACGCGCTGTTCCTGCAGACAACCGGACTCGATTCGAGCGTCGGGTACGCCTCCTGGACACCCCCCTTCGCCAACGCCCTGCTGCTCGCCCCGCTGCTCCTGCTGTACCGGTCCGTCACCCGCGACCGGCGGCTCGTCTGGGGCGCGGTCTGGATCTACTACAGCTGCTCCTGGGTGGGCCAGGACTACTTCGCACCACAGTCCTTCGCCTTCCTGCTGTTCATGACCGTCGTCGCCCTCCTCTTCCGGCAGCTGCCGCCGCCCGCCGCGGCGGCGGCGTCCTCGGCGACAGCGGCGCCGAAGGCGGCGTCGGAGGCGGCGTCGGACGCGCTCCCCCGCCCCGGTCCACAGCGGCGAACCGGCTGGCCACCCGGGCTCTTCGTGGTGGTCGTGGTCATCGTGGCCGCGATCGTGATCTCGCACCCGCTGACGCCACTGATGCTGATCAGCGCCATGGCTCTGCTGTCCCTGCCCCGCCGCAGCCGCCGGCTCGCGCTGCCGGTACTGATCGCCGCGGTCGTCCTCACCGCCGCCTGGGACGCCACCGTGGCCCGGTCGTACATCTCCGTCAACATCAGCAACCTCATCGATTCGCTCACCGAGCCCGACAAGAACGTCTCCTCCGGACTGGCCGCCCTGGGCAACGCCGCTCCGGGGCAGATCCTGCTGTCCTGGGTCGACCGCGGCCTGTCGGCGGCGGTCGCCGTCCTGGCCCTGGCCGGTCTCCTGGTCCGCCGGTGGACCCGGCGCACCGGCCTGCCCCTGCTGGCCGCGGCCCCGCTGCCGCTGCTCGCCGTCAACGCCTACGGCGGCGAAATGCTCTTCCGGGCCTACCTCTTCGCGCTGCCCGCCGCCGCGTTCCTGGTGGCTGCGCTCCTGCTGCCACCGGGCGACCGGCGCCACGTCCCGCGCACCCTCGCCGTCTGCCCCCTCCTCCTGGCCATGTTCGGCGCACTGGTCTTCGGCTACTACGGCAAGGAGGCCCTGAACCAGTACACCCTCAAGGAGGTCGCCGCCGCCCGTTACGTGATCGAGCACGCCCCACCGGGCTCGACGCTCGTCACGCTCACCGAGGACGTGCCCGACCTCGACGTGGACTACGAGAAACACCTCCGGGTCCAGCTGGCCTACCAGGAGAAGGACGAGTTGCAGGAGCTGGTGCGCCACCCGCTGGACGGGGTGGAGGGCTACGTCTTCGGCGCCACCGAGAAGAGGCCCGCGTACATCGTGCTCTCCCGCGCCCAGGACATGAACCTCTACGTCACCGGAGTACTGCCCGCCGACGTCCCGGAGCGGCTCCAGTCCGTGCTGTCGGGCGCGCCGGGCTTCACGAAGGTCTACGACAACGGCGACGCGATCGTCTACCGCTACGTGACACCGCCGCCCGACTGAGGAGGCCCCTCATGACACTCCTGCGCCTGGGACTCGCCGCCTCCGGATGGCTCGCGCTCCTCGCCATGTCGCTGCCCGACGCCGCCCCGCTGCGGGTGGCCGCCATCACCGCCTTCCTGCTCGTCTGCCCGGGTCTCGCGGCCCTGCTCGCGCTGCGCCCGGGCGGCCACCCGCGGGACGGGCACCCTGCCGCGATCGTGGAGACCGCCCTCATCACCCTCGTCCTGGGCCTCGCCCTGACGACCCTCGTGGCCGTCGCGCTCTTCCTCGGCGGCGTCTTCACGGCCACCCGGTCCCTGCTCGCGCTCGCCGTCCTGACCTCCGTCCTGGCCCTGCTGTCCGTCCGCCCCGGCGCGCGGAACCGGGACACGGGGGTGCACGCTGGTTGAAGAGTCCTTTCCTCCCCGGAGAGGAGACGCGCGATGGCCCAGGGCTCCCAGGACTCCCGACGCCGCCGGCTTCCCGTGGTGGTCGTCGGAGCCGGTCCGTTCGGGCTCGCCACCGCCGCCTGGCTGCGTGCGGGCGACACCACCACGCGCGTGTTCGGCGAACCGATGGAGACCTGGCGGACCCACATGCCCGACGGCATGTTCCTCAAGTCCGTCCCGGCGGCGTCATCGATCTCCGCTCCCGAGGACGGGCACCGGTTCGCGGACTTCCGCGCCGAGCGGGGCCGGCCGCCGGTGGGCGACACCTATCCCGTCCCGGTGGAGGAGTTCGTCGCGTACGGCCACTGGTTCCAGGAGCGGCTCGTGCCGGACGTGGAGCGTACGGCGGTACGCGAGGTGCGCCGCGCCGACCGCGGTTTCGCCGTCTGTCTGGCCTCCGGCGAGGAGGTCGCCGCGCGGGCCGTGGTGGTGGCCACCGGACTCGTCGCGTACGCCCACCGGCCGGCCGGACTGGCGCCGCTCGCCGCGGCGGGCCTCGCCTCCCACACGTGCGACCACCGTGACCTGGCCGCGTTCGCCGGCCGGCGCGTCGCCGTCGTCGGCGCCGGCCAGTCGGCCCTGGAGAGCGCCGCCCTGCTGCACGAGGCGGGCGCCGAACCCGTCGTGATCGCGAGGACCCGGGCCCTGCTCTTCGGCGACCCGCCGCCGACGGACCGGCCGGCCGCCCGGTCCTGGCCCGACCGGCTGCTCAAGCCCGGCTCGGCGCTGGGCCCCGGCTGGTCCCTCTTCGCGGTCAGCCGCGGCCCCGCCGCCTACCGCCGGCTGCCGCGCCCGGCGCGCGCGTACTTCCTGCGCACGGTGCTCGGGCCGTCCGGGGCGTGGTGGCTGCGGGACCGGGTCGACGGCCGCTTCCCGGTACTGTGCGCGCGCCGGCTGGTGGCGGCCCGGCAGGAGGACGGCGCCGTGCGCCTGGCCCTCGCGGGCCCGGCGGGGCGGCGGGACGTCCTGCACACCGACCACGTCCTGGCGGCCACCGGCTACCAGGTGGACGTGGAGCGGATCCCCGTCCTGGAGCCGGCGCTGCGGACGTCGGTGCGGACCTGGCCCGGCGGCGCGCCGGTGCTCTCGGCGGGGTGCGAGTCCTCGGTGCCCGGCCTGTACTTCACCGGCCTGGCCGCGGCCCCCACGTTCGGCCCGCTCCTGCGGTTCGTCCACGGGACGACGTTCGCCGCGCCCCGCGTCGCGGAATCGGTCGCGGCCTCCGCCGCCGCGGGAGCGGACGAGGGCGGGGAGCGGTGAACGGGAAGGGCGCCCGCCGTTCCCTCCGGCGGGCCGCGGCACTGGCGCTGTCGTCCCTTCTGCTGGTGACGGCCGCCGCCTGCTCCGGCACCGCCGGGAGCATCCGGCCGGCCGCGATCACCGGGGAGGCCGCCGCCGGGCCGACACCGTCCGAAGAGTGGCGGCTCGTGCTGAGCGACGAGTTCGACGGCTCGGAACTCGACGACCGGACGTGGACAACCTGCTACGACTGGAACAAGGACGGCTGCACCAACAGCGGCAACGACGAACTGCAGTGGTACCTGCCGGAGCAGGTCTCCGTGGGGGACGGCGAGCTGACCCTCACCGCCGAGCGGCGCGAGACCCGCGGCAGCGACGACGAGACCTATCCGTGGACCTCCGGAATGGTCTCCACCGGCCGGGACGACTGGTACGCCGAGCCCCGGCGCACGTTCACGTACGGCTACTTCGAGGCGGCGATCAGAATCCCGCCCGAGGCGGGCATGTTCCCCGCGTTCTGGCTGATGCCCGCCGCGCGGTTCACCCCGCCGGAGATCGACATCATGGAGTTCCTGGACACCACCCAGGAGGTCAGCATGTACGTGCACTGGCGCGAGGAGGACGGCGACGAGGAGCGGCAGCGCGGCACGTACGGGCCGGTCGACTTCCCGGAGAAGTTCCATGTGTTCGGCCTGCTGTGGGAGCCCGACGAGCTGGTCTGGTACGTGGACGGCGTCGAGCGCCTCCGCGTGACGGACACCGAACGGATCCCGGACGTGCCCATGGAGATCCTGCTCAACCTGGCGGTCGGGGTGCCGAAGGAGCCCCCGGAGTCGGTCGGCACGGCCCGGATGCACGTGGACTGGGTGCGGGTCTGGGAGAAGCGCTGAGCCTCCGGCAGGCCCCTAGGAGACCGCCTTGTACGGCACGTTCAGCCGGGCCCTCATCCGTCGGTAGGCGCGCCAGCCCTTGGTCATCGGCCCTTCGGGGAAGGGCGCGACCGGCGCCGCGTCGCCCAGGGTCCACTGCCGGAACCGGTCCCGGTCCGTGTCGGCGCGGACCATCAGCCGGGCGATGCGCAGCGGATCGTCGTCCGCCGAGCTGAACGCGTCGCGCACCGCCGTCGCCGAGGTCCACCCGGCCGCGAGCACCTGCTCCCGCACCGCCGGGCTGGAGTAGCCGTGCGGATAGGCGAAGGAGGTGACCCGGCGCCCGAGGAAGTCCTCCAGCTCGCGCCCGCACCCCGCCACTTCGTCCCACACCCGCCGGGCGGGCAGGGTGTCCAGCTGGGGGTGGGTCCGTGTGTGGCCGCCGACCTCGACGCCGTACTCGTCAAGTCCGACGAGCTGGCGCCAGCCGAGCATCCGCGACTCCGGCGGGAAGACCTCGTCCACCGTGTCGCCGCCCCGGCCGCGCAGGGCGCCGGTGGTGACGTACAGGGTGGCGGGGAAGCCGAAGCGGACGAGCAGGGGCAGCACGGTCGAGTGGAAGTCGGCGAAGCCGTCGTCGAAGGTGAGGACCGCGGAGCGGGCGGGAAGCGGCGGGCCGCCGCGCTGCGCTTCCACCAGCAGGCGCAGCGGCACGAGCCGCAGGCCGCTGTCGGCGATCGTCTCCAGCTGCTCGACGAAGACGCGCGGCGCGACCGTGAACGGCGCGATCCAGGACGGCGGGTCGGCCGAGACCGAGTGGTACAGGAAGACGGGCACGGCGGCGGACACGGCGGTCATGACAGCCCTCCGTCCGCTCCCACTCCCGCCGGTCGCCGGGCCCGGCCCACGACGTAACCCGCGACGGTCACCCCGACGCCGCCGACGAGCGCCGAGGCCGTGCGCAGCCCGCCGGGGCGGCCGGGCCGCAGCGCCCGCACGAAGGCCTTCGGGACGGTCGACCGCAGATAGGCGCGCTCGCTGGACAGGGCCGCGCGGGTGCTGCCGAGCTGGGCGACGCGCGCCTTGGACAGTCCCTCGGCGTAGCACCGTGCGAAGAAGTACGCCCAGGTGGCGCGGGCCGCGGGCACTCGGTGGCGGACCGCGGCGGCGGGTTCGTGGAGCAGGACGGCGGCCGGGCGGCGGGCCGCGACGCGCAGGCACAGCTCGGTCTCCTCGCAGCCGAGGGGGCGCTTGCCCACCCGTCCCAGGTCGGTGCGGAAACCTCCGGCGGCGATCACCTCGGCGCGCCGGAAGGACATGTTGGCGCCGATGAAGTTCCGTACCGGTGAGGTCTGTTCGGGCAGTCCCCGGTAGGAGCAGCCGACGACCCAGTCGAACTCGCGCGGGAACCACACCGGCCGCCGGGTGACCCACCAGGGCCGGACCAGGCCGCCGACGCCCACGACGGCCCGGTCGGCATAGCGGGCGAGGAGCCGCGCGGACCAGTCCGGGTCGGCTGCCGCGTCGTCGTCGAGGAAGGCGACGACCTCGCAACGCGCGGCCGCCACCCCGGTGTTGCGCGCCCCGGACAGCCCCTGGCACTCACGGTTCGCGAGCACCCGCACCTCGGGGAAGGCGGCGGACGCCCGCTCGTACAGCTCGGGGCAGTGGTCGACGACCAGCACGGTCTCCTCCACGGGGCGCCGCTGGGCCCGCAGCGACGCGATCGCCGTCCGCAGGTCGTCCCAGCGGTCGAGGGTGTAGGCGCAGACGACGACGGTCAGGCTCGGCGCGGGGCGGGCGCCGGCGCCGGTCCGGTTCTCGGTCTCGGTGTTCACGAGGACCTCCGTGATCCGGTCGTGAGCCAGCGCGTCCGCCAGATCACCAGCGGCGCGGCGAGCAGGCACATGGTCACCAGCCAGGCGACGCCCGCCCCGGTGATCCCCAGCGTCGGCAGCAGCAGCTTGGTGAGCCCCAGGACCAGCACGCACATCGCGAACTGCACGCCGACCGCCCACCGCAGCCGCCGGCGCGCCCGCCACACGTCGATGGCGAGGCTGACCAGGATGTTCGGCAGGGCGGACAGGGCGAGGAGCCGCAGCAGGGTGGAGCCGTGCTCGGCGTACTCGGGGCCGAAGAGGGAGAGGATCTGCGGCGCGAACGCGACGACGACGACGATGCCCGCGCCGAGGAGCAGGCCCGTGTGGCGCAGCATCCTCATCGTGTGCTCGACCAGCCGCTCCGGGCTGCTCACCGCCTCCACGACGAGGGAGCTGCCCAGATTGCGGGCGATCAGGTAGAGCACGTAGCCGACGATCCAGGCGAGCGAGAAGTAGGCGCTCTGCTCGGCGCCCAGGCTGTTCAGGACGAGCAGCGGGACGACGGTGTACGCCGCCATCCGGAAGAGCGAGCCGACGTAGTCGGCGGCGGCGTACCGCAGCGCCCGGGCCGGCCGCTGTGCCTCCGTCGACCCCCGGACGTGCTCGGGCACGGCCCGCCGCAGCAGGACGAAGTTGGCGACGACGAGGGAGACCGCGAGCGCCCCGACCCAGGAGAGCAGGATGCCGGAGAACAGCGCAAGGGCCGCGCCCAGGCCGAGCAGCCCGATCTTCACGCAGGCGAAGATCACGTTCTCGCCCACCACCCAGCCGGGCCGCCGCACCGCGGTGAGTGCGCCGTCCTGCATGACGAAGACGGCGTATCCGGCGGTGGCGGCGACGAAGCAGGCGGCGGTCACGGGGGTCAGCAGGAAGTCGAGGCCGGGGGCGACCACGGGGACGAGCATCAGGAAGCCGATGGCCACCAGGGAGCTGACGGCGGCGCTCACGCCGTAGCAGACGAGGATCATCCGGCGGGTGTGGTGGCCGGCGGAGGGCACGAACCGGACGAGGAAGTCGGAGAGGTTGAGCTGTCCGATGCTGGCCAGCAGCAGGGTCATGGAGAGCGCGGAGTAGCTGAGGCCCACGACCTCGTCGTCGTACCAGTGCGTGGCCAGGACCCAGAAGATCGAGCCCAGCGCGGAGCTGACGAGGGAGCTGATCGCGAGGAGGTGCCCGTTGCGCAGCAGCGGGTCGCGGGGGAACACGGCGGCGACGCCGGACCGGACGACCGCGCCGAGCGAGCGCCGCGTGTCGAGGGGGACCTGCTCCCCTGCGGCCGCCGGGTCGGCGACCAGGGCCGCGGGGGTGGGGGGTGCGGTACGCGGCTCGGTCATCGCGCTTCGCCCCGCCTCAGGGGGCCGGGGTCCGCGAGATCCCCGTGGCGGCGGTGCCCGGTCCCGGTCCGCCGGCGCAGACGGCGCAGACGGCGCTCGATCAGGCGGCTGCGCAGGTAGCCGTACGGGCCGTAGAGCAGGCCGCGCAGTTCCAGCAGGGCGAGCCCGGAGGGCCCCGAGGTCGGTCGTGCGGCCGGGCCCGCGGTCGGATCTGCGCCCGGTCCCGCGCTCTGTCCGGCCCGTTCGCGGTTCCTGGCGATCACGTACCGGACTCCGCCGGGCAGCCGGCGCAGCAGCGCGGGCAGCATGCGGGGTTCGTGGGCGAGCGCCCCGGCCAGATAGGCGCCGAACCCCGCGCCGTAGCCGAACGCCTGCGCGGCGAGGGCTTCGGGGGTGCGCCGGTGCCGGTGCCAGACGATCGCGGCGGGCTCGTAGGCGAGGGCGCGGCCGTGGGCCAGTACCCGGAAGAAGGAGAGCAGGTCGTCGCCGCCGTGCGCGGGGGTGCCGACGCCGGTGGCCGGGTCGAAGCCGCCGAGCTCGTGCAGCAGATCCGTACGGAACGCCATGTTCGCGCCGGAGCCGAAGCGGCCTGCGGTGAACGGGAAGAGCGGGTCGGCGGGCGGGGCGCGCAGCGACCAGGTCCGGGGGGCGTACCCCTTCCCGAAGGCGCCGTGCCGCTCCAGGGCGACCTGCGCCTCGGTGTCCAGCTCGGCGGGGACGATGAGGCCGGTGACGCAGCCGGTCCCGGGGTCCGCCAGGAAGGGTGCGGCGAGCGCGGTCAGCCACCGCGGGTCGACGAGGGTGTCGTCGTCGGTGAAGGCGCTGATGGCGCCACGGGCGGCGGTGAGCCCCCGGTTGTGGGCCCGGGCGAGACCGGGCACGGGCTCGCACAGATAGCGGACGGCGGGGCCGTGCCCCCGCAGGGACCCGCCGTACTCCCTCCGGACGAGCTCCTCCGTGGAGGTGTCCGCCGGGGCGTTGTCCACGACGATCACCTCGAACCGTGGGTACTCCACCGCCAGCAGCGAGTCCAGGCAGTCGCGGAGCATCCGGGCGCGGTTCCGCGTGGCCACGATGACGCTGATCGCGGGCGCCTCGACGGGCTCCGGCGCGCGCGTCGGGGTCCCCTCCCCGATGGGGAACTCCCGCCGCGCCGAGGCCGCGAGCGCCTCCCACAGCTCCTCGGGACCGTCACAGGACGCCTCGGCCATCCCCAGGGGGCGCCCGTGGAGCCGTACGAGACCGAGCGCGCGGCCCGACGGCCTGGTCCAGGCCCCGCCGCCGGGGCGCCGGAACGCCCCGGGCTCGGCGAGGTCGATGTCCACGACCGGCAGCGGCCCCGACAGCGCGAGCGGACGGACGGCCACGCCGGTCACGGCGTGCTCCGCTCCCGAGGTGCGGAAGCGGGCCGGCCGTTCGCCTGCTGACCGTTCGCCTTCTGGACCTGGTTGCCGGGGCGCTCGGACAGGAGCGTGCGCAGCACCCGGCGTCCGTCGGAGATCGCGTGCAGGTTGGACTGTCCGTTGCGGCGGGGCAGTTCGAGGCTCGGGACCTCGGCGATCCGGAGCCCGGAGCGCAGCGCGTGCACGATCATCTCGGCCTCGATCTCGAAACCGGTTGCGTGCAGGTCCAGTTGGTCGAGGAAGCTGCGCCGGAAGGCGCAGAAGCCGTAGCAGAGGTCGGTCAGCGTGGCGTCGTAGAGCCGGTTCACGAGGGCGAGCAGGGCGTGGTTGCCGAGGCTGCGGAAGCGGGTGATGTCGAGCGAGCCGCCGCCCTCGACGAAGCGCGAGCCCTTGACGAAGTCGTAGCCGTTCTCCAGGAAGTGCACGAAGTGCGGGATCTCGGCGGGGGACATGCTGCCGTCCGCGTCCATCATCACCACGTACTCCCCGCGCGCCGCGAGGAAGCCGGTGCGCAGGGCGTTCCCCTTGCCCTTGCCGCTCTGCGGGATGCTGCGGACGGTGGGCAGGATCCGGGTGGCCACGCGGACCGTGGCGTCGTGGGAGTCGCCGTCGACGAGCAGGACCTCGCCGACGCAGTCCGGGATCTGCTCGAAGACCCAGGGGATGTTGCGTGCCTCGTTGAGGGCCGGGATCACCAGGCTCACGGCGGGGCGGGTCGGTGTCCTGTCCTCGGCGCGCCGCATCGGGTGCGGGGGCGGGTCGGTGGAGCGCCGGAGCGGGTGGTCGACGGGCCGGGAGTCTGTGCTTCGCGGCAGGGTCGGGTGAGTGGTCATGATGGCTCCGGATCGAATCGGTGCACGGTCGCGTGGTGCCGTCGTGCTGGCGTGCTGGCGTGCTGCGGAGGCCGTCCGCCGGAACGTGGCAATCGGCGGGTTCTCCCTGCCGATACACCATACGTTTACGACGTATACGTACACTTTATCCCTGGATGTCCCACGGTCAAGGCGGGCACATGGCGATCGAGAAGGACCCCCCGGCGGAAACCCCCGGGGCAGGGGCCCCTGCGCCCGGGCGCCGCACGCCCGGCCGCCGGGCCGGCGACCACGGGCGGTACGGCCGGCTGAGCCGCGAGCGCGTGCTCGCCACCGCCCTGGCGCTGGTCGACCGCGAGGGGCTGTCCGCGCTGAGCATGCGCAGGACCGGCGCCGAGCTCGGGGTGGAGGCCATGGCGCTGTACCGGTACGCGGCGGGGAAGGACGCGCTGCTCGACGGTCTGGTCGAGGCGCTCTACACGGAGCTGGAGGAAGAGCTCGCCGCCTCCGGCGAGGCACCCGAATGGCGGGACGAGCTCCACCGGATCGCCGCCGCGACCTACCGGGTCGCCCTCGCCCACCCCCAGGTGGCCCCGCTCCTGGCCACCCGCATGCTGGCGGTCCCGCTCGCCCGCCGCCCGCTCGCCGTCCTCAGGGACCACGAGCGGATCCTGGCGCTCCTGCAGCGGGCGGGGCTGGACGAGGAGGCCACGGTCATGGCCTTCCGTGCCGTCACGGGCTGGGTCCTCGGCTACGTCCTCGGGGACCTGCGGGCGATGGTCGACAACCCCGACGAGACCGAACCCGCCTTCCGCCTCGGCCTGCACCGCATGCCGCCCCGCGAGCTCCCCTGCCTGCGCGGCGCCGCCCCGACACTCGCCCGGCGCGGCGCCCCGGAGGGCCTGGCCGCCGGCCTGGACGCCCTCCTGGACCGCTTCGTCCCAGGGGCGGCCCCTGTCCCCGGGACGGGCCCTGCCCCCGGAACGGGCCCTGCTACGGGGTGAGCCCGCGGACCAGCAGGTCGAGCAGCGCGCACACGAACAGGCTGACCCCGATGAAACCGTTCGTCGTGAAGAACGCCCGGTTCAGCCGGGACAGGTCGTGCGGCTTGACGATCGAGTGCTCGTAGCAGAAGGCCGCCGCCACGATCACGAGACCGGTCCAGAAGAACAGCCCCGCGTCCGTGACCAGGGCGTACCAGACGAGGAGACCGGTCGTCACGACCGCCGAGGCTCGGGCGCCCCACAGGGCGGCCGGGATGCCGAACCGCGCCGGCACCGACATGACACCGCCGGCCCGGTCGGCCTGGACGTCCTGGCAGGCGAAGATCAGGTCGAAGCCGCCGATCCAGATGCCGACCGCGAGGCCGAGGATCACCGCGTCCCAGGACCACTCGCCGGTGACCGCGAGCCAGGCGCCGATCGGCCCTATGGCCTGGGCGAGCCCGAGGATGGCGTGCGGGAAGTTCGTGAACCGCTTGCCGTACGGATAGACGACCATCGGGATGACGGCGAGCGGCGCGAGCGCCAGGCAGAGCGGGTTGAGCAGGGCCGCGGCGCCGAGGAAGACGACGACGGCGATCCCGGCCCCGGTCCACGCGGACCGCACGGACACGGCGCCGGTCACCAGCTCGCGCCCGGCCGTCCGCGGATTGCGGGCGTCGATCTCGCGGTCGATGATCCGGTTGCAGGCCATGGCGAAGGTCCGCAGGCCCACCATGCAGACGGTGACGAGGAAGAGCGTCCACCAGTGGATGTTCCTGTCGAGCTGGAACATCGCGGTGAGCGAGGCGATGTAGGCGAAGGGCAGCGCGAAGACCGAGTGCTCGATCATCACGAGGCGCAGGAACGCCTTCGTACGTCCCGGATCAGCGCCCGGTACGGCGGCCGTGGTCACAGCCCGTACTCCTTCCAGCGGCGGTCCACGAGGGCCGCCGTCGCCGGGTCCGACTCCACCATGTCCGGCCAGCCGCCGTCCCGGGTGTAGCCCTCCTCGGGCAGCTTCTTCGTCGCGTCGATTCCGGCCTTGCCGCCCCAGAACTGCTGGTAGGAGGCGTGGTCTAGATGATCGACGGGCCCCTCGACGACGGTCAGGTCGCGCGCGTAGTCGGTGTTCCCCAGCGCCCGCCAGGACACCTCGTGCAGATCGTGCACGTCGCAGTCCTTGTCGACCACGATGATCAGCTTGGTCAGCGACATCATGTGCGCGCCCCAGATGGCGTGCATGACCTTCTGCGCGTGCTTCGGGTACTTCTTGTCGATCGAGACGATCGCGCAGTTGTGGAAGCCGCCCGACTCCGGCAGGTGGTAGTCGACGATGTCCGGCACGATGATCTTGAGCAGGGGCAGGAAGAACCGCTCCGTGGCCCGGCCGAGCGGCCCGTCCTCGGTCGGCGGTCGGCCGACGACGATCGACTGGAGCAGCGGACGCTTCCGCATGGTGATGCAGTCGATCTTCAGCGCGGGGAACGGTTCCTGCGGCGTGTAGAAGCCGGTGTGGTCGCCGAAGGGACCCTCGGGCAGCATCTCGCCGGGCTCCAGCCAGCCCTCGACGACGACCTCGGCGTTGGCCGGGACCTGCAGCGGGACGGTCTTGCAGTCGACCATCTCGATCCGCTTGCCCTGGACGAAGCCGGCGAAGAGGTACTCGTCGATGTCGCCCGGCAGCGGAGCCGTCGAGGCGTATGTGACGGCGGGCGGGCAGCCGAAGGCGATGGCGACGGGCAGCCGCTCGCCCTTCGCGGCGGCGACGGCGTAGTGGTTGCGGCTGTCCTTGTGGATCTGCCAGTGCATGCCGATGGTGCGCTTGTCGTGGCGCTGGAGCCGGTAGAGCCCGAGGTTCCGGACGCCGGTCTCGGGGTGCTTGGTGTGCGTGAGCCCCAGGTTGAAGAAGGAGCCCCCGTCCTTGGGCCAGGTGAAGAGCGCGGGAAGCAGGTCGAGGTCGACGTCGTCCCCGGTGAGCACGACCTCCTGCACGGGAGCGGCGTCGGACTTCACCTTCTTCGGCGGCACGTGGACCATCGAGCCGAGCTTGCCGAAGGCCTCGCGGATGCCGACGAAACCGTGCGGGAGCTCGGGCTTGAGGAGCCCGCCGATCTTCTCGCTGATCTCGCCGTACGACTTCAGGCCGAGAGCCTTGAGCAGCCGGCGGTCGGTCCCGAAGACGTTCATCGCGAGCGGCATCGAGGAGCCCTTGACGTTCTCGAAGAGAAGCGCCGGGCCTCCTGCCTTGTTCACCCGGTCGACGATCTCCCCGACCTCCAGGTACGGGTCGACTTCGGCCTTGATGCGCTTGAGGTCGCCTTCACGCTCCAGGGCCCTGAGCAGCGAGCGGAGATCGTCGTAAGCCATAAGGGCCAGTATCGGTCACCGGCTACCCTGGACCTGTCACCGGGGCCGCCGAAACGCGCCTCCGCCACCGCTTCCAGGGGGCTGTCCCACATGCTCAGGGCGCTGTTGTACATCCTGCCGCTGGCGCTGACGATCTACGCCTTCATCGACTGCCTGAACACCCCGGAGGAAGAGACCAAGCACCTGCCGAAGGTGGTCTGGGTCATCATCATCCTGCTGTTCTGGATCGTCGGGCCGATCGTCTGGCTCTTCGCGGGCAAGAAGCGTCGCCCGGCCTCGGCGCGGGGCGGCGCGGGCGGCTGGGTCGCCCCCGACGACAACCCGGAGTTCCTGAAGTCGCTGAAGCAGCAGGACGCCGCGGACGACGACGAGGCCGTCCTCAAGGACTGGGAGGCGGACCTCCGCCGCCGCGAGGAAGAGCTGAAGAAGCGCGAGAGCGGCGAGGACACCGACAAGTGATGGAGCTGAGGCTCCTGGTCACTTTCGAGAAGGTCGCCGACGTCCTCTCCTTCACCCGGGCCGCCGCCGACCTCGGCTACGCCCAGTCGAGCGTCACCGGACAGATCCGCTCCCTGGAGACCTCCCTGGGCGTCGACCTCTTCGAGCGGCTGGGCTCCCGCATCCGCCTCACCGAGGCCGGCGAGCGCCTCCTCCCCTACGCCCGCCGGATGACCGAGCTGGCCGAGGAGGCCCGGGCGGCCGTCGCGAGCGCGGGGGACCCCGAGGGGACGATCGCCGTCGGCACGATGGAGTCGCTCACCTCCTACCGGCTGCCGCCGCTCCTGGAGTACTTCCACCACCGCTACCCGAAGGTGCGGCTCACCCTCCGCCCGACGCTCGGCGACGCGACCCGGCAGGCACTGCGCCAGGGCACCTACGACGTGGGCTTCCTGATGGAGCCGGACACGGAGCACGAGGGCCTGGAGTCGGAGGTCCTCGCACCCGAGCCGCTGGTCCTGGTGGCCGGCCCGGGCCACCCCCTCGCGGGACGTACGGGGCTGACGAACGCGGACCTGGCGGCGGCGCACCTCGTGGGCACCGAACCGGGCTGCCCCTACCGCGACCTCTTCGAGCAGGAGCTGCGGGAGTGGGCGCCGCCCTTCATGGAGTTCGGCACGATCGAGGCGACGAAGCGGGGCGTGACCTCGGGCCTGGGCGTGGCGCTGCTCCCCCGCGTGGCGGTCGCGGAGGAGCTGGCGTCGGGCGCCCTCGTCGCCCTGGACTGGGAGGCCCCCTTCACGCTCTTCACGCAGCTCGCGTGGCGACGGGGGAAGAGGCTTCCGGCGCATGTGCGGCTGTTCGTGGAGCAGGCGCGGCGACTGGTGTCCGAGCAGAGCCTGCCAGCGTGACCTTGAGGCTGGCGAAGACGATGAGCGGGACGCCGAGCGCCTGGACGAGCCCGATGTGATGCCCGTACACGGCCCAGTCGACGCCCATGGCGACGGCGGGGTAGGTGAAGGCGAGCACGGCGATCTTGGCGGTCGGCAGCTTGGCGTAGGCGGCGTACATGAGCACGTACATCACCCCGGTGTGGATCAGCCCGAGCCCGGCCAGCCACGCCCACCCGGCGCCGAGGCCCGCGGTGGCGGAAAGGTCCGCGAAGGGCAGCAGCAGAGGCAGCCCGACGAGCACCTGGACGAGCGCGACGAGGTGCGGCCGTACGCCGGTGATCCGCTTGGTGACGAAGGTCGAGAGGGCGTAGAGGACGGCGGCGGCGAGCGCGAAGCCGAGCCCGGCGAGAGACGCCGTGTCCCCCGGCCGCACCCCGGACACGAGGACGAGCCCGACGAAGGCGAGGGCGAGCCACCCCAGCTTCCCGCCCGAGATCCGCTCCCGCATGAACACCGCCCCGAGCAGCACGAGGAAGAACGGCTGCGTGTGGTAGACGACGGTGGCGAGGGAGATCGAGGTGGCCTCGTAGGCCTCGAAGAGAAACACCCAGTTGAAGACGATGAAGACGCCGCCGAGCGCGGCGAGCCCCAGCTTCTTCGCGGTGAACCCGTGCCCGGTGAAGAACCCCCGGGCCAGGCTGTACGCCCCGAGCGCGACGGCCCCGAAGAGGCACCGGAAGAACACCACCTCGAAGGGCGACGCTCCGGACTCGACGACGAAGACGCCGAGCGTGCCGGAGAGCACCATGGCGAGGGTGAGTTCGACGGTTCCCCTGGTCTCGTTTCTCATGGCAACGACGCTACGAGCGCCGCCGATCGAGGTCCACGAGCCACTGGCCCGTCCTCCCGATGGGGGCGATCGGCGCGGCCGATGGGCGGCCCATCGGCCGCTACTCGGCGACGGGCAGGGACTCCCGCAGGGCGTTCGCGGTGACGGCCGGGTCGTAGCCGACGGGGACACCTTCGACCAGGACGATGTCGGCGGGCATGTGCCGGTACCTCAGCGGCGCGATCTCCTGGTACGCCGGCGAGTCCCACCAGGCCCGCGCCTCGGCGATCCCGGGGAACCCGATCACCACCACCGCCCCGGGCCAGTCCCCCTCCTTCACCTCGTGCGCCGTCCCGTGCACGAGGAAGCGGCCGCCGTACGGCTCGAAGGTGGCGGGGATGCGCTCGATGTACTCGACGACGTCGGCGTGCGGGGCCTCGGTGTTCAGCTTCGCGATGGCGTAGGCGGTCATGGCGCGGGTGTCCTTCCGTTCGGCCGGGCTGGGTACGAAGCCGATGGTGGCACCGGTACGCACGGGGGGTCGATGACCTCCCGGGTAATGGCCGGCTACTCAGGTGCCATCGGAAGCGCCGCCGCCTCCTTCCACACGGCCAGCTGCCGGTCGTCCACGGGCTTCATCTCGCCCTGGTACAGCTGCGCGTGACCGTCCTTCACGGTGTCCGCCCCGGCGCGCGTGGCGAACAGGTACGTGCCGCCGTCCTTCAGCCGGCCGGCGAGGCCCTCGTCCAGCCCGTACGTGATCCGCACCGTCCCGTGCGGTGTCCCCTTCACCACGGAGACGACCTCGACCCGGTAGACGTCCTCCGCCCACCCGTCGACGTCGCGCCGCTCCACGAACGCCGCCACGCGCCCGGTGAACACGTCCTCGGCGTAGCGCGCCGTACTGGCCACATCGTGCGGGTCGTACGAGCGAAGCGAGCAGCCCGTCGCGGTCTGCCCGTCCAGATACCGGTAGCCGGACCAACCGCCCACAGCCAGCACCCCGGCGACGACCGCGCCCGCGACGAGGGCCGCCCTCTTCCTGTTCGGAGCGACGGCCGCCGAAGCGGCCGCCGTGTCCGAGCCGTCCGTCCTCATAGCCACCGGACGATAGCGTTCCGCGGGCGGCGCGACAGCACGCGCGAGACAGTGTCCGGGGGTGCGTGTCACGTGAATGAGGGTCGTGATGAGCCTCAGCTCCCACGGGCCGGTGTTGAACGGGGAGTCTGCTTGTCCGGGCGTCAGGGCCACGTGACGGAGTCGCCTCCGGCACTCGACGCGTCCCGGCATGAAAGGGGCCCTGATGAGACGCGGCAGGCCAGACGTCAGTCCGCGCGGGCTCCCCAGACCTGGCCGTCGTCCGTGACATCGAGGTTCTTCGGGCGCCGGACCTCCTTGCCGGAGGCGGCGTTGAAGGAGGTGAGGGCTCCGGTGGCGGAGTCCAGGACGAGGAGGTTCGCCTTCGACCACGTGCCGGAGAGCGGGCCGTCCAGATCCTGGTTGCCCGCGAGCGCGGCGTTCGTTCCAAGGTCCTTGCAGCTGTCCTCGTCGAGGTCGAGCACCGCCAGCCGGTAGCCGCCGTCGGAGCGGATCGTGCTGGCGTACCAGCGCCCGGTGGCGTCGAGGGAGCCGCGTCCTACCGTTTCGCCTTGCGCGCACTGCGGCGCGTTCGCGGTGTCCTTCTCCTGCGCGTCGTACACCTTCATGCACTCCGCCCCGTCGCAGTCGTTCTGCTTCCAGATCAGCCGGTGGCCGCCGACGGCGAGGAGCACCGCGTCCTGGGCGAGGCTCTGGCGGACGGTCGTGGTGTCGGATCCGAGGAGGACGAGATTCGTGCGTGCCCGGCTCGTGTCGTCCTCGGTGGTGGTCTGGGCCGCCACGATTCCCTGGTCGGTTTCGGCGAGTGGCCGCAGGCCGCACTGCAGCGTGTGTGTGCGCTGTGATGGGCGGCCCGACGTTTCGTACTCCGTCACGGTGAAGCGGGATTGGACCGATGCGGAGGTCTGCTGTCCCGCACACGCCGTGTCGGCGGGTTCTTCGGAGACGGCCCAGATCTTCTTGCCGTCCGCGGTGGGGAACCATGAGGTGGCCGGCCCCAGGAGCACCTGCTGTTCGGGCTTGGCGGGCTCGATCGCCACGACCGAACCGTCGGAGATTCCGATGATGTGTCCGGTCTCCAGCTGCCTCGGGGCGGTGAGCTTGTAGACGTCGAGTCGCTCCGTGCCTTCCGGGCGCTCGACGACGATGTCCGGCTGGGAGTCGATCTTGTCGAGGACGGCGATGCGACCCCCGAGGTTGACGACGATGCCGCGCGGGGGGCCCTCGTCGCCCTCGGAGCACCCGGCCGCCCCCAGGGCGGCCGCAAGTACCACCGCGGCCAGTCGGTGTCGCCGCCAAGGGGATGTCCTGGCGGAATGGTTCTTTACTGCCATGTCGGTTCCCCCTGGCGAGTTGTGTACGGGTGGAGCGGGGTACGGCTGGTCAGTTCCGTACCCCGCTGGTTGATCAGGGCGTCGGAGTGCAGGCTCGGCTGGCGACGCACTCGGCGAAGAACGGGAACGCCGTGATCCCGCCCAGCGTCCCGTCGTTGCCGAGGAACCTCGCTCCGCAGTTGGCTGTGTCCTGCCACCGCTGGATCACGTACTTCGTGCGCTCGATCTTCGGGGTGGTGTAACCCCACTTACCCCCTGGCACGTCCATCCAGTTCTTGACGGTGACGCCCTTGTCCGTCGTGTCGGTGACGTCACGACCCATCTTGGCCTCGACGGTGGCCACACCCCAGGACGCACTCCCCCCGAGTTCGGACGACCAGGTCGTCGCCTTCGACTTGGTGGTGGTCATCGCGTAGGTCAGACGCGATGACGTAGTGGAGCCGTTCCTCTTGCCGGCAGTGTCGCCGATGGACTCGTAGCCGGTACTGATCTTCACCACCTTGTGCCAGACGTCCGGCGGGCACGCCTTGGGACCCGGGACGCTGGCTGACGCGGCCGACGGAGCCAGTAAGAAACTGGATCCGACAACCATCGCTCCCATAAGAGCGGCATGGCGCATGACAGAACGCATGCTTTCCCTCCCGTTTATTGCCGGTTTCCCCACCGGCATTGACGAGAGGCAACCACCCCTCGCAGTGGAAGGCTTCTCTGTTGATGAAGATCTGAGATTCGTGGGGCGGTATCTGGTCAACGCCACGCGCGATGCAAAATGATCCCTTGTGTCCATCGGCGAGGCGGCAACCAACCGGACAACACATCAGAAATACCCCGCCGGGATCCAAGCCCCTCCCTCTGGAAGCCGTAACAGCGGCTTAGAGGTGGCTGATTGCCAGTACGTCATACCGATGGCGAGTTCCTGGCGGCTGAGCACGCCGTGGCCGACAGGTTCCTCCTTGAGGAGGAACCCCGGGGCGCGCGGTTCCCGACGCGGTAACTACGCCCGTGCCTCACGGAGGCCGTCGGTCAAGGGAAGGCCGCCGGATGGCAGAGGCACCCGCACACGAGGTACCGGACCCCCTGTACGCCGCTGTCGCGGGGTACATGATCCCGGCAGCGGTCGTGGCGGCCGACGATGCAGCGCGGCGAGCGGAACTCCGGCTCGGGCCCGGACGCGAGGGCGCGGGCCAGCAGGGACACGGTCACCGCGTCGGCGATCTCCGGCGTCACCCACCAGCCGTCGCCCGCGCGGTCGCGGTGCGGACCGTCGTGCCCCACGGCGAGCACGCAGACGGAGCCGCCCCACACCGGCCGCACCACCTCGGCGACGTCGCACACGGACCGCCTCGCGCCGCAGCGGCTCATCGGGTGCTCCCGGCGTGGATGTTGCGGTGGTCGACGTCCACCCCGACCGTCGCCAGCCACAACGCGCGCCGCCGCCTGCGCTGCTCCACCCGCAGGTAGGGCCGTTCGAGCGGTGACCGGGAGCCGTCGAGGGGCTGCGTCTGTTCCTGGGCGTAGGGAGACCGCCGGGCGGGCGCACGATGCCGGGGCGCACGCGCCGGTGCCGCGGGGCGGGGCCGGTGCCGGCCGGTGGGCGGGAGGGTGAGCATGAGCAGCCCGAGCAGTACGGGGATCAGCGCCCTGCCCAGTACGCGCGCGATAGGGTTCCGCACGTCATCAACTCCGTTGGTAGTTGGTGGCCATGCCCCGGGGCCGTTCCAGCGGTCGCCGGGGTTTCACGTTCATTCACCCTAGAGCTAGCTACACAGTGCCGCATTACTGTGTAGCTAGATCCATCCGAACGTGTCACTGTGTGACTATCTAGCGTTGACCTATGAGCCTTGACCCGAAGTCGGGACGTCCGCTGTACGTGCAGCTGGCCGACGTGATCGCGGCGCGGATCGCCACTGGGGAGTACGCCCCCGACCGCATGGTCCCCACGCCGGCCCGCCTCGCCGAGGAGTACGGCATCGCAGTGCTGACCGCCCGCCGGGCCATGCAAGAACTCCGCAGGCACGAACTGATCTATACCGTGCCCGGCAAGGGCTCCTTCGTCGCACCCGCCGCCGGAGTGAGCGCCCCGGCGACCGTGGAACGCGAACAGGCGCAGCGCTGGCTCGGCACCGCCCTCGACGAAGCCCGTGCCGGGCTCGCCGAAGGGGGCATCCCCATCGGGGCCGCGCTCTACGGGGCCGACGGGGTGCTCCTCGGGCGCGGGCACAATCGGCGGGTGCAGGACGGGGACCCCTCCCTGCACGCCGAGACCGCCGCCTTCCGGGCCGCCGGGCGGCAGCGCTCGTACCGGGGGACGACGATGGTCACCACGCTGTCGCCGTGCTGGTACTGTTCCGGTCTCGTCCGGCAGTTCGGGATCTCGCGGGTCGTCGTCGGCGAGGCCGAGACCTTCCACGGCGGGCACGACTGGCTCGCCCAGCACGGCGTCGAGGTGATCGTGCTCGACGATCCCGAGTGCACGGCCCTCATGCGGGACTTCATCACCGCGCACCCCGCCCTCTGGCACGAGGACATCGGGGAAGAGACTTAGGGCCTCTCACGAAAGCCTCGGCCACCTTGCCGTGCGACCACCGCTCAACCTTCCGGGCCGTAGCGGAGTCTGAAGGGGAAACGCAGGCCGGGGAAAGAAGGATTCGGTGGACGAGATCCTGATGACGGCATTGAAGTGGGCCGCTCGCGGCGTGGGACTCGCACTCGACTACATCAACCTGCGCGCGGGGATCGAGCAGTTCCGACGCGACGCGCGAAGGAGCGGACGCTAGATCCCGCCCTCGACCGCGTGCCGCTGCTCTTGGTCGCCCTTGCCGCACTTCGGTGCCGGCCCGCCGCGCGAACCGCGCTTCCGCCGATCGCGGACCGCGTCCCTCCGGCGGTCCGGAGGGGCAGTCAGGGCGCCCCGGGCGGATGGACACCCGCCCCGCCGAGAGCGAACATCCTTGGATTCAGGGCGAGTTGGGTGAAAGCTGAGGTCCCGCGTCTCGGATTCCGGAGGTCGTCCGCATGAGCACCGATCCCGCACAGCACCCCACCACCCTGTACGAGGCCGTCGGCGGTGCCGACGCACTGCGCCGGCTCTCCGCAACCTTCTACGAGGGCGTCCTCGCCGACCCCCTCCTCGCGCCCGTCTTCGCCGACTTCACGGCCACCCACGTGGAGCACGTGGCCGTGTGGCTGGCGGAGGTCTTCTCGGGGCCGGCCGGCTTCACGGCCGAGCACGGCGGGCATCAGGCCCTGCTCCGCGCCCATCTCGGGCTCGGCATCACCGAGGAACACCGGCTGCGCTGGATGGAGTTGATGACGGCGGCCGTGGAGAAGGAGCTGCCGGACGACGCCCTGCTGCGCCGCCGGGTGGTGGAGTACTTCGACTGGGGCACGCGGATCGCCAAGGACGTCTCCGCCTCGGCCCCGGGTACGGACCTCGGCGACCCCGGCCCCACCCCGCGCTGGGGCTGGGACGGCCTCGCCTGACGCGCCCACCCCGGTGAGGACCCGCACTCCACCGGGCACAACCTCCTCAAGGACACCGGCGCGGCCCGCACAGCAACCTCGCAAAGGGTGACGTGTTCCCAACACCCTGTCGATATCCTGAACTTGACGATGTGACGGGGCACATCTCGTGGGGTAGCAGGGGGAAGCAGGGGGGTGGCGAGTGGACAGGGAGCTCTACGGCCGCGAGGCGGTCCTGCACGACAGCGGTCTCGTCGCACGGCTCAGCGGGCTCACCCGGCACGGTGCCGCGCGGGTCGCGTACGAGCACGGCGACGATCCGCCGGTCACGGTGTTCACGGGCGGGCGCGGCATGGGGAAGACCGCCCTGCTCAAGGAGGTCCGCAACCGCTACAAGGGGTACACCCCGCTCGCCCTGCTCGACTGCGCGCAGATCGAGCCGCCCGCCGACCACGGCCCCGGCTGGAGCGAGGTCACCGGGGCGCTCACCGAGCTCGCCGTACAGCTGTCGCCGAAGGTGCTGGCCGCGAAGCCCGTGCAGTTCCCGCGGCTCTCGCTCGGGCTGGTCGCCGTCGCCTCGCTCGGCTGGTCCCAGGAGGACGACGAGCGGGCCAGGAACGACCTGCTGCGGCTCGGGCCGCTGCTCGCGACCGTCGACGCGACGAAGGGCGCCGCCGGTAACTGGGTCGCCAAGGTCCTCTCCAAGCTGGCCGCCAACTTCGCCGAAGCCACCGCCCCGATGGCCGGGGTGCTCGCCGAGGCGACCGTGGAGACCGTCCTCGAGGAGGTCTTCGGCCGCTTCCAGCGGGCCTCCGAGAACTGGTACGGCAGCTATCGCAACGCCGGCGGCCGGGGCAAGGCCGGCCTGCGCCAGCTCGCGATCGACTTCGAGCAGGGCGGCCGGCGCCGCCGCGAGGCCGAGGACTTCCTCGTCGGCGCCCTCACCGAGGACCTGCTGCACGCCTATACGGGCCTCCGCCGCGGCACCCGCGTCGGCAGACCGGTCCTCCTCCTCGACAACGCGCACGAGCAGCTCGGCCGGCAGCTCGTCGAACCGATCCTGCGCGCCCGCGCCGACGGCCGCCGCGACCGCGTCGTCGTCCTCGCCGCCTCCCGGGTCCGCGAGCACGAGGGGCTGCGGCACGCCACCCGGACCCGGCTGCCGGAGACCGCGCACCGCGCGCCCTGCCCGCGCGGGACGAGCGTCGGCTCCGGCATCCTCGCCGTCGAGCTCACCCCGCTCTCCCCCGCCCAGACCCGCGCCGCCTTCGACCGCCACGACCCGGCCGGCCGCACGCCCGCCGAACTGTCGCGCGCCGTCCACCGCCTGACCGGCGGCCGGCCGCTCGGCGTGGCGCTCCTCGGCCGGGCCGCCGGCGAGGCCCCCGCGGAGCTGCGGGCCGGCCTCACCCCGGGCGGGCTCCTCGACCTGACGGTGGAGCTGCGCGAGGACACCCCGCCGGTGCCCGTCGCCCCCACGCTCCTCGCCGAGCTGCTCCCGGTGCGCCGCCCCGGACCGTACGCGGTGCTGGCCGCCACCCACGACGAGGAGTCCGCGCGGATGCTCGCCCATGCCCGGCTCCAGGGCGAGTCCCTGGACGGGGACGTGGCGCTGCGCGTCCGCGACCGGCTCCGCTCCGAGGACTGGCCGGAAGGCCCACGCCACTTCGTCGCCGACCCCCTCCTGCGCGCCCTGCTCCTGCACCGGCTGCGCTTCGAGGACGCCGACGACCCGCGGTACGCGGCCTGGCGCGCCGTCCACGAGACCCTGCACCGGCACTACGGCCCCGAGCCCGGCCCGTACCGGCTCCACCACGACCTCGCGCTCGGCCGCACCGAGGAGGCCGTCACCCACCTGCGGGTGACCTTCCCCGAACAGGACGTCCTCGGCTGGCTCGGGCGGCTCCGGTTCGTCGCCGCCGCCCCGTACCCCCGCGAGCGGAACCGGCCGGGGCCCGACCCGCGCCGGGCCGTCGCCCTGGGGCAGGCCCCGTCCGGCGACCTGCCCGCCGGGCTCGACACCGATAGCACCGAACTCCACCTGTCCGTACGGCGGTTGCTGCACGCCGTATGGCTGCTCACCGATCCGCTCGCACTGCCCGACGACGAGGTGGCCGACCGGCTCGCGCACGAGCTGCGCAGGCTCTCCGGCCGCCATCTGACGGGCAGCGGTTCGCTCTGGGACGCGGCCACCCACTGGCCGCGCGACATCCGCGCCTGGCGGGAGCTCTCGCTGCCGCCGGGCCGCGAGGACGGAGTCTGACGCCATGCCCGACCGTCTGACCGACCGGCTGCGCCGCCGCGTCCGCACACCCCGCCAGAAACTCGTCGCCGCACTCGCCACGGCCGCCGTCGTCATCGGTCTCGGCGGATACGGGCTCGCCCGGATCACCACCCCGGAGGACCGTTCCTGCGCGGCCGGCGTCGAACGCACCGAGACCAGCTCCGAGTGCGTCGGCGTCAACGGCGACGGCTACGACTTCGGCATCGCCGAACTCGCCGAGGCCGCCGGCGCCATCGGCCGCGAGAACGCCACCCTCAAGCCCGGCGAGTACGCGACCGTCGCCGTGCTCCTGCCCCTGACCTCCCCCGACGGAGGCATGCGGACCAAGGTCCTCCACGAGGTGCTCGGCGCCTACGCCTACCAGTACCGCGCCAACCACGAGTCCAACAGCCAGACCCCGAAGATCCGGCTCGTCCTCGCCAACACCGGCCGGGGCAACGCCTACTGGCAGGCCACCACCCGGCAGCTCACGTCCATGACCGGCGCCCCGGACCGGCTGCGGGTCGTCTCCGGCGTCGCCACCTCCTCGACCGAGATGCGGGAGGCGGTGACCGCGCTCACCGGAGCCGGGATCGCCGTCGTCGGCACCACGATCACCGCCGACGACATCGCCAACGGCCCGGGCGCGGGGAACAACC
Organism: Streptomyces venezuelae; assembly: GCF_008642375.1. Classification (NCBI taxonomy): domain Bacteria; kingdom Bacillati; phylum Actinomycetota; class Actinomycetes; order Kitasatosporales; family Streptomycetaceae; genus Streptomyces; species Streptomyces venezuelae. The sequence goes on along the minus strand of NZ_CP029194.1, from coordinate 4,930,726 downwards.
GCTACCCCGGCCTCGCCCGCGTCTCCCCCACCAACGGCGACGAGGCCAAGGCCCTCGCCCACTTCGGCCGCGTCGACGCCGCCAAGGCGCTCCTCGTCCAGGACACCCGCAGCGGCGACCACTACACGGACACCCTCAAGTCCGCCTTCGCCGCCTCCCTCAAGGGCGCGCCCTACGAACCGCAGCTCTTCACCTCGCCGCCCGACCCGACCGACGAGGGCACCACCGCCAACACCTTCCGCCAGATCACCCACCTGATCTGCGACACCCGCGCCGAGACGGTCTTCTTCGCGGGCCGCCACACCCAGCTCCGCCAGTTCATCAACGCGCTGGGCTCACGCGGCTGCACCGACCGTGCCTTCACGATCCTGACCGGCGACGAGGGCTCGTACCTGGGCGCCGACAAGAAGCTCGACCGGGACGCGCTCCGGACGAAGCTGACCGTCCGATACGCCTCGCTCGCCCACCCCGACGCCTGGAAGGAGGCCCCGGGGCGGCCCGTCCCGGTGACGGGAGGTTCGGTGGCGGCGTACTCGACCTTCGAGACGGACATCGCCCGCGCCTCGAAGAAGCCGGTGGCGCTCACGGACGGGCAGGCCATCGTCGCGTACGACGCGATGGCGACGGCGGTCCACGCGATCCGCCAGGCCACCCCGCGCGACGCCCGGTACCCGGAGCTCGCGGACGTGGTCACCCAGTGGCCGCAGGTGAAGGGCTCGCTGCGGGTGAACGGGGCGAGCGGCTGGATCTGCCTCGACAACCACGGCAACCCGTACAACAAGGCGGTCCCGATCGTGGAACTGGCCCCGGACGGCTCACAACGATTCGTCCAGATCGCCTGGCCGGAGAAGAACCCCCCGAACGCCTCCTGCCTGCCGCCCAAGCGTGGCTAGGGGGTGCCCGTCAGGGCACCCACTTGGGCCAGGGCGCCTCGTCGCGCTCGTACAGCTCACGCAGGTGCCGCCACCGCTCGGGCGACCACGCCGCCCAGTCCGTCCGGCGGCCGTCCAGTGCCGCCGCCAGCCGCTCGAAGTGGTCGTGCCACCCCGCCAGACAGTCCAGGCGGTACTCCCGCGTCCCCCGGAACTCGTTGGTGAAACGCAGCACGGTCGACCCGCCGACGCCGGACCCCGGCTCCAGATGGAACCGGATCCGGCCGTGCGGCGGATCGACCGTGTACTCGGCGACGTACTCGGGGTCCCAGGCGGTCACCCACCCCGAGACCTCCGTATCGCTGTTCAGCCAGCGGAGCGTGACCCGGCCGCCGAGCCGGGACTCCAGCGGGTCCGCCGCGCACAGCCAGCCCGGCAGGCCCTCGGCGGTGGCGACGGCCTGCCAGACCTCCGCGGGCGGATGCGGGAGCTCCATGACGTACCGCAGCAGATGCGTGTCGCCGTCGTGGGTCTCGCACCTGCCCCGGGGTATCTCGCTCATACCTCAAGCGTGGCCCCGGGGTCCCCCACCCGCTACTCCGCGCCCCCTACTCCACGCCCGCGTAGGAGTGCTTGCTGGTGACGAAGATGTTGACGCCGTAGTAGTTGAAGAGGAAGCAGCCGAAGGCGATGAGCGCGATGTACGCGGCCTTCCGCCCCTTCCAGCCGGCCGTCGCGCGCGCGTGCAGGTACGCGGCGTAAGCGACCCACGTGATGAAGGACCAGACCTCCTTGGCGTCCCAGCCCCAGTAGCGGCCCCAGGCGTCGCCGGCCCAGATCGCGCCCGCGATGATCGTGAACGTCCACAGCGGGAAGACGGCGGCGTTGACCCGGTACGAGAACTTGTCGAGCGAGGCCGCCGAGGGCAGCCGCTCCATGACCGAGCGGGCGAAGGAGCCGGGGTTCCCGCCTGTCGCGAGCTTGTTCTCGTACGAGTCGCGGAAGAGGTAGAGCAGGGTGCCGACCGCGCCGAGGTAGAAGACCGCGCCGCAGAAGATCGCGGTGGAGACGTGGATCCACAGCCAGTACGAGTCGAGCGCCGGGACCAGCTGGTCGCTGGGGGTCTTCAGCCAGGTGGTGGCCAGGCCCAGGTCGAGCAGGACGGTGGTCACCAGGGGCAGACCGATCCAGCGGACGTTCTTCTTGGCGAGGAGGAAGCCGAGGTACGCGCCGACAGCCACCGTGGAGAAGGTGGTGGAGAACTCGTACATGTTGCCCCACGGGGCACGCTGCACGGAGAGCGCGCGGGTGACCACGCCAGAGGCCTCGACCAGGAAGGCGAGGACGGTCAGCGAGACGGCGATCCGGCCGTACAGGTCGCCCTTGACCGTGCCGCCGGCCGCGCCGGGGCCGTCCGGCACGTCCCGGGCGCCGGCCGCGGAGCGGGTGACGACCTGCGGCTTGTCGAGTACGGCGGTGCCGCCGGCCTGCTTGACCTGGACGGTCACGGCGGGGGCAGCGGGGCGCTGCGTGAGGGCGGCGGCGGTGCGGCCGACCTTGCTGCGGCTGCCGAACACCCACTCGGCGATGTGGGCGAAGAAGGCCAGGGTGTAGACGGCCATCGAGGAGTAGATGAGCAGGTCGCTCGTCTGCGCCAGGCTCTCGTTGGTCGTGGCGGCGAGGATCACTTGTCGGCCTCTCCAGAAGGGGCAGGGTCTTCTGCGGGTTCTTCCGCGGGTTCCGGTACGTCCTCCGGATCGGCTTCGGCTTCGGGCACGGCTTCCGGACCGGCTTGCGGTGCCGGCGGCGCGTCCGCCGTGAGCGCGACCGCGAGGTCACCCAGCTCCTCGGGGAGCTTGGCGGACTCGCTCCGGCCCAGGCCCGCCATCTCGACGACGGTCACACCGTCCTCGCCGCGCACGGCCCGGACCCAGACCCGGCGCCGCTGGATGAAGAGCGAGCCGGTCAGACCGGCGATGGCGGCGACCGCGCCGGCGAGGGCGAGGCCGTTGCCGGGCTGCTGCGAGATCTGGAAGCTCGCCCACTCCTTGATCTCCTTCTCGAAGGTGATCGAGCCGGCGCCGTCGGGCAGGGTCATGGTCGCGCCGGGCACGAGCCGCTGGGCGAGCTTGTTGCCGGACTCGTCCATGAACTGCTTCATGTCGGACTTGTCGAGCTGGTACACGTTCTGCGGCAGACCGGAGTCCACGCCCAGGCTGCCGTGGTAGGCGGTGAGCGCCATGGCCGGCGAGACGAGCGCCGGGAACTGGGAGAACATCGTGCCCTGGCCGGCACCGGCGAAGGTCGGCACGAAGAAGGCCTGGAAGCCCAGCTGGTCCTTCTTGCCGTTCTTGTCGCGGTAGCCGTCCATCACCTTGATCGCGCCGGTGGAGGTGATGTTGTTGTCGATCGGCAGGAGCGGCACGGCGCCGTGGAAGACGACCTTGCCGCGGCCGTCCTTGACGGTGACGACGGGCGCGTAGCCGTGGGCGATCAGATAGACCTTGGAGTCGCCGACCTTGAGCGGCTCGTTGACCCGGATGACGGCCTTCTTCTCCGCGCCGTCGCCGCCCTCGGAGTACCTGACGGCCGCCTCGAAGGTGCGGGGGGTGCCGCGCTGCGGGCCCTTCGTCTCGTACGTGCCCTCGAAGGAGTCGAGGGTGAAGTCGAACGGCTCCAGCTCGTCGATGCCGAACTGCGAGCCGGACTTGAAGTCGTCGTACTGGGTGAGCGTGTTGGAGAAGCCGTCGCCCTCGACGATCAGCTTGCCGCCCTCGGACTTGAAGAGCTGGCCCCAGGCGAAGGCGACGAGCATGACGATCAGGGCGACGTGGAAGGCCAGGTTCCCGGCCTCGCGGAGGTAGCCCTTCTCGGCGGCGACCGCGTCCCCCGCCGTGTGGGCGCGGAAGCGGCGGCCCTTGAGGACGGCGAGCGCGGCCCGCCGGACGTGCTCGGGCTCGGCCTCGGTGCGCCAGGTGGCGTACGCGGGGAGCCGGTCGAGGCGCCGGGGGGCGCCCGGCGGTCGGCTGCGGAGCTGGCCGACGAACTGCCAGGTGCGCGGCACGATGCAGCCGATGAGGGAGACGAACAGCAGGATGTAGATCGCGGAGAACCACACCGAGCTGTAGACGTCGAAGAGCTGGAGCTTCTCGTAGATCGGCGTGAGGGTCCCGTGGGCCTCCTTGAAGGTCTGCACCTTCAGCTCGTCCACGTTGGTCTGCGGGATGAGGGAGCCGGGGACGGCGCCCAGGGAGAGCAGGAAGAGGAGGATCAGCGCGACCCGCATGGAGGTCAGCTGGCGCCACAGCCAGCGGATCCAGCCGACGACCCCGAGGACGGGTCCGCCGATGACGGTGTCGCCGCGGTCCTCGACGGGGGCGGTGGAGAGCTGGGCGCCGGCCGCTTCGTCGCCGGTGCGCTCGTTCTCCGTCGTATCGGTCTTGCTCATGGAACTCAGATCCCCACCGTGAAACCGCTGGACCAGCCCTGCATCGTGGCGACCATGTCGTCCCACGCGCCCGTGAGGAGCAGGATGCCGGTGACGATCATCATGCCGCCGCCGATCCGCATCACCCACGCGTAGTGCTTCTTGACCCATCCGAACGCGCCGAGCGCCTTGCGGAAGGCGACGGCGGCGAGCACGAACGGTACGCCGAGGCCGAGGCAGTACGCGAAGGCGAGTATCGCTCCGCGTCCCGCGCTGGCCTGTTCCAGGGCGAGGGCGTTGACCGAGGCGAGCGTCGGGCCGATGCACGGCGCCCAGCCGATGCCGAAGAGCGCGCCGAGGATCGGTGCGCCCACCAGACCGGCGACGGGCTTCTTGTGGAAGCGGAACTCGCGCTGGGTGAACCAGGGCATCAGGCCGAGGAAGAACACCCCCATGAGGATCATGAGCACGCCGAGGACCACGTTGAGCGTGTCGCTGTAGTCCTGGAGGTACGTCCCGAAGTGGCCGAAGAGGGCGCCGCCGGAGACGAACACGGCGCTGAAGCCGAGGACGAAGAGGAGGGCGCCGGCCGTCATCCGGCCGCGGCGGCGCTCGGCGAGATCGGTGCCGGTGACCCCGGTCACGTACGACAGGTAGCCCGGGACGAGCGGGAGCACGCACGGCGAGAAGAAGGAGACCAGACCGCCGAGGACCGCGAGGGGCACGGCGAGCAGCAGGGCTCCGCTGGTGACCGTCTCGTTCACGGGCTCACTTCTCCTTGAGGAGAGGCTCGATCATCGACCGGAGCTTCGCCTCGTCGAGCGCCATGAGGGAACGGGCGGCGATCTTGCCCTCCTTGTCGAGGACGACGGTCGAGGGGATGCCCTGGAGGCTGAGGGTGCCCTTGGGGAAGCCGTGGAGGATCAGCTTGCCCTTCGGGTCGTAGAGGCTGGGGTAGGGCACCCCGTAGTCCTCTTCGAAGGCGAGGGCGGGCTGCTTGTTGGGGTCGCGGGTGTTGAGGCCGACGAACTCGACGCCCTGGCCCTTGAGGTCCTTGGCGACCTTCGCGAAGTGGGGAGCCTCGGCGCGGCAGGGGGCGCACCAGGAGCCCCAGGCGTTGAGGACGACGACCTTGCCCTTGAGGTCGGCGACGTCGAGCTGCTCGCCTTCGAGGGTTTCGCCGGCGAGCTTGCCGGTGGTCGCCCGCTCGCCCTTGGCGGCGGTGGAGATACCACCCGTGTTGGTCACGAAGTTGGTGTCGCCACTGCCGCCGGACTTGCCGTTGCTGTCGCCGCTGCAGGCCGAGAGCGTGAGGGCGGCGGACAGCACTCCGACGGCGAGCAGGGTGCGTCGTGGGGCACGGCTAAGGCTCATGTGAAAAGTTTCGCATGGGCGTTTGGGGGATCTTGGGCACCCCCCTACGTGCCCGTAAAGCCCCTTGTCAAGATCGCCTAAGCGGTCCGGCTAAAGAGCCTTCAGGAACGCGTTCCAGCCGCCGGCCGGCTTCTGGCCGACTTCGAGGGTACGCAGCTTGGCCAGGATCTTCGGGTCCTGCACGTCGAGCCAGTCCACGAACTGCTTGAAGGAGACGAGCCGGACGTCCTTCTTGCCGGCCATGCCCTTGAGCGCGTCCTCGACGGCGTCCATGTAGATGCCGCCGTTCCACTGCTCGAAGTGGTTGCCGATGTAGAAGGGCGCGCGGTTCGAGCCGTAGGCGCGGTCGAAGCCGCCCAGGAGGGCCTCGGTGGCCTGCTTGCGCCAGCCCGGGTAGCGGGACGGCATGCCCTTGGTCGTGTTCTTCGACTGGTTGGCGAGCATGTTGTAGTCCATCGAGAGGACTTCGAAGGAGTGCCCGGGGAAGGGCACGGCCTGCAGCGGCAGGTCCCAGATGCCCTGGCGCTTGGTGGGCCACATCTGCCGGCCGCCGGGCGAGCTGGCATCGTAGCGCCAGTTGAGGCGCTTGGCGGTGGGGAGCAGGTTGTCCTGGCCGAGGAGGCAGGGGGTACGGCCGCCGACGAGCTCCTTCGAGTAGTCGAAGGGCAGCGGGTCGAGGTCGGTCCAGCCGCTGTTGGTCTTCCACTCGGTGACGAACTTCATCGCCTGGTCGATCTCGCTCTGCCACTGGGCGGGGGTCCAGTTGCCGACGGAGCCGGAGCCGCCGCAGAAGTGCCCGTTGAAGTGGGTGCCGATCTCGTGGCCTTCGAGCCAGGCCTGCCGGACGTACTTCAGCGTGTCCTTGATGTGGCCGTCGGTGAGGTAGCCGATGTCGGAGGCGCCGACGCGGTTGTTCGGCGGGCGGTAGAGGTTCTTCTTCGACTCGGGGAGGAGGTAGATCCCGGAGAGGAAGAAGGTCATCGCCGCGTCGTGGTTCTTGGCGAGTTCGAGGAAGCGGGGGAAGAGGCCGTTGCCGACTTCTCCGGCGCCGTCCCAGGAGAAGATCACGAACTGCGGCGGGGTCTGGCCGGGTTCGAGCGGCACGGGGGTGTCGGGCTGGTGCGGCTGCTTGCCGGTGTCGGCGGTGGAACCGTCGCCGATGAGCTTGGCGTCGTCCTTGGTCGGAGCGGGTGTGGTCGGCCGCCCCGACGCGTCACCGCCCTTGCCGGGTCCGGAACGTCCCGGCTTGTCCTCGTTGCCGCTTCCGCAGCCGGCGATTCCCAGAGCCGCGGCGGCACCAACACCCGCCCCGAGAAGCCCCCTTCGACTGATCCCGCTGATCTCGCGCATGACATCCCCATTCGCGCTGACGTATGAACTCAACGTCATCCAAACCGACAATGAGTGAGATGCCGGGCGGAACACGGAGGTTCCGGAAATTCGCACATAAATTTCAAGAAGAGGTGCGGGCATGACTCAGGGCGGCCCGATGGCATGTACACCACCTGACCGCCCTGACTACTACCTCACGGGGTACGGCGTCCAGAGCTACGCCCCGAAGGCCTTCGACTTCCCCTTGACCGGCTTCGCCCCGGCCAGCAGGTGCGCCGGGACGAGATCCCGGGCCGGCTCGCTGTACCCGACCGAGACGATCTTGTCGCCCCGGTACGTGAACGAGGTCAGCGAGGCCAGCGTGCACTGCCGCCGCCGCGGGTCGTGCCACAGCCGCCGCTTCTCCACGAAGCTCCGGACGATCCAGATCGGCAGCTGGTGGCTGACGCAGACCGCCTCGTGCCCGCGCGCCGCGTCCTTCGCCGCGTCGAGCGCGCCCATCATGCGGACGACCTGCTCGACGTACGGCTCGCCCCAGGAGGGCTGGAACGGATTGGTCAGGTGCTTCCAGTTCCCCGGCTTGCGCAGGGCCCCGTCCCCGACCCCGAAGGTCTTGCCCTCGAAGACGTTCGCCGCCTCGATGAGCCGGACGTCGCTCGCCAGGTCCAGACCGTGCGCCTTGGCGACCGGCATCGCCGTCTCCTGCGCCCGCTCCAGCGGGGAGGCGACGACATACGTGACGTCCCGCCCGGCCAGGTGCTCGGCGACCCGGTCCGCCATCTGCCGGCCGAGCTCGGAGAGGTGGTAGCCGGCGCGGCGGCCGTAGAGGACCCCGTCCGGGTTGTGGACCTCGCCGTGCCGCATCAGGTGGACGACGGTGATGTCCTCGTCACGGGTGTTCTGCTCGCTCATGCCGTCGCCTCCGCGGCGGCGCGGGCGGCGGCCGGCAGCGCGGCGGCGATCCGCTCGATCGCCCGCTCGTCGTGCGAGGCCGACACGAACCAGGACTCGAAGGCGGACGGCGGCAGGTAGACGCCGTCGGCCAGCATCGAGTGGAAGAAGGCGTTGAAGCGGAAGGCCTCCTGCTGCTTCGCCTCGTCGTAGTTCCGCACCTCGTCGGCCGTGAAGAAGACCGAGAACATGTTGGAGGCGGTCTGCAGCCGGTGCGCGACGCCCTCCTTCGCCAGGGCGCCGGTGACCAGGCCCTGGATCTCCTTCGACACCGCGTTCACCTTCTCGTACGCGGCGTCGTCGAGCAGCCGCAGCTGCGCGAGCCCGGCGGCGGTCGCGATCGGGTTACCGGAGAGCGTGCCCGCCTGGTAGACCGGCCCGGCCGGGGCCAGGTGCCCCATGACGTCGGCGCGGCCACCGAACGCGGCGGCCGGGAAGCCACCGCCCATGACCTTGCCGAAGGTCAGCAGGTCGGGCTTGACGCCGTCGACGCCGTACCAGCCGGCCCGCGAGGTACGGAAACCGGTCATCACCTCGTCGGAGATGTACAGCGCGCCGTTCTCCCGGCACACGTCCGCCAGGCCCTGGTTGAAGCCCTCCGCCGGCGGCACGACGCCCATGTTGCCCGGCGATGCCTCGGTGATCACACAGGCGATCTCGCCCGGGTGCGCCGCGAAGGCCGCCCGCACCGCTTCGAGGTCGTTGTACGGCAGCACGATCGTGTCCCCGGCCTGCGCGCCGGTCACACCGGGCGTGTCCGGGAGGCCCAGGGTCGCGACGCCGGAACCGGCCGCGGCCAGGAGCGCGTCCACGTGACCGTGGTAGCAGCCGGCGAACTTGACGACCTTTGCGCGCCCGGTGAAGCCGCGGGCGAGCCGGATCGCGGACATCGTGGCCTCCGTACCGGAGGAGACGAGCCGGACCTGCTCGACGGGCTCGACGCGCGCGACGATCTCCTCCGCGAGCGCGACCTCGCCCTCGCCCGGCGTACCGAAGGACGTGCCGCGGGCCACGGCGGCCTGCACCGCGGCGGTGACCTCGGGGTGCGCATGGCCGAGAATCATCGGCCCCCACGAGCAGACCAGGTCGACGTACTCACGACCGTCCGCGTCGGTGAGGTACGGACCGGTACCGGAGACCATGAACCGGGGCGTACCGCCCACGGCTCGGAAGGCACGCACCGGTGAGTTCACGCCGCCGGGCGTCACGAGGGACGCGCGGTCGAAAAGCGTCTGTGAGACTGGGGCTTCGTATGAATACGGCACTGTGATCCTGACCTGCGAGTACGGCTGCGAGTACGGCTTCGAGTACAGAGGAACGGTGTGGGCACCCTGAGATCACGCCGGGGCGGCTGTCGGCCGCGTCTGCGAAACTGGGGCGTCAGAGGGATGACTCACGGAATCCATGGTGTCAGAGGCCACGGCGTTCTTGCGGACAGGTGTTTCACCGTACGAACGCGGGGGAGGTCACTGACACGATGATCGGGTCGCGCGGCGGGGTCGTGTTGCCGAGAAAAAGCAGTCGGGTGGAGATATGCATCGCGGTGGCGGACCGGGCGAGGGGACGGACGATCTGGGTCCGGAGTCTGCCCGGCGGGGGAGGCACCGGCGCCGGCGGGCGGACGGGTCGGCTCCCGGCGCGCCCGGAAGCCCCGACACCCCGGGGACACCGGGAGAACCGGCACCCGGAAGCGGAAGCGGAAGCGGCCGGTCATTGGGAGTGACGTACAAGTACTTCGGCGCGCCCGACGGTGCCACGGCGGCCCGCGTCCCGATCTCGATGCGCCCGGAGGAGCTCGGCGGCGACGAGCTCGGCATGGGCGGCATGTTCACCAAGATCAAGCCGGAGACGATAGCGGCGATGGTCCTGACGGGCATCGAGGGCATGCCCCTGCACAAGGTGCCCCCGCTGGAGCTCGTCGTGCTCCACCCGGACTACGCCGTCGTGAAGCTCCCGATGACCGTGGTCGACCCGCTGCGCGGGATCGGCGAGGAATCGGTCGGCGCCGCCGCCTTCATCTGGTCCACGGTCCCCGACCGCGGCGGCCCGCGCGACGCCTTCGACGTCTACCAGCTGCTCCACGAATGGCAGGACTTCTCGGTCCGGCTCCACGAAGCGGGCCACCAGCCGTACTGCCTGGTCTGGCCGTAGGGGGCCCTGGGGGCACACCCGCTCCTACGGGACCTTCTCGCCGCCGCAGTCGACGAGCTCGTCGAGCTCCCGGCCCGTCCGGATCCCCTCGGGGGTCCAGTACGAGCCGGCGGGCGGCGCGGCCGCCCGTACCGCCGCGAGGTCGAATACCGCGCCCGCCCCGTCGTCGGATCCGTAGGCGACCGACACGTCGAGCTGCTCCGGCAGCTCCGCCGGGCCGGTGGCCGGACGGGCCGTCCGGTAGTCCTCCGCGGCCCACAGCCTCAGCAGCCCGCCCCGCCCCTCGGCGGTCAGCGGCCCGTCGGCCCGCCACACGAGCCTCTCCGAGTCGCTGTCATGGAGCTCCACCCGCCGCACCCGCTCCGACGGGCACTGGGCGGCCTTGACCGTGACCGTGTCTCCGTCGATCCGCAGCCCGAGGAGACTCGGCCCCACGGGGTCGGACATACCCGTCACGACGGTGACCCAAAGGAACATGACGCCGGCCGGCACGGCCAGGACCCCGGCCGCGATCAGGCCGATGACCAGGGCCTTGCGGCCGCGCGACCGCTCGGCGACCCCGCTCGGCGTCGCCCGATGCACCGGAAGCGCTTCCCGTTCCGCCATCCGGCCCTCCGCTTCCACTTGCCCCCCTGAGGTGGTTGGCGCCGAAGCAGAGACCGTAGCGGCACACAGGCGTTTCGCCGCACCTCCAGCGCACATAAGTGCTGAAGTTAGGACGAATCGGATGTAATGCGCGGAGGTCGCGCCCTGCGGAAGCCCTCTACGAGGAAGGACGTCACGCGTGAGCGGAGTACGGAGCGGAGTACGGATGCCCGGCGAACCCATGCAGATCGGCGAGGTCGCCGCACGGACGGAGCTGTCCCTGCGCACCATCCGCCAGTACGAGGACAACGGCCTGGTGGTGCCCTCCGCGGCCTCGCCCGGCGGCTTCCCCCTCTACACGGACGCGGACGTCTCCCGGCTCATGGTGATCCGCCGGATGAAACCGCTCGGCTTCACCCTCGACGAGACCCGCGAACTGCTCACGGCCGTGGACCGGCTCACCGAGGACCGCCCGGGCACGGACACGGAGCTCACGCCGGAGGACCGCTCGACGCTCGTGACCCGCGTCCGCCGCTACGAACAGGCGGCCGCGGAGCGGGTCACCGAACTGCGGACCCAGCTGGCCCGCGCGGAGGAGTTCGCCACGTCCCTCCGCACCCGGCTCGCCTCGACCCCGGCCTGAGGCCGGACAGGCCCGGGATCCGGGGGCCTGGGGCCCCTACGCCGCCAGGGCCTCCGCCAGCTCGCGGAAGAACCGCGCGTAGGCGGCGTGGCTGGGCGGGGTCTCGGGGTTCCACGCGGCGAGACGGGTGCCGGGCGGGGTCTCGTACGGCGGGACGGCGTGGAAGCGGTTGTCGAAGAGGACCAGATCGGGACGGAGCTCGGCGACCCGGCCCCAGTCGGCGGTGAGCCAGTTCGCGCCGGGCCCCGGGCCGGGGTCGAGCAGCCGGACGCCGAGCGCCGCGAGCCGCGCCAGCTCGGGCCAGGCCTGCGGACGGGCCAGATGGACCTGGTCGGGACCGGCCCCGGAGAGCGCGAGGACGGCCAGCCCGGTCCGCCCGGCGACCCCCCGCAGGACGGCCTCGGCCTCCCCCACCCCCGCCGGCGCCACCGCCGCCGGCGCCACCGCCCCGGCACGGAGCGAGGCGCCCAGCTCCCCGAAGCGGTCGAGGATCGCCGGAAGGGTCAGCTCGTTGCCGACGGAGAGCGCGACGAGCGGCACCCCGAGCCGGTCGGCGACCGCCTCGTCCAGCGCGTACGGGCTCTTCCCGTCGTACGTGACGTCGACGATCACGTCCGGCCGCAGCTCCCGCAGCTGCCCCTCGTCCAGGGCCCGGCCGGGGCCGAGGTACGGGACCCCGGCCGCGTCGAGGCCGCCCGCCTTGGCCGGGTCGTACCCCGGGCCGTCGTGCCCGGAGCCGTAGACGGCGACCGGCGTCACCCCCAGGTCGAGCAGCGCCGCCCCGGCCCGTACGTACGCGACGACCCGCTCCGGCACGCGCGCCGCCCCCAGCTCCGTACCCCTGTCGTCCGTGAATCCCCATGGCTGCGCTCCGGACATACGGCTGCTCCCTCCCCGGCCGAGACTGCCTGCTGCCTGCCCCGACACCTTGGAGCGGTTGCCCGGCCCGCACAAGAGGGCCTGCGGCGACTCCGGAGAGCCACCGCCGCCCGGCCGGGACTTTGGTCCCCGGCCCCCTGCCGAAAGTCCCCCAGGTTGGTGTTAACTGAACGGGTCGGGAGGAAGCAGTAGGAATCACCAGCGCCTCCGTTCACGCGCGCCACCTGCCGGGGCGCGGCGCACACGGACGGCCCTCACGTCCTGGAGCGAGCCATGGCCTTGCCCGACCAGTTCTCCGACCCCCGCGTCCTCACGCTCTTCGGGCTGCTCGCCGTCTCGACGGCGGTGTGGCTGACCCTGGGCCTGCGGGCCCGCGCCCGGACGCGCCGCGACCGGACGGTGAGCCCGCTGGAGCGGGTCTGGCACCCGCAGGAGACGGTGCAGCTGACTCCCGCGGAGGAGCACGCCTTCGGCCAGGTCGCCTCCCGCCTCTCCTTCGGCTCCCCGGGCCGCCTGCGCTGATCCGGGGCACAGCACGGGCACGCGAGAGCCCGCGGTCCTTCTCGGACGGCCCAGGCCCTCGGGTTCAGACGGCTCAGACCCGCGGCTCAGACGGCCCAGACCCGCGGGTCGCGCCCCGTCACGGCGAGAAGCCGCTCGAACGGGGTCGCCCCCTCGGGCAGGTCGACGCTCTCCCCGAAGACGTTCATCTTCCGGGCCATCGGCGCCATGCTCTCCACCTCCTCCACAAGCCCGGCCACCACGGCCGGATCCGGTTCGAAGCCACGCCCGGTGGCCCGGGCCAGGTCCCAGACGTGCACGGTCAGATCGAGCAGGACCATCGACCCGACCGTCCGCGCGGGCAGCCCCATGGCCCCCGAGGTCCCCTCCTCCGCACCGGGCGCCGACCAGGCGGTGACCAGCCTCCCGGTCTCCACCGAGAACGCCTCGCGCCAGCCGTCCTCCGCGAGCCGGTCCGGGGTCTCGGAGAAGTCGGCCGGCTCCTTGGCCGCGAGGGCCTGGAAGTTCACGACGACGGCGAAGAGGTGGTTCAGCAGGGCGCGCACGTCGTACTCGGCGCACGGCGTGGGCGCGCCGAGCGACTCGTCGGTGGTGGCGCCGACCAGGGGTGCGGCACGGTCGGCGGCGGAGCGGAGCAGGTCACCGATGCGGGGCGGGGCTTCGTACGTCATACGGCGACGCTAGGGGAACCTGCCCGCCCCGGTCTTGAAGAAACGCGCCGACTCTCCCCCTGCCCCCTGAGATCCCCCCGAGGGGATCTCCCTGAGGGGATCTCCCTGGGCCCTAACATGCGGATCATGTCCGCCGCCGCCCCGTCCCCGCGCCGGGACACCCGGGGCATCGTCGACCCCGCCGAGCTGCTCACCCGCGTCCGCTTCCGCCGCCACACCCCGGCACCGGAGCTGCGGCCCTTTCTGGAGCACTACTGGCTGATCGACTGGGACCTGACGGAGCCGTACGTGACGCAGGTCGTCCCGCACCCGTCGGTGAACATCGTCTTCCAGCGGTACGGCCCGCTCGAAGGACCGCCGGAAGCGGCGGAGTCGTCGGCCGAGGTCTCGGGGATCGGGCTCGGCCTGTTCACCCGGAAGCTGACCGGCCTGGGCCGGGTCTGCGGGATCCAGTTCCGCCCCGGCGGCTTCCGGCCGTTCGCGCCCGCCTGGCCGGTGTCGACGTGGACGGGCCGCCGGGTCCCCCTCGCCGAGGTGTTCCCGGCAGCGGCGGGCGAGGACACGGTCCTGCCCCCCGAGGACGACCACGCGCGCGTGGCGGCGCTCGACGCGTTCCTCCTGGCCCACGGGCCCGTACCCGACCGGGACGCCGAGCAGGCCATGCACCTGGTGGACCTGATCCGTACGGACCGCGAGCTGCGCAAGGTGTCCCGGCTGGCCGCGGCCTCCGGCCTGTCGACCCGCTCGCTCCAGCGCCTCTTCGCCACCCACGTCGGCGTCGGGCCGAAGTGGGTCATCCTGCGCTACCGCATCCACGAGGCCCTGGAACGCGCCGAGACCGCGGGAGCGGCGGGCGCCCCGGACTGGTCCCGCCTCGCGGCCGCGCTCGGCTACAGCGACCAGGCCCATCTCGTACGGGACTTCACGGCGACGATCGGCGTGCCGCCGACCGCGTACGCCCGCGCGGTGTCGGCGCCCTGACCTAGGAGGCGCCGTCCTGCCCGCCCAGCGGCCGGATGAAGTTGAAGGCGCCGATGTCGAAGCGCTCGCGCAGGTAGAAGCGGTGGGCTCCGGTGCGGTGGGTGCCGGAGTCGAGGTTGAGCTCGTGGCAGCCGACCGCGCGGGCGTGGGCCTCCAGGTAGGCGATGAGCGCGTGGCCGACGCCGGCGGAGCGCTCGGTGGCTGCGGTCACCAGGTCGTCGACGTAGAGCTTGCGCAGGGAGCTGGTGTTGTTGATGATCCGCCAGCCGGCCACGCCGACGCAGCGCCCGGCGTCGCTGTAGGCGGCACTGAACCGCAGCCCCTCGGGGTGCCCGGCCTCGTACACCTCACGGAAGAGCTCCGGGGTGAGGTGGGGACGGAGCTCGGAGAGGACCGGCAGGAGGTCGCTCTCCAGCCGGGGATCGCCCGGCTCAAGGTCGATGATCTTCATGCGGGGACGGTACCCCAGGGCGAATTCCCTGGCCCCCCACAGCGCCCCGATGCCATCCTGTCCCCGTGAACGGACCCGAGATCCACATCAGTTTCGCCCCCGGCCTGCGACTCTTCGTCTCGGCGGAGCGACGCTCGGGACGCACCCCCGTGACCACCGACGGCGCCTCCTCGCTCGGGCACGTGGTGGAGTCGCTCGGCGTGCCGCTCACCGAAGCGGGGCGGCTCCTCGTCGACGGCCGGCCCGTGACCCCCGCGCACGTCCCGGTCGCGGGCGAGACGATCGAGGTGGAGGCGGTCACCCGCCCCCAGCCGGTGCCGGGCGCACCGCTCCGCTTCCTGCTCGACGTCCACCTCGGCACGCTGGCCCGCCGGCTGCGCCTGCTCGGCGTGGACGCGGCGTACGAGAGCGAGGACATCGGCGACCCCGCGCTGGCCGCGCTCTCGGCGCGGGAGCAGCGGGTCATGCTCTCGCGCGACCGCGGCCTGCTGCGCCGCCGGGAGCTGTGGGCGGGCGCCTATGTGTACAGCGACCGGCCGGACGACCAGCTCCGCGACGTCCTGGAGCGGTTCGCGCCGCCCCTGGCGCCCTGGACCCGCTGCACGGCGTGCAACGGGCAGCTGTCCGACGCCGACAAGGACACGGTCCGCGAGCGACTGGAGCAGGGCACGGAGAAGACGTACGACGTCTTCGCGGAGTGCGTGGAGTGCGGCCGGGTCTACTGGCGCGGTGCCCACCACGCCCGGCTGGAGGCGATCGTCTCCGAGGCGGTCCGCGAGTTCGGCGGCGCGGCGGCCCGCTGAGGCCCGTCGCACCGGGCGGAACGCTTCTGCGGCAGCGGACAGGCACACGGGCGGACGGGCGCGGCCAGGCAGACGGGCGCGGCCAGGCAGCCAGGCGGAGACCGGGTCGGTCAGAAGACGTACGGATCCCCGGTGGCGAGCACCAGCACACGATGCCGGTCGTTCCGCGGGTTCCGGTCGGCCGCCCCGTCCCGCCAGGCCGTCGTGATCTCCACCGTCAGCTCGTCCGGAAGGCCGGCGGTCCGCAGGTCGAGCGCCAGCTCGCCGACGGCCCCGGCGGCCGGGAGCTCGCCCGTCCGGCAGGACACCACGCGGTCGCTGCTCCACAGACAGGCCGTCGGCAGCTCCTGACCGCCCGCCATCGGCTCGGAGAAGGCGAGCCGGACGGTCGCCTGGGGGAGATCGGAGGGTCCGTGGTTCTCACTGACCAGCCAGACGCCGACCCTCCCGTCCCACAGGGAGACATGCCCGTGATGGGCAAGATCCGCCTCGGCCCCCACGGCGCCGGCGCTCACCCCTGCACCCGCCACCACCGAGCCCGCGAGCACGACCCCGAGCACGATCTTCGACATTCCACGCATAAGCACAAAATACCCACATCACACCAAATCCCCTGACACCCCATCAGTCAGCGTGTCCCATGGCACGCTGCTCTCATGCTGATCGCCCGCTCCGTGGCCCTCTTCGTCCTGGCCGCACTCTTCGAGATCGGCGGCGCGTGGCTCGTCTGGCAGGGCGTACGGGAGCACCGCGGCTGGATCTGGATCGGCGCGGGCTTCCTCGCGCTCGGCGTCTACGGCCTCGTCGCGACCCTCCAGCCCGACGCCGAGTTCGGCCGCGTCCTGGCCGCCTACGGCGGCGTGTTCGTCGCGGGCTCGATCCTCTGGGGCATGGCCGCCGACGGCTACCGCCCCGACCGCTGGGACGTCATCGGCGCGCTCGTCTGCCTCGCCGGCATGGCCGTGATCATGTACGCCCCACGCGGCCGCTGATCCACGCCCCCACCTATCCTGACCGGGCGATCCACGTAATCGACCACCTGCGCGAGGAGCACGCCATGACCGGCCCCGGTACCCCCATCGCCGTCATCACCGGAGCGAGCAGCGGAATCGGCGCCGCCACCGCGAAGCAGCTGGCCGCCGCCGGCTACCGCGTGGTCCTCACCGCCCGCCGCAAGGACCGCATCGAAGCCCTCGCCGCCGAGATCAACGACGCCGGCCACCAGGCCACCGCCTACGCCCTCGACGTCACCGACCGCGCCGCCGTCGACGAGTTCGCCACCGCCTTCCGCACCCTCGCGGTCCTCGTCAACAACGCCGGCGGCGCCCTCGGCGCCGAGCCCGTCGCCACCGGCGACCCCGAGGACTGGCGCCGGATGTACGAGGTCAACGTCCTCGGCACCCTCCACATGACCCAGGCCCTGCTCCCGGCCCTCACCGCGAGCGGCGACGGCACCGTCGTCGTCCTCTCCTCCACCGCGGGCCACTCCACCTACGAGGGCGGCGCCGGCTACGTCGCCGCCAAGAACGGCGCCCGCGTCCTCGCCGAGACCCTCCGCCTGGAGATCGTCGGCACCCCGGTCCGCGTCATCGAGATCGCCCCCGGCATGGTCAAGACGGACGAGTTCGCCACGACCCGCTTCCGCGGCGACACCGAGAAGGCGGCCAAGGTCTACGCCGGCGTGGCCGAGCCCCTGACCGCGGACGACGTGGCCGACACCATCACCTGGGCCTGCACCCGCCCCCCGCACGTCAACATCGACCTCCTGGTCGTCCGCCCGCGCGCCCAGGCCTCCAACACCAAGGTCCACCGCGAGCTGTAGGACCGCGAAAGGGGCCGGTGCGCGGCACCGGCCCCTCGTCGTCGCCCGAAGGTCACCCCTTCACGCAGATGACCTGCTTCAGCTTGGCGACGACCTCCACCAGGTCCCGCTGCTGGTCGATCACCTGCTCGATCGGCTTGTAGGCGCCCGGGATCTCGTCCACGACACCGGAGTCCTTCCGGCACTCCACGCCCCGCGTCTGATCCTCCAGATCCCGCACCGTGAAGCGCCGCTTCGCCGCGCTCCGGCTCATCCGGCGGCCGGCTCCGTGCGAGGCCGAGTTGAAGGACGCCGCGTTCCCGAGGCCCTTCACGATGTACGAGCCCGTGCCCATCGAGCCCGGGATGATCCCGAACTCCCCGGAGCCGGCCCGGATCGCACCCTTCCGGGTGACGAGCATGTCCATGCCCTCGTACCGCTCCTCCGCCACGTAGTTGTGGTGGCAGGAGATGACCGGGTCGAAGGTCACCTTCGCCTTGCGGAACTCCCGGCGGACGACCTCCTGGAAGAGCGCCATCATGATCGCGCGGTTGTACTTCGCGTACTCCTGCGCCCAGAAGAGGTCGTTCCGGTAGGCCTGCATCTGCGGGGTGTCCGCGACGAAGACCGCGAGGTCCCGGTCGACGAGCCCCTGGTTGTGCGGCAGCTTCTGCGCCTCGCCGATGTGGTACTCGGCGAGCTCCTTGCCGATGTTCCGCGACCCGGAGTGCAGCATCAGCCAGACCGCACCCGACTCGTCGAGACAGAACTCGATGAAGTGGTTGCCGGATCCGAGCGTCCCCATCTGCTTATGGGCACGCTCATGCCGGAACTTGACCGATTCCGCGATCCCGTCGAAGCGCGACCAGAAGTCGCCCCACCCCGCCGTCGGGAACCGGAACAGCCGCGAGGGGTCCACCTCGTCCCGGTGCATGCCACGCCCCACCGGGATGGCGTGCTCGATCTTCGACCGCAGCCGCGAAAGATCACCCGGCAGGTCGTTCGCCGTCAACGACGTCTTGACCGCCGACATCCCGCAGCCGATGTCCACACCGACCGCCGCCGGACACACCGCACCCTGCATCGCGATCACGGATCCGACCGTCGCGCCCTTGCCGTAATGCACGTCCGGCATCACGGCCAGGCCCTTGATCCACGGCAGCGTCGCCACGTTCTGCAGCTGCTGCATGGCACCGCCCTCGACCGAGGCGGGGTCGGCCCACATCCGGATCGGTACTTTCGCCCCTGGCACCTCTACATACGACATACTTCCTCGATTCCCCCGAAAAGTCTGATAACGCAAAAACCGGAGCCAAAGCCCGTACAGGTGACAGGGGACCGGCATCAACAGCTGCGTGTGCGATAGACATTGTGTCCACCGGCCGGGTTCGCGCGGCAAACAGTTTTCGGGAAAGACTTCGGGCGAAGGGAGCCTGGGACCGTGCAGCGAAAGAGGTACGCACCCGGCCGCACCAGGTCCACGGCGCGCACCGCCGTCGTCCTCACCAGCGTGATCGGACTGGGCCTCGGGCTCGGTCTCACCGGATGTTCGGCAGGCCCCACCACCGACGACCTCGCCGTCGACGCCAAGGCCGGCCCCGTCTCACCCGTCGCGCCCCCCGGCCGCTACCGCACGCTCTTCGAACCCTGCGGCGCCGTCCCGCAGGGCACGCTCAAGGACCTGCTCCCGGGCGCCACCGCCCTGCCCGACGCCGAGCGCGGCAAGGCGTACCGCGGCGTCGCGGCCGTCACGTACGACACCGACCGGCGCGTGGGCTGCACCTGGAAGGCCGACAGCCCCGAGACCTCCCACCGGCTCGCCCTCGACATCGAGCGGGTCGTGTCGTACGACCCCGCCGTCAGCGACGACTCCCGGGCGCAGGAGGTGTACCTCCGCAAGCAGCTCGCGGCGGGCATCGCCGTACCCCCCACGACCCCGCCCACCCCCACCGGCACGGCCACGGGCACCGCCTCCGGCACGGCGACGCCGCCCCCGGCGAGCACGCCGAGCTCCCCGGGCGCCACCGCGCCGACCGGCAAGACCCCCAGCGCCCCGGCATCGGGAGCCCCTTCCAGCGGCGCCCCCTCGCCCACCCCCACCCCCACCTCCACCGGCCTGGAGCCCCGCGTCCTCGACGGTCTCGGCGACATCGCGTACCTCGACGACGCCCTGACCGCCGTCGGCGCGAGCGGCCATCAGCGCGTCGTCAGCGTGGTGTTCCGCACATCCAACGTCATCGTGACCGTCTCCTACCGGGAGCAGACGACCGGTTCCGCGGAGGCCCCCGACAGCCGGGAACTGCAGGAAAAGGCCCGGAATCTGGCCCGGATGCTGGCCGAGCGCCTGGAGGAGTAGCCGTTCCGCTCCGATCCGTGAGCGGACGGCGACCACGTAACGTGTCGGCGTACCCGTGGCCGCCCGATGGCCGTGGCCGCCGACCGGCCGGCCGGACCGTACGACAAGCGACTGAAGGAACCATGCAGCGATCAGCCTCGCGACTCCCCCGCATACTCGCCTGCGCAGCCGTCCCGGTGATGCTCGTCGTCGCCGGCTGCTCCTCGGACTCGGGCAGCGGCGACTCCGGCAGGAAGGGGACGCAGGACAAGGCCTCCGCGTCGGCCTCCGCGACCCCCACCCCCTCCCCGACGCCGACGGTCGCGCCGGCGAAGTTCGCGAAGCTGCCCGAGGTCTGCAAGGCGATCTCGGCCAAGACGACCGCGTCCCTGGTGCCCAAGGCGAAGACCAAGAAGGGCACGCCCGCGGCCTCCAGCGACCTGGCCAGCCGTGGCGGCTGCTCCTGGAACGGCCTGGACGACAACGGCGTGGACGGCTCGCAGTACCGCTGGCTCGACGTGTCGTTCTACCGGTACGCGTCGGACGTGTCGCTCGGCAGCGGCGAGGAGCGCGCGCAGGAGAACCTGGCGAAGGAGCTCGCCAAGGTCCAGGAGACGCCGGGCGCGAAGAAGCTCAAGACCACGACGGCCTCCGGGATCGGCGAGGAGGCGAAGGCGGTCGCGTACAAGCTGCGCAAGACGGACGAGGACTTCGTCTACGCCTCGATCGTCGCCCGTACGGGCAACGTCCTGGTCCTGCTCTCGTACAACGGCGCCGGTTACGCGGGCGCCGACGCTCCGTCCGAGAAGAAGATCATGGACGGGGCGGTGAAGGCGGCCAAGGAGGCCGTGGCCGCCGTCGCGGCAGCCAACAAGTAGTCACAAACCGGCACAGACGGAGACCGGTGAGCGGAGCCCGTCCCTCCCCCGAGGGCCGGGCTCCGCGCGCATGTGCCAGTCTGTGCGCGCGAGATGTCGTTTGACGGGGAGGGGATCGCGGGTGGCCGCGATGCAGCTGACACGCACACACCGAATACTCATCGGCCTCGTCATCGCCGGTGCGCTGATCATCGCGGGAATCGGTTTCGCGGGTTCCTACGCCGCTGTGCGCGAGCTCGCGGTGGCCAAGGGCTTCGGTACCTTCTCGTACTTCTTCCCCATCGGCATCGACGCGGGCATCTGTGTCCTGCTCGCCCTGGACCTGCTTCTGACCTGGCTGCGGATTCCGTTTCCGCTGCTGCGTCAGACCGCCTGGGTCCTGACGGCGGCGACGATCGCCTTCAACGGCGCGGCGGCCTGGCCCGACCCGCTGGGTGTCGGGATGCACGCGGTCATCCCGGTCCTGTTCGTGGTGGCCGTGGAGGCCGCGCGTCACGCGGTGGGCCGGATCGCGGACATCACGGCGGACAAGCACATGGAGGGCGTGCGCCTCACGCGCTGGCTGCTCTCCCCGGTGCCGACCTTCCGCTTGTGGCGCCGGATGAAGCTCTGGGAGCTCCGCTCGTACGAGCAGGTCATCAAGCTGGAGCAGGAGCGGCTGATCTACCAGGCACGGCTGCAGGCCCGCTACGGCCGCAGCTGGCGGCGCAAGGCTCCGGTCGAGGCGCTGATGCCGCTGCGGCTCGCCAGGTACGGGGTACCGCTGGCGGAGACGGCGGCGGCGGGCCTCGCGGCGGCGGGCATCGAGCCCGCGGTACTGCCGGCGCAGGCGCAGGCGGTGCACGCGGTGCACCCCGTCCCGACGGCGGTCCAGGCGGCTCCGACGGCCCAGCCCCAGCAGCTGCCGCAAGCACAGGCGCAGTCGCAGTCGCAGTCGCCCCAGCAAGCCCTTCTTCCCCAGCAGCCGCAGGGCCCGCAGGGCGAGGTGGAGGCCCCGAACCATGACAGCCCGTGGTTCCAGGCACCGCAGCTCCCGTCGGAGGCCCACGAGACGGCGTACGACCCGCAGTACGTCGACGGCCTGGCTCCCACGCCGGTCGCGGTGCCGCTCGGCCCGGAGGACCTCCCCCTCCCGGACCCGCGCCACGAGCAGGGCCCTGAGGCGTTCGAGCCGTACTCGGAGTACGTCGACCCCGAGCCCCCGGTCGACGACTTCGAGGAGACCGTCTACAAGATCACGTGGTCGTACGCCCACGAGCACAAGCAGTTCCCCGCCCCGGGCGATCTGCAGCAGCTGGTGGCCGCTCACTACGGCCTCACGGAGTTCCCCGACACCGACGTGCTGAACCAGCTGACCCCGGTGATCCAGGAGCGCATCCGGCAGGAGATGGCCGACTTCGACACGGCCTGACAGGCGCGAGGCATGGAAAAGGGCCGCCACCCGGATTCCGGATGGCGGCCCTTTCACGTCGTCACGTCACACGCTCACGCGCCGAGCAGCTTCCGCACCCGCTCCGCACCCACCGCGAGGAGCAGCGTGGGCAGGCGGGGCCCGGTCTCGCGGCTCACGAGGAGCTTGTAGAGCAGGGCGAAGAAGGCGCGCTGGGCGAGCTTCAGCTCGGGCGTCGGCTTGGCCTCGGGGTCGAGCCCGGCCAGGACCTTCGGGACGCCGTAGACGAGCGTGGTGAGCCCGTCGAGCGACCAGTGGGTGTCCAGGCCCTCCAGGAGCAGTCGCAGCGACTCGCGGCCCTCGTCGTCCAGGCTGCCGAGGAGCTCGGTGTCGGGCTCCTCGCGGACGATGGTGCGCTGGTCGGCCGGGACCTGGTTGGTGATCCAGTTCTCGGCGCGGTCGAGGCGCGGCCGGACCTCGTCGAGGGAGGTGACCGGGTTCTCCGGGTCGAGTTCGGTCAGGATCCGCAGGGTCTGCTCGTCGTGGCCGGCCGTGATGTCCATGACCGAGGCGAGCGTGCGGTACGGCAGCGGGCGCGGCGTGCGGGGCAGCTCGCCGGCAGCGGTGCGGGCCGCGCGGGTGTGGGCCGCGGCGTCGGCGGGGAGCACGGTGCCGTCCGCGACCTTGGCCTCCAGCTTGTCCCACTCGTCGTAGAGCCGCTGGATCTCCTGGTCGAAGGCGATCTTGAAGGACTGGTTGGGCTTGCGGCGGGCGTACAGCCAGCGCAGCAGCGGCGCTTCCATGATCTTCAGCGCGTCGGCGGCGGTGGGTACGCCGCCGCGCGAGGAGGACATCTTGGCCATGCCGCTGATGCCGACGAAGGCGTACATGGGGCCGATGGGCTGGACGCCGTCGAAGATCTCGCGGACGATCTGGCCGCCGACGACGAAGGACGAGCCGGGCGAGGAGTGGTCGACGCCGGAGGGCTCGAAGATGACGCCCTCGTAGGCCCAGCGCATCGGCCAGTCGACCTTCCAGACCAGCTTGCCGCGGTTGAACTCGCTGAGCTTGACGGTCTCGGCGAAGCCGCAGTTCGTGCAGGTGTAGGCGAGCTCGGTGGTCTCGTCGTCGTACGAGGTGACCGTGGTCAGGTCCTTCTCGCACTGTCCGCAGTACGGCTTGTACGGGAAGTAGCCGGAGGTGCCACCGGAGCCGTCGTCCTCGGCGGCGGCGCCGGAGCCTTCCTCGGCCTCCAGCTCGGCCTCGTCGAGGGGCTTCTGCGACTGCTTCTTGGGGGCCTTCTTCGTCCGGTACTGGTCGAGGATGGCGTCGATGGCACCGCGGTGCTTCATGGCGTGCAGGATCTGCTCGCGGTAGGTGCCCGCGGTGTACTGCTCGGTCTGGCTGATGGGGTCGTACTCGACGCCCAGCTCGGCCAGGGACTCGACCATGGCGGCCTTGAAGTGCTCGGCCCAGTTGGGGTGGGGCGAGCCGGCGGGGGCCGGGACGGAGGTCAGCGGCTTTCCGATGTGCTCGGCCCAGGACGCGTCGATGCCCTCGATGCCGTTCGGCACCTTGCGGTAGCGGTCGTAGTCGTCCCAGGAGATCAGGTGCCTGACCTCGTACCCGCGGCGGCGGATCTCGTCGGCGACCAGGTGCGGGGTCATGACCTCGCGGAGGTTGCCGAGGTGGATGGGGCCGGACGGGGAGAGGCCGGAGGCGACGACGACCGGTTTGCCAGGCGCACGTCGCTCCGACTCGGCGATGACCTCGTCCGCGAAACGGGAGACCCAGTCGGTCTCGGTGCTGCTCTGAGCCACGGTCGGTACGTCCTTCTTCCTGAGGGGATGCTGCCTGACAGCCCTACGGCCCTACGGCCCTACATGCGCCATTCTCCCAGACGGAAGCACACGCTCCGAGGTTGTCCACAGGCGGAGAAAACACGTTGCTCTCCCATGGGACACTTGACAAGCGAAATAGACCTGACGAACTCAACAGGAACGGAAGCTCATGGCCTCGGTCCCTTCCCTCGCTTCGACCGTGCAGCAGCGCCTCGCGGACGGACTCTCGGCAGCCCTGCCGGAGGCCGCGTCCGCCGACCCGCTGCTGCGACGAAGCGACCGGGCCGATTTCCAGGCCAACGGCATCCTGGCGCTGGCGAAGCAGCTCAAGGGCAACCCGCGTGAGCTGGCGACGAAGGTCGTCGACGCGATCCCGGCGAACGACGTGCTGAAGGAGATCGAGGTCTCGGGCCCCGGCTTCCTGAACATCACCGTGACGGACTCGGCGATCGTCGAGACCCTCGCGGCCCGCGCCGCCGACGCCCGGCTCGGCGTGCCGTTCAACGAGTCGGCCGGCACGACGGTCGTCGACTACGCCCAGCCGAACGTGGCGAAGGAGATGCACGTCGGGCACCTGCGCTCCGCCGTGATCGGCGCCGCGATGGTGGAGATCCTGGAGTTCACGGGCGAGAGCGTCGTCCGCAGGCACCACATCGGCGACTGGGGCACCCAGTTCGGCATGCTCATCCAGTACCTGATCGAGCACCCGCACGAGCTGGACCACAAGGCCGAGGGCGAGGGCGCGGACGTCTCCGGTGAGGAGGCCATGTCGAACCTCAACCGGCTGTACAAGGCCTCGCGGACCCTCTTCGACTCGGACGAGGAGTTCAAGACGCGGGCGCGCGCCCGGGTCGTGGACCTCCAGGCGGGCGAGGCGGAGACGCTGGCCCTGTGGCAGCGGTTCGTGGACGAGTCGAAGATCTACTTCTACTCGGTCTTCGAGAAGCTCGACATGGACATCGACGACCCCGACATCGTCGGCGAGTCCGGTTACAACGACATGCTGGCGGAGACCTGCCGCATCCTCGAGGAGTCGGGCGTCGCGGTCCGCTCCGAGGGTGCGCTGTGCGTCTTCTTCGACGACGTGAAGGGCCCGGACGGCAACCCGACCCCGCTGATCGTCCAGAAGTCCGACGGCGGCTTCGGTTACGCGGCGACGGACCTGTCCGCGATCCGTGACCGCGTCCGGAACCTGAAGGCGACGACCCTGCTGTACGTGGTGGACGCCCGTCAGTCGCTGCACTTCAAGATGGTCTTCGAGACGGCTCGCAGGGCGGGCTGGCTGAACGACGACGTGAAGGCCGTCCAGCTGGCCTTCGGCACGGTCCTCGGCAAGGACGGCAAGCCGTTCAAGACCCGTGAGGGCGAGACGGTCCGGCTGGTGGACCTGCTGGACGAGGCCGTGGACCGGGCGACGACGGTCGTGCGCGAGAAGGCCGAGAAGGTGGGCCTGAGCGAGTCGGAGATCGTCGAGAACGGCCGGTACGTGGGCATCGGCGCGGTCAAGTACGCCGACCTGTCGACGTCCGCCGCGCGCGACTACAAGTTCGACCTGGACCAGATGGTGTCGCTGAACGGCGACACGTCGGTGTACCTGCAGTACGCGTACGCGCGGATCAGGTCGATCTTCGGGAAGGCGGGCGACCGTGCGCCGCTGGCCCACCCGGAGCTGGAGCTGGCCCCGGCCGAGCGCGCGCTCGGCCTGCATCTGGACCAGTTCGGCGAGGTGATCTCCGAGACGGCCGCGGAGTACGCCCCGCACAAGCTCGCCGCGTACCTGTACCAGCTGGCTTCGCTGTACACGACGTTCTACGACCAGTGCCCGGTGATCAAGCCGGAGCCGGCGCAGGAGGTCGCGGAGAACCGCCTCTTCCTCTGCGACCTGACGGCCCGCACGCTCCACCAGGGCATGGCTCTCCTGGGCATCCGGACGCCCGAGCGCCTCTGACCTGACCTCTCGCAGCGAAGCCCCCGGTACGGATCCCCGTACCGGGGGCTTCGTCGTTCAGCGAAGACTGTGGGAGGTCCTGCCCGAGACCTCGTCGATCTCCGTGTGGGCCTTCTGGAGCAGCTGGGAGGCGAGATCCATCAGCGCGCGGGCGCCCGCGATCTCCTCGCCGACCCGCAGCTGGTCGGGATCGGACGGGTGCCGGTTGGCCGTGCCGTGGGCCCGGAACTCGGTGCCGTCGGTGAGCCGGACCATGGCCGCCGCCCGCGTCCGATCGCCCTCCTCCTTGAACTCCATCTCCACATGCCATCCGACAAGCGTGTGCATCATGAGGACCACCTCCACCGAGGTACCTGTCGGCTACCTCTCCAGAGTGCGCCGCCCGGTGCCGCGCCACCACTCGCCCCGTTGTCAGTGGCGCCCCGTACGTTCTCCGCATGGCGATGATCCCGAACCAGCTGCCTCGGCTCGCAGCCGATCCGACCGGCCGTTCCCTCGGCCTCGACCTGCCGCCCGGCGCCCTCACCGGCCCCGCGGACGCCCCGTACCTCTGGTCGGGACACGGTGCGGCGGGGCCCGCCGCCTGGAGCGCGCTGCGCCCGGCGGCCCGCACGGCGGGGCTGCTGCCGGTGCTGCTGGGCGGTGACTGGGGCCTGGACCGGTGGGAGCTGATGCCGGAGCGGATGAGCGATCCGGCCGACCACGAGGCCGACGAGGTCCTCGGCGGCTTCTGGGAGGCGTACGCGTCCGACGAGATACCCGGGAGGGCCGGCTGGCCGGGCCTGGCCCCGGCGCAGCCGTACGACACGGACCCCGACGAGGCGGCGGCCGCCGTCGCGGAGATGCTGACGGAGCCGGGCTTCTGGCTGGAGGACGCCCGCCCGGCCCTGGTTCCGGCACGGCGCAGCGCGGACATCCCGGCGGTGATCGGCTGGACCGGGCCGCTGAACCACGAGAACGACGTGGCCCGGCTGTGCGCGGTGCTGCGGTCCTGGGAGGACCGCTTCGGGGCCCGTGTCGTCGCGCTCACCTTCGACCAGCTGGTGGTCTCGGTGGGGTCCCCGCCCGGTACGCCGGAGGAGGCCGAGGCGCTGGCGGCGGAGCACTACGCGTTCTGCCCGGACAACATCGACCAGGGCAGCCACTCGAACCTGCGCGACTACGCCCGGGCGGGGCTGCTGGACAGCCCCGTCTGGACGTTCTGGTGGGACTAGGCCACCGGACCGGCTAGCGTCCGCCGGCCAGCTTCCGGGCGACCTCGGTGGCCCAGTAGGTGAGGATCATCTGCGCGCCGGCCCGTCGGATGCCGGTGAGGGTCTCGAAGATCGCCCGGTCGCGGTCGATCCAGCCCTTCTCGGCGGCCGCCTCGACCATCGCGTACTCACCACTGATCTGGTACGCCGCGACGGGCACGTCGACGGACTCGGCGACCTTCGCGAGCACGTCCAGATACGGCCCGGCGGGCTTCACCATCACCATGTCCGCCCCCTCCTCCAGGTCGAGCGCGAGCTCGCGCATCGACTCGCGGAGGTTGGCGGGGTCCTGCTGGTAGGTCTTGCGGTCGCCCTGGAGGGAGGAGCCGACGGCCTCGCGGAAGGGGCCGTAGAAGGCGGAGGAGTACTTCGCGGTGTACGCGAGGATCGCCACGTCCTCCTTGCCGATGGTGTCCAGGGCGTCGCGGACCACCCCGACCTGCCCGTCCATCATTCCGGAGGGCCCGACCACGTGAACACCCGCGTCGGCCTGCACCTGCGCCATCTCGGCGTACCGCTCGAGGGTGGCGTCGTTGTCGACCCGCCCGTCCCCGTCGAGAACACCGCAGTGCCCGTGATCCGTGTACTCGTCGAGACACAGGTCGGACATGATGACGAGGTCGTCGCCGACCTCGGCCCTCACGTCCCGGATGGCGACCTGCAGAATGCCGTCCGGGTCGGTCCCGGCCGTCCCCGCCCCGTCCTTCTTCGCGTCCTCGGGCACACCGAAGAGCATGATCCCGGAGACCCCGGCCTCCAGCGCCTCCACGGCGGCCTTCCGCAGGGTGTCCCGCGTGTGCTGCACGACGCCGGGCATCGCGGCGATCGGCACGGGCTCGGTGATCCCCTCGCGCACGAACGCGGGAAGGATCAGATCGGCCGGCTGCAAGCGCGTCTCGGCAACCATGCGCCGCATGGCGGGCGTCGTCCGCAGCCGCCGCGGCCGCGCCCCGGGAAAGGATCCGTACGAGTTCATAATCCCGAGGCTACGCCCGCCCAAACAGTGCTCTTACCGACACCTTGTTGCCGCCGAACCCGCCGCCGTGGACCGCACCCGCCGCCGTCCCGTGTGGGCAGTCGCCCCGCCCGCGGGCGCCTCCGCCCCCGGTCACCCACCCGCACCACCAGAACGCCGCACGCGCGGTGTGCCCGAAACGCACCGGGGCGCGGGCCCCGTAAAGGAACCCGCGCCCCGACCGGGCGAACGACCACCTACGTGGTCCGCCGCCTCCGCGCCCCCGGCCGCCGCTCACTGGGCCGCGTCACCGGATCCCCCGCCTCCAGCGCAGCCTCCCGCCGCCGCAGCCCGAAGTCCGCCAGCGCCTCGGCCAGCTTGTGCACGGACGGCTCGGGCGACAGCACGTCCACCCGCAGCCCGTGCTCCTCGGCCGTCTTGGCCGTGGCGGGACCGATGCACGCGATCACGGTCACGTTGTGCGGCTTCCCGGCGATACCGACCAGGTTCCGCACGGTCGAGGACGACGTGAACAGAACGGCGTCGAACCCACCGCCCTTGATCGCCTCCCGCGTGTCCGCCGGCGGCGGCGAAGCCCGTACGGTCCGGTAGGCGGTGACGTCGTCGACCTCCCACCCGAGCTCGATGAGCCCGGCGACCAGCGTCTCGGTCGCGATGTCGGCCCGCGGCAGGAAGACGCGGTCGATCGGGTCGAAGACGGGGTCGTACGGCGGCCAGTCCTCAAGGAGCCCCGCCGCCGACTGCTCACCACTCGGCACGAGATCCGGCTTCACACCGAAGTCGACCAGCGCCGCCGCGGTCTGCTCACCCACCGCCGCGACCTTGATCCCGGCGAAGGCCCGGGCATCGAGCCCGTACTCCTCGAACTTCTCGCGCACGGCCTTGACCGCGTTCACCGAGGTGAAGGCGATCCACTCGTACCGTCCGGTGACGAGTCCCTTGACCGCCCGCTCCATCTGCTGCGGGGTCCGCGGCGGCTCGACGGCGATCGTCGGCACCTCGTGCGGCACGGCGCCGTACGAACGCAGCTGGTCGGAGAGCGAGGCGGCCTGCTCCTTCGTGCGCGGCACGAGCACCCGCCACCCGAAGAGCGGCTTCGACTCGAACCACGACAGCTGGTCCCGCTGCGCCGGGGCGCTGCGCTCGCCGACCACGGCTATCACGGGCCGGTGGCCCTCGGGCGAGGGGAGGATCTTGCCCTGCTTGAAGACCTGGGCGATCGTGCCGAGCGTCGCGGTCCAGGTCCGCTGCCGGGTGGTCGTGCCCGCGATCGTGACGGTGAGCGGGGTGTCCGGCTTACGGCCAGCCGCCACCAGTTCACCGGCGGCCGCGGCCACCGAGTCGAGCGAGGTGGACACGACGACGGTGCCGTCGGAGGCGCCGACCTCGGACCAGCACCGCTCGTCGGCGGTCCTGGCGTCGACGAACCGCACGTCCGTGCCCTGCGCGTCGCGCAGCGGGACACCGGCGTAGGCGGGCACGCCGACCGCGGTGGCGACACCGGGGACGACCTCGAAGGGGATGCCCTCGGCGGCGCAGGCGAGCATCTCGGCTCCCGCGTTCCCGTCGAGGCCGGGGTCGCCGGTCACCGCACGGACGACCCGCCTGCCGCCCCTCGCGGCCTCCATGACAAGATTGGCGGCATCCCTCAACACGGGGACTCCGGCGGCTGTTGACGCTTCGTCAACAACCGTCAGCTCAGGCGTGCTCACCCCCGCACGCGCATGGTCGCGAACGACCTCGAGCACCTCCGGCTCGGCGATCAGGACGTCCGCGCCCGCGAGGGCCTCGACGGCCCTGAGGGTCAGCAGTCCGGGGTCTCCCGGTCCTGCGCCGAGGAACGTGACGTGCCCGTGGCCGGTGAAGGCCGGGGACACAGGGCTGGTGGTCGGGCGGGTGGGGTTCAAAGTGCTCGCTCCCCCATAAGACCAGCCGCACCCTTGGCGAGCATCTCGTCCGCGAGTTCGCGTCCGAGCTGCATCGCCTCGTCGTGCGAGGTGGGTACGGGACCGGTGGTGGACAGCTGCACCAGCGTCGAGCCGTCGGTGGTGCCGACGACGCCGCGCAGGCGCATTTCGGTGACAACCTGCCCGTGACCGGGGTCGTCGGCCAGCAGGTCGGCCAGCGCACCCACGGGTGCGGAGCAGCCGGCCTCCAGGGCGGCGAGCAGGGATCGCTCGGCCGTCACGGCGGCCCGCGTGAGCGGGTCGTCGAGAGCGGCGAGCGTGGCGACGAGCTCGGCGTCGGACGCCGGGCACTCGATCGCCAGGGCCCCCTGACCGGGGGCGGGCAGGACCGAGTCGACCGACAGGTGGTCGAGCGACAGGGAGCCGGTCAGCTCCGCGGTCCCGCCGATGCGGTTGAGACCGGCCGCGGCGAGTACCACCGCGTCCAGTTCACCGCTGTGTACGTAGCCGACCCGGGTGTCGATGTTCCCCCGGATCGGGACACAGGTGATCTCCAGACCGTGGCTGCGCGCGTACGCGTGGAGCTGGGCCATGCGCCGCGGCGAGCCGGTGCCGACGCGGGCGCCCTTGGGCAGCCGGTCGAGTGTGACGCCTTCCCGTGCGATCAGCACGTCGCGCGGGTCCTCGCGCTTCGGGATCGCGGCCAGCACGAGCTCGGGGTGCTGGGCGGTCGGCAGGTCCTTCAGGGAGTGGACGGCGAAGTCCACGTCCCCGGCGAGCAGCGCGTCGCGCAGGGCGGCGACGAAGACGCCGGTGCCGCCGATCTGTGCGAGGTGCTCCCGGGAGGTGTCCCCGTACGTCGTGATCTCCACGAGCTCGACGGGCCGGCCGGTCAGCTGCCGGACGGCGTCGGCCACGTGCCCGGACTGGGCCATGGCGAGCTTGCTGCGCCTGGTCCCGAGCCTCAGTGCCCTCTCGGTCATACTCGCCCTCGGTTCTTGACGTCGGCGTCATTCAGGTCGGCCCGGCTGACGGATGCGACCGTCTCCGGGTCGAGGTCGAAGAGTGTCCGCAGCGCGTCCGCGTACCCGGCGCCGCCGGGCTCGCTGGCCAGCTGCTTGACCCGCACGGTCGGCGCGTGCAGGAGCTTGTCGACCACGCGTCGCACGGTCTGGGTGATCTCGGCGCGCTGCTTGTCGTCGAGGCCGGGCAGCCGGCCTTCGAGCCGGGCGACCTCGTTGGCCACGACATCGGCGGCCATCGTGCGCAGGGCGACGACGGTCGGGGTGATGTGCGCGGCGCGCTGGGCGGCGCCGAAGGCGGCGACCTCGTCGGAGACGATGCCCCGGACCTGGTCGACGTCGGCGGCCATGGGCGCGTCGGCGGAGGCCTCGGCGAGCGACTCGATGTCGACGAGCCGGACGCCGGGGATCCGGTGCGCGGCGGCGTCGATGTCGCGGGGCATGGCGAGGTCGAGCAGGGCGAGGGGGGTACGGCGGCCCCGGACGGCGGTCTCGACGGCCTCGGCGGTGAGGACCAGTCCGGTGGCGCCGGTGCAGGAGACGACGACGTCGGCACGTGTCAGTTCGTCGCCGACGGCAACCATCTCGACCGCGCGTGCGGCCACTCCCGTACCACCGGGCTCGCTCAGGATCTGGGCGAGCCGCTCGGCGCGGGCCAGGGTGCGGTTGGCGATCACGACCTCGGAGACGCCGGAGCGCGCGAGCGTGGCCGCGGCCAGCGAGGACATCGATCCGGCGCCGATGACGAGCGCCCGCTTGCCCTTGGCCCAGGTGTCGACGTCCGTGTCGCCCTCGCCGGCGGCGAGCTGCTCCAGGCCGAAGGTGACGAGCGACTGCCCGGCCCGGTCGATCCCGGTCTCGCTGTGGGCGCGCTTGCCGACCCTCAGGGCCTGCTGGAAGAGGTCGTTGAGGAGGCGTCCGGCGGTGTGCTGCTCCTGGCCGAGCGCGAGCGCGTCCTTGATCTGGCCGAGGATCTGGCCCTCGCCGACCACCATGGAGTCGAGCCCGCAGGCCACCGAGAAGAGGTGGTGGACGGCCCGGTCCTCGTAGTGCACGTAGAGATAGGGAGTGAGCTCGTCCAGGCCGACGCCGCTGTGCTGCGCGAGGAGCGTGGACAGCTCGGCGACACCGGCGTGGAACTTGTCCACGTCGGCGTAGAGCTCGATGCGGTTGCAGGTGGCCAGGGCGGTGGCCTCGGCGGCCGGTTCGGCGGCGAGGGTGTCCTGGAGGAGCTTGATCTGGGTGTCCTGCGGCAGCGCGGCCCGCTCCAGGATGGAGACCGGGGCGCTGCGGTGGCTCAGCCCGACGACGAGGAGGCTCATGCCGGCATCACGGCGGGGACGTCCCCGTCGGGTCCCTTGCGGCTGCCGCCCGCGGTGCGGGCGGCGGGCGGCGCGGCGGGCGCACCGGTGTCCGTGCCCGAGTCCGGGCCGCTCTCGGCGCCCGCCTCCTCGCCGGCCTTCCGCTGCTCGTGGAAGGCGAGGATCTGGAGCTCGATGGAGAGGTCGACCTTGCGCACGTCCACGCCGTCGGGCACGGAGAGCACGGTCGGGGCGAAGTTCAGGATGGAGGTGACTCCGGCGGCCACCAGCCGGTCGCAGACCTGCTGGGCGACGCCGGCCGGGGTCGCGATGACGCCGATGGAGACGCCGTCCTCATTGATGATCTTCTCGAGGTCGTCGCTGTGCTGGACGGGGATCCCGGCGACCGGCTTGCCGGTCATGGCGGGGTCGGCGTCGATCAGCGCGGCGACCCGGAAGCCACGGGAGGCGAAGCCGCCGTAGCCGGCGAGCGCGGCGCCGAGGTTACCGATGCCGACGATGACGACGGGCCAGTCCTGGGTGAGCCCCAGCTCACGGGAGATCTGGTAGACGAGGTACTCGACGTCGTAGCCGACACCACGGGTGCCGTACGAGCCGAGGTAGCTGAAGTCCTTGCGCAGCTTCGCGGAGTTGACGCCCGCGGCGGCCGCGAGCTCCTCGGAGGAGACCGTGGGTACGGAGCGCTCCGACAGCGCGGTCAGTGCGCGCAGATACAGCGGAAGCCGGGCGACGGTGGCCTCGGGAATTCCTCGGCTACGGGTCGCCGGTCGGTGAGTTCGGCCAGTTGCCACGGTGCTCCTGCGGGATGAGCGGGGCTGCAGGCGGCCATATGTCCCAAGACCGCCCCGTCGAATGCAGGCTATGTCTTTGTGAACGCGTGCACAAAGATGGTGTCCGTTTTGTCCGGCCAAAGTGACCGGGGTCACGCGACTGGTTCCCATCGTCGCGGAACCGCGGAGCAGGTCAGAGCGTTGAGATCCCGAAGGGGGCAAAACCGCACACACTCCTCACGACGCCGCCCCCGAAACCCAACAAAACGTCCATGATGGTAACCGCCTTTCGGTCACGCACCCAGCTCGCGCCGGAGCCGCTCGGGATCCACCCGCCAGAAGGTGTGCTGTTCACCGTCGACGAGCACGACGGGGATCTGCTCCCAGTACGCCCGGTGAAGCTCCTCGTCGAGCGTGATGTCCTTCTCCTCCCATCGTGCCCCTGTTTCGGCACACACGGCCTCGATCACCGCCCGGGCGTCGTCACAGAGATGGCAACCCGGCTTGCCGATCAGCGTCACGGTGCGCGATGCGGCGTCCTTCTTCTTCGTCCGTCCGAACATGACGTCCATTCTGTCCAATTAACAGGAGAGCCCCGCAGTGTTCACGCCCCGGCATCGCCACAAGTCGGGAAGTACCGAACAGACTGGCTATGCTCACGACATGGCCGCTCTGGGATGGCTCACCCCTCGTAGGCGCTCCGCCACCGCGCGCAGCGTCCTCGCAGGCGAGGCCGCTGCCGAGGCAGCGCGGAAGTCCTCGCTCCAGCTGGAACGGGAGCGGGAGGAGGCGGCGGCGGAGACCGCGGCCGCCGAGACCGCCGCCCCGGCCGAACCGGAGTTCCCGGTCGTCGGCGACGTACAGGCAGCGGCCTTCTTCGATCTCGACAACACCGTGATGCAGGGCGCCGCGATCTTCCACTTCGGCCGCGGCCTGTACAAGCGGAAGTTCTTCCAGCGCCGCGAGCTCGCCCGCTTCGCCTGGCAGCAGGCCTGGTTCCGGCTCGCCGGCGTCGAGGACCCCGAGCACATGCAGGACGCCCGCGACAGCGCCCTGTCCATCGTCCAGGGCCACCGCGTCTCCGAACTGATGTCGATCGGCGAGGAGATCTACGACGAGTACATGGCCGACCGCATCTGGCCCGGCACCCGCGGCCTCGCCCAGGCCCACCTGGACGCGGGCCAGAAGGTGTGGCTCGTCACGGCCGCCCCGGTCGAGACCGCCACGATCATCGCCCGACGACTCGGCCTGACCGGCGCGCTCGGCACGGTCGCCGAGTCCGTCGACGGCGTCTACACCGGCAAGTTGGTCGGCGAGCCCCTGCACGGACCGGCCAAGGCCGAGGCCGTACGCGCGCTCGCCGCCGCCGAGGGCCTCGACCTGAGCCGCTGCGCCGCCTACAGCGACTCGCACAACGACATCCCGATGCTCTCGCTCGTCGGACACCCGTACGCGATCAACCCGGACACCAAGCTCCGCAAGCACGCGAAGGCCCGGGAGTGGCGCCTGCGCGACTACCGGACCGGCCGCAAGGCCGCCAAGGTCGGCATCCCCGCCGCCGCGGGCCTGGGCGCGCTCGCCGGCGGCACCGCCGCCGCGGTCGCCCTCCACCGCCGCCGCCACTGACCCGAACACCCGCCTCGCACCGGGGGCCTCGCCCCGGTGCGCCGCCGCTCTGCCGATACGTTTCGGCTGCGATCATCTGCGACAACCCCGGACCAGGCCCCCTCACCCTTCCGTGGTCGAACACTCCCGCACAGGTCGACTCCCAGGCATTCCGGGGTCCTTACCCAGCAGCGGCCCCGATCACTCACCCGTTCTGCACTTGAGCACAACGCAACGCCCGCGCAGTCACACTCGGAAGCAATTCGATCAACAATCGGTCACGAACAGTGGCCAGTTATGACTGCAAGCAGTAACGGAAACGACGTAATCGGTGATTTGAGCAACTGGGTGTAGCGCTGCCTGTACGAAGCGTTATTCTCCTCAGACGCACAAAGGACCCCTCCCGTCGCCACGACGAGTGAACGGTCCCGCACTGCACGTGATGGAAGCTCTGCCTCTGGGAGTCCCGTGTACCCACACGTCGGGGTTGACACCTCGGGCCTGGCTACGCTGCGCGCAACGGTCCTCGACCACTTGCGCGGCTTCGTCCCCACCGCGTACGCCGGCCCTGTCCCCGCCTTCGCCTTCGCCTCACCGGCACCCGCCGGCCCTTGCTATGCCCTGGCCGACGGCAGCGCCGCCGTGGGCAGACGGGGAACCCGCGGTGGCGCCGGAACCTCGACCGCCGCCCGCCGCCCCACCGCCGACAGCGACAGCGCTCGCATGATGGACCTGGTCGAGCGCGCCCAGGCCGGCGAGGCCGAGGCCTTCGGCCGCCTGTACGACCAGTACAGCGACACCGTCTACCGCTACATCTACTACCGCGTCGGCGGGAAGGCGACCGCGGAGGACCTGACCAGCGAGACGTTCCTGCGCGCCCTGCGCCGGATCTCCACCTTCACCTGGCAGGGCCGCGACTTCGGCGCCTGGCTCGTCACCATCGCCCGCAACCTCGTCGCCGACCACTTCAAGTCCAGCCGCTTCCGCCTCGAAGTGACGACCGGCGAGATGCTCGACGCCAACGAGGTGGAGCGCAGCCCCGAGGACTCCGTCCTGGAGTCCCTCTCCAACGCGGCACTGCTCGACGCGGTCCGCCGCCTCAACCCCCAGCAGCAGGAGTGCGTGACCCTGCGCTTCCTCCAGGGCCTCTCGGTCGCCGAGACCGCCCGCGTCATGGGGAAGAACGAGGGCGCCATCAAGACGCTCCAGTACCGGGCCGTCCGCACCCTGGCCCGCCTGCTCCCGGACGACGCCCGCTGACCGGTACGCGCCCCCCACGCGCCCCCACGCGCCGGTCCGGGCCCCACCGGCCCACGCCCCACCCCCCACATCCCACGACCCCCGCACAACTCACAGTCGGTGACCACTCGGTGACACACTGGTCGGATCATCTTTCGCGCGTAACCCAAGTGCCGCGCCGCTCGTTGTGCGGAATGCAGGCTCCCTGTGGTCACGCCATGCCCGCAGCCACTCACTCGTTCGAGTGGATGCGTTCAAGGTGTGCAACCTTCCGGACACCCCGGGGAGTCGACCGTCATGACGAGAGGAGGTGCCGCCAGTGATCGCGAACGTATCGGCGCACCGGCGGGCGAACGCCTTCGCCCAGGCCCTGGAGGACCGGGCGGCCGAGGGCGCGGCAGCCGATCAGCCCGAAGCTCCGGCCGAACCGGCGGAGCAGGGACGGCTGTTGGCCCTGGCGAACGGCCTCGGCGAACTGCCGAAACCACAGCTGGACCCCGAGGTCAAGGTGGTGCAGCGAGCACAGCTCGTCGCCGCCATGGAAGCGATGCTCATGGAGGGGAGCGCGGCCGCGGGACCTACGGTCCCGGAGCAACGGGCACCGGGTGCCAAGGGAGCCCACCGGGCCTCCCCACTCCGGAAACTCCGCCCACGCTCCCGCTGGTCCAAGGGCCTCGCCGCCGGCGGTCTCACCGTCGGTGTGGCCGCGGGAGCCTTCGGCGGTGTCGCCGCCGCCAGCTCCGACGCCCTCCCAGGTGACTCGCTGTACGGGCTCAAGCGGGGCATGGAGGACATCAAGCTCGGCATGGCGGACGACGTCGCGGACCGCGGCGGCATCTACCTCGACCAGGCGTCCACCCGGCTCAGCGAGGCCCGCAGGCTCATGGAGCGTGGCCGCGCCGGCGACCTCGACCACGAGTCGCTCACCGAGATCCGCCGCGTCCTGGGCGGAATGAAGCACGACGCCAGCGAGGGCCACCGCCTGCTCCGCGAGGCGTACGAGCAGGACGGCGAGATCGGCCCGATGGCCCGGCTCAACTCCTTCGCCCAGGCCCACCGGGACACCTGGAACGGCCTCCGCGACCGGCTCCCCGTGCAGCTCGCGGACGTCGGCAGCGAGGTGACCGGGGTCTTCGACGCCATGGACGAAGAGGTCGAGCCGCTCCAGTCGGTGCTTCCCCGCACCCTGGAGAAGGACGGCATCACCACCGACCGCCCGACCGGCGGAACCAGCACCCCGCAGGACACCCGCCGGCCGGACACCCAGCGTCCGTCGTCCACCCACGAGGCGCCGCCCACCGGCAGCACCTCCGCCCCGTCCCGCCCGTCCGGTACGACCCCGAGCACCGGTACGAGCACGAGCGCGAGCCCGGACAGCGGCACCACCACCTCACCGGAAGACGACGGTCTCCTCGGCGGCGACACCGGGGGGCTGCTCCAGCCGCCCTCCCCGACCGGCCCGCCGACGGCGCCCTCACCCACGATCCCGGCACCCCCCGACGCACCGGACGTGACTCTTCCGCCACTCCTGCCGGGCCTGCTTCCAGGCCTCGGCATCGACAGCGAGGACGCTCGCTAGCAAGAGGTGAGGGGCGCCCCACGGACGGGGGCGCCCCTCACCTCTGTGCACCGTCAGAAGAACACCGACCGCCGCTGCACGAGCAGCTTGGCGCCTCCTTCTCTGCCTCCCTCGCACCGCTCGGCCCCAGGGGGCCTCACGGGCTTCGGAAGCCTGCGCCGGACTCCGTCCGTCGGGCAGGCGATCCCGGCGGCCGGCCGCACCGTCAGAAGAACACCGACCGCCGCTGCACGAGCAGCTTGTACAGCGTGTGCTGTATCTGCTCCCTGACCTGATCCGTCAGGTTGAACATCAGCATCGGGTCCTCCGCCGCCTCCCGCGCGTACCCGTCCGTCGGAATCGGCTCCCCGAACTGGATGGTCCACTTCGTCGGCAGCGGCAGCGCCCCGAGCGGCCCCAGCCACGGGAAGGTCGGAGTGATCGGCACGTACGGGACGCCGAGCACCCTCGCCAGCGTCTTGGCGTTCCCGATCATCGGGTAGATCTCCTCGGCGCCCACGATCGAGCAGGGCACGATCGGCACCCCCGCCCGCAGCGCCGTCGAGACGAAACCGCCCCGCCCGAACCGCTGGAGCTTGTACCGCTCGGAGAACGGCTTCCCGATGCCCTTGAAGCCCTCCGGCATCACACCGACGATCTCGCCCGCCCTCAGCAGCCGCTCCGCGTCCTCCGCGCAGGCCAGGGTGTGCCCCGCCTTCCGCGCCAGCTCGTTGACCACCGGCAGGACGAAGACCAGATCCGCGGCGAGCAGCCGCAGGTGCCGCCCCGCCGGGTGCCGGTCGTGGACGGCGACCTGCATCATCAGCCCGTCCAGCGGCAGGGTCCCCGAGTGGTTGGCGACGATCAGGGCCCCGCCCTTGTCCGGGATGTTCTCGATGCCCTTCACCTCGACCCGGAAGTACTTGTCGTACAGCGGGCGCAGCAGCGACATCAGGACCTGGTCGGTGAGCTCCTCGTCGTAGCCGAACTCGTCGACCTCGTACTCACCGGTGATCCGCCGCCGCAGGAACGCGAGCCCACCCGCGAGCCGCCGCTCCCACCCCCCGGCACGGCTCCCTGCGTCCACACCGGCACCGCCCCCGGCACCGGCCCCGCGTCCGTCGGTCCCGGCCTCGGCGCGGGCCGGCCCCTCACCGGCCCGCTCCGGCTCCTCAGGGCTCTGCTGCGCCCCGGGCAGGGCTCTCACGGCCGCCGCCTCCCCGTCGGCCCTGCTGGGCCGACGACGGGCCCGCGAGCGGTCGTCGTCGAACGGAATGACCTTGGCGTCCGCCATCGCTGTCCGGTCTCCTCAGGCGCCGTGGTGAAGTGGGTCGGTGGCGGCCGGGGCGAGCCGGCCGGCGAGCCGGTCCACCGCCCCGGCCAGCATCTCCGGCGGCAGAAGGCCCGGCCCCCTGCTGCTCGCGAAGTCCGCGAAGGCCTCCGCGGTCGTGTAGCGCGGCGAGAACCCGAGGACCTCGCGCATCTGCACCGTCGAGACGACCCGGCCGTGGGTGAGCAGCCGGATCTGCTCGGGTGCGAAATCGGTGATCCCGACCGTGCGCAGCGCCGTCCCCACCCAGGTGACCGCGGGCAGCAGCACCGGGACGGTCGGCCGCCCCAGCCGCCGTGCGCACTGGGAGAGCAGCAGCACCCCGTCCCCGGCCACGTTGAACGTCCCGCTGTTCAGGGTGGCCCTGCGGGGTTCGTGCGCCGCCAGGCGCAGGACGTCGATCACGTCGTCCTCGTGGACGAACTGGAGCCGCGGGTCGTAGCCCAGCACGGTCGGCATGACCGGCAGCGACAGGTACTCGGTCAGCGGGGATTCCGCCCGCGGTCCGAGGATGTTCGCGAAGCGCAGCACACACACGGCCACGTCGGGCCGGCGCCGGGCGAAGCCCCGCACGTACCCCTCGACCTCGACGGCGTCCTTGGCGAAGCCCCCGCTCGGCAGCGACTTCGCCGGGGTGGTCTCGGTGAAGACCGCCGGGTCGCGCGGCGCGGCGCCGTAGACGCTCGTACTCGACTTGATCACGAGACGCTGGATCCGCGGCGACTTCTGGCAGGCCCCCAGGAGCTGCATGGTGCCGATGACGTTGGTCTCCTTGACCGACGTACGGCCGCCGGCCCCGAGCGCCGTACCGGTGACGTCCATGTGGACGACCGTGTCGACCTCGTGCTCGGCGAGGACCTTCGCGATGGCCGGGCGGCGGATGTCCGCCCGGACGAACTCGGCCGCGCCGAGCTGGTGCGCCGGGTCGACCGCGTCCACCGCGATCACCCGCTCCACTTCCGGGTCCCGCTGGATCCGCCGTACGAAACGGCCCCCGAGGTGCCGGGCGGCACCGGTGACGAGCACGACCCTGCCCAAGATCAGCGCCTTCCGTCCGTCTTCCGTTGGTCGCCACCGTAGCGCCTCCGGATTTCGGCGCGAATAAGGCGTGGCCCTCCACCGCGAACGGTGAAGGGCCACGCCTGACGCACGAATCGCTGCGGTGCAGCTGTCGCCTTACTTCTTGTTGCGACGCTGAACGCGCGTGCGCTTAAGCAGCTTGCGGTGCTTCTTCTTCGCCATCCGCTTGCGCCGCTTCTTGATAACAGAGCCCA
Source organism: Streptomyces venezuelae (assembly GCF_008642375.1). Lineage (NCBI taxonomy): Bacteria > Bacillati > Actinomycetota > Actinomycetes > Kitasatosporales > Streptomycetaceae > Streptomyces > Streptomyces venezuelae. The sequence goes on along the minus strand of NZ_CP029194.1, from coordinate 4,890,635 downwards.
CGACTACCCTCGCTCACTTCTCGGAACATCCCCGCCTCCCGGCGGGGATCGGTGCGGGGCGTCTGGGCCCACACGACCTACGTCGGCCTAGCCTACCGTCCCGAGCACCTCGCTTGTAATCCGAGGGCTGTACGCGACTTTCCCGGCGATACCGGCCGCGCGCTCGCTACGCGGTCCCCACCCCCACGAAGGACTCCCTCAGGTACTCGTGAACCGCCTGTTCCGGCACCCGGAAGGACCTGCCCACCCGAATCGCCGGCAGATGACCGCTGTGCACCAAGCGGTACACGGTCATCTTCGACACGCGCATCACCGAGGCGACTTCCGCCACGGTCAGAAACTTGACCTCGTTGAGAGGTCGCTCGCCAGCAGCCATGACCCACCTGTACCTTCCGCCGCGACGCCCACCGGCTTCCCCTCCGGTGACTCTTCGTCGCCGAGCGCTCACTCGCCAGACTAGGGGCGGGTGGTACGAGTGGGGAAGAGGAGCTGCCATCGGCCGTTTACCGTGACAGACACGCTCGATTGAGTACATAGCGCGTGAGCGGACGGTAGTAGTCGGAGCGCACGCCGTCATCAAGCGGAACGGCCACCGACACCTGCCCCTCCGCCTCACCGACGAACAGCGCCGGATCATCCGTATCGGCAAGACCGATGGCCTCGATACCCAGCTGACCTGCACCGCAGACCCAGCCGTGGTCCCCGACCACGAGCTCGGGCAGCGGTCCGCCCCCCTCGGCCGCGCTTTCGAGCGCGGCCCTAACCGGCAGCGCGGAGTGCGAGTGCGCCCCCACCTCACGGCCGTCCCCCGACAGCCCGGGCTCACGCACCAGCGCGACCCCCCGTACGTAGTCGAGGAGGTACGTACGTACGCCGAACCGGGTCGTTATGTCGACACATCGCCCCTGCGCCGGGGTGAGGACAAGACATCCCGCCGCCGACAAAGCGTCTGCAAGCGCGACGTAGAAACCGAGCAGACGATGCGGATGCCCCGTCCCGAACAGCACCGGAACCCGTCGCGCGGCCGCCGCTCCCAACCTCGCCGCGAACGCGTCGAGCCCCCTCAGCGTCCGCTCGGGGTCGATGACGTCCGGCCCCGACCGGTGCTCCGGATCCCCCGACACCCCGCACTTGTCGGCCATCAGCCGCAGCAGATCGGCCTCACCCCACCCCCAGGCGGGATCGAGCCCCAGCAGCACCCGCGGATCACGCGCGGCGAAGAGCCGATAGCTCCGCAGGCTCTCCTCCCGCGACGTCGCCACGGTCCCCGCCAACCCCGCCGCCAAAAGATGCGCCCGCAGCGCCCCGGTACTCAACACCCTCCCGATGCTGCCGGAACACGCCGCCCCCGGAGCCGAAACCCCCGGGACAGCGCACAGTCGGCGTAACGACGACAAGCCACCCCCTAGGGAAGCAGCCCCCGCAGCGGGAAGGCAGCCTTCCGGGTCGCCAGCACCGCCTGGTCCAGCCGGTCCGCCGGGTCGTACCCCGCGGCCCAGTCCCGGAAGTCCACCGGCCACCGGCCGTCCGTCATCCGCGCCGGCCCCAGCTGCCGCGTCCGCGCGTACACCTCGTCCTTCCAGGACGACGGGATCACCGACTCCGGCTCCACCGGGGCGTGCGCCGCGATCCCCACCAGATGCGTCCACGACCGCGGCACCACGTCCACCACCGCGTACCCGCCACCGCCCAGCGCGACCCAGCGCCCCTCGGCGTACTCGTGCGCGAGCTCGTGACAGGCCTCCTGCACAGCCCGCTGCGCGTCCAGCGACACCGCCAGATGGGCCAGCGGATCCTCGAAGTGCGTGTCCGCCCCGTGCTGCGTCACGAGCACCTGCGGCCGGAAGTCCGCGATCAGCTCCGGCACCACCGCGTGGAAGGCCCGCAGCCACCCCGCGTCACCCGTCCCGGCCGGCAGCGCCACGTTCACGGCCCCACCCTCACCCGGCCCCGCCGCACCCGTCTCCTCCGGCCACCCGGTCTGCGGGAACAGCGTCCGCGGATGCTCGTGCAGGGAGATCGTCAGGACCCGCGGATCCTCCCAGAACGCCGCCTGCACCCCGTCGCCGTGATGCACGTCCACATCCACGTACGCGACCCGCTCCGCCCCCAGCTCGAGCAGCCGGGCGATGGCCAGCGACGCGTCGTTGTAGATGCAGAACCCCGAAGCGCTCCCCGGCATCGCGTGATGCAGCCCGCCCGCGAAGTTCACCGCGTGCGCGGCCTCCCCGCGCCACACCGCCTCCGCCGCCCCGACCGACTGCCCCGCGATCAGCGCCGACACCTCGTGCATCCCCGCGAACGCCGGATCGTCGACCGTCCCGATCCCGTACGCCTGATCGGCACGGCGCGGGTCCACCGAGGCCGCCCGCACCGCCGACACATAGTCCTCACGATGCACGAGCCGCAGCGTCGAGTCCCCGGCCGGCGGCGCCGAGACCACGTCCACGGCCCGGTCGAGCCCGTACGCCCGCACGAGACCCATGGTCAGCGCGAGCCGTACCGGGTCCATCGGATGCTCGGACCCGAAGTCGTACTGCGTGACAGCTTCATCCCACATCAACAGTGCGCGGCCGCTCATGCCCGCCACCGTATCGGGCCTCTCTCGAACCGAACGACGTGGCATACACCACCGTCACCAGGACCAGCACCATCGGCACCAGCATCGCCCCCCGATAACTCCACGCGTCCCCCAGCGCCCCCACCAACGGCGAGCCGATCAGGAACCCGACGTAGTTGAAGACGTTGAGCCGCGCCACCGCCGCGTCGCTCGCCCCCGGACCGTGACGTTCGAAAGCCAACCGCCCCGCCGCCGCGAACGTCTGCGGCACGATCACACTCAGCCCGAAGCCCAGCGCCGTGAACCCGGCGATCCCCACCCACACCCCCGGCGCCACGGACACCACCGCGAACCCGAGCGCCGCGAGCACCGCCCCGCACCGCACGACCGTCACCGCCCCCAGCTTCCGCACCCCGAGGTCGCCCACCGCCCGCCCCAGAAGCGTCGTCACCATGTACGCGTTGTACGGCACGGTCGCCAGCTCCTCCGAACTGCCGAGCACGTCCTGGAGGTACTTGGCACTCCAGTTGGAGACGGTCGAGTCCCCTATGTACGCGAAGGTCATGACCAGACAGAGCGGCAGCAGCAACGCGAAGGCGACCCCACTCCCCCGGCCCTCCCCGCTCTCCCCCACCGCACCCTTCACGGTCCGCTGCTCCCCGGCCCCGTACCACCGACTGCCCACGAGAGCCGCCGGCAGCAACACCGCCACGACCGGCAGGTACGACACGAACAACGACAGGTGCCAGTGCGCCCCCACCCAGGCCAGCGAGGCACCCACGATCCCGCCGAGGCTGTACGAGGCGTGGAAGCCGAGCATGATGCTCCGCCCGTACGCCCGCTGAAGGTTCACCCCCAGCATGTTCATGGAGGCGTCCAAGGCACCCACCGCGAGCCCGAAGAGACCGAGGGCGACCGCCACCTCCCACAACTCGGTGCCGGCCCCCACACCCAGGAGCGCGAGCAGGACGACGGGCTGCGACCACCGCAGCACCACCGCGGCCCCCACCCGGGCGACGACCTTCTCCGTCATCACACTCGCCACCCCGGCCAGGATCGGCACGGCGGCCAGGAAGGCCGGCAGCAGCGCGTCCGAGATCCCGTACCGGTCCTGGATCCCCGGTATTCGGGTCACCAGCAGGGCGAACGTGACCCCCTGTACGAAGAAGCTGACCCCCAGGGATCCCCGCCCACGCCGCAACCGCGCATCCGTCATGGCGGCACAGCGTAGGGCCGGGACCTACCGCTGGGTAGATGGATCACAGACCCAATGTCGCAGGCAGCTCACCCATCGCCCCGAAGAACCCCGTGGCACCAGCGAGGTTCTCCTCGGGCGTCATCGCCGTGAACCCGTACACGTCCATCCCGGCCGCGACGGCGGCCTGGACCCCGAGCCCACTGTCCTCGACGACCACACACCGCTCCGGAGCGACCCCCATCCGCGCGGCGGCATGCAGGAACAGATCCGGCTCCGGCTTGCCCCGCCCGACGTCCTCGGCGCTGAAGATGTTCTCGTCCCGGAACCACACGTCGAGCCCGGTCTTCCGATGCCCCACCCGAATCCGCTCATGGCTCCCGGACGACGCCACACAGTACGGAACCCCTGCCGCGGCCAGTCCCTTCAGCACCTCCGCGGCCCCGCGCACAGCCTCCAGCTCCCGCTCGAAGGCGGCGAAGACCCGCGCGTGGAACGTCTCGTCGAACTCCGCGGGCAACCGCTCCCCCGTCCGCTCCTCGACCAGCTCGTGGATGCGGTGCATGGCGGACCCCATGTAGTCGCGCACCGATTCCTCGTACGAGGTCGGATGCCCGAGCTCCGTCAGATAGCCGGCGAGAAGCGTGTTGGAAATCGGCTCGCTGTCCACGAGCACACCGTCATTGTCGAAGATGACCAAGTCGTATCGCATGGCCAAAGCCTAGAACGCAAAAATGCCTCAACCCCCGGAATAAATCCGGGGGTTGAGGCTAAAAATTGTTCGGCGGCGTCCTACTCTCCCACAGGGTCCCCCCTGCAGTACCATCGGCGCTGAAAGGCTTAGCTTCCGGGTTCGGAATGTAACCGGGCGTTTCCCTAACGCTATGACCACCGAAACTCTATGAAGATATGAACCGCCGCACCACCCAAAGGGGGGCGTGTTCGTTACTTCAGAACTAACACAGTGGACGCGAGCAACTGAGGACAAGCCCTCGGCCTATTAGTACCGGTCAGCTCCACCCATTACTGGGCTTCCACATCCGGCCTATCAACCCAGTGGTCTACTGGGAGCCTTACCCTCTCAAGGAGGTGGGAATACTCATCTTGAAGCAGGCTTCCCGCTTAGATGCTTTCAGCGGTTATCCCTCCCGAACGTAGCCAACCAGCCATGCCCTTGGCAGGACAACTGGCACACCAGAGGTTCGTCCGTCCCGGTCCTCTCGTACTAGGGACAGCCCTTCTCAATATTCCTACGCGCACAGCGGATAGAGACCGAACTGTCTCACGACGTTCTAAACCCAGCTCGCGTACCGCTTTAATGGGCGAACAGCCCAACCCTTGGGACCGACTCCAGCCCCAGGATGCGACGAGCCGACATCGAGGTGCCAAACCATCCCGTCGATATGGACTCTTGGGGAAGATCAGCCTGTTATCCCCGGGGTACCTTTTATCCGTTGAGCGACGGCGCTTCCACAAGCCACCGCCGGATCACTAGTCCCGACTTTCGTCCCTGCTCGACCCGTCGGTCTCACAGTCAAGCTCCCTTGTGCACTTACACTCAACACCTGATTGCCAACCAGGCTGAGGGAACCTTTGGGCGCCTCCGTTACCCTTTGGGAGGCAACCGCCCCAGTTAAACTACCCATCAGACACTGTCCCTGATCCGGATCACGGACCGAGGTTAGACATCCAGCACGACCAGAGTGGTATTTCAACGGCGACTCCACCATGACTGGCGTCACGGCTTCAAAGTCTCCCACCTATCCTACACAAGCCGAACCGAACACCAATATCAAACTGTAGTAAAGGTCCCGGGGTCTTTTCGTCCTGCTGCGCGAAACGAGCATCTTTACTCGTAGTGCAATTTCACCGGGCCTATGGTTGAGACAGTCGAGAAGTCGTTACGCCATTCGTGCAGGTCGGAACTTACCCGACAAGGAATTTCGCTACCTTAGGATGGTTATAGTTACCACCGCCGTTTACTGGCGCTTAAGTTCTCAGCTTCGCCACACCGAAATGTGACTAACCGGTCCCCTTAACGTTCCAGCACCGGGCAGGCGTCAGTCCGTATACATCGCCTTACGGCTTCGCACGGACCTGTGTTTTTAGTAAACAGTCGCTTCTCGCTGGTCTCTGCGGCCACCCCCAGCTCAAGGAGCAAGTCCTATCACCGGTGATGGCCCCCCTTCTCCCGAAGTTACGGGGGCATTTTGCCGAGTTCCTTAACCATAGTTCACCCGAACGCCTCGGTATTCTCTACCTGACTACCTGAGTCGGTTTAGGGTACGGGCCGCCATGAAACTCGCTAGAGGCTTTTCTCGACAGCATAGGATCATCCACTTCACCACAATCGGCTCGGCATCAGGTCTCAGGCTTAATGCGTGACGGATTTGCCTATCACACGCCCTACACCCTTACCCCGGGACTACCACCGCCCGGGCTGGACTACCTTCCTGCGTCACCCCATCGCTTACCTACTACCACCTTGGGTCGACGGCTCCACCACTTTCCTTTCCCCGAAGGGTCCGGAACGGCTTCACGGCCTTAGCATTAATGGGCTCGATATTGGGCGTTTCAAAGCGGGTACCGGAATATCAACCGGTTGTCCATCGACTACGCCTGTCGGCCTCGCCTTAGGTCCCGACTTACCCTGGGCAGATCAGCTTGACCCAGGAACCCTTAGTCAATCGGCGCACACGTTTCTCACGTGTGTATCGCTACTCATGCCTGCATTCTCACTCGTGAACCGTCCACAACTCGCTTCCGCGGCTGCTTCACCCGGCACACGACGCTCCCCTACCCATCACAGCGGGCGTTGGCCCTATTGCTGCAATGACACGACTTCGGCGGTACGCTTGAGCCCCGCTACATTGTCGGCGCGGAATCACTTGACCAGTGAGCTATTACGCACTCTTTCAAGGGTGGCTGCTTCTAAGCCAACCTCCTGGTTGTCTCTGCGACTCCACATCCTTTCCCACTTAGCGTACGCTTAGGGGCCTTAGTCGATGCTCTGGGCTGTTTCCCTCTCGACCATGGAGCTTATCCCCCACAGTCTCACTGCCGTGCTCTCACTTACCGGCATTCGGAGTTTGGCTAAGGTCAGTAACCCGGTAGGGCCCATCGCCTATCCAGTGCTCTACCTCCGGCAAGAAACACACGACGCTGCACCTAAATGCATTTCGGGGAGAACCAGCTATCACGGAGTTTGATTGGCCTTTCACCCCTAACCACAGGTCATCCCCCAGGTTTTCAACCCTGGTGGGTTCGGTCCTCCACGAAGTCTTACCTCCGCTTCAACCTGCCCATGGCTAGATCACTCCGCTTCGGGTCTTGAGCGCGCTACTAAATCGCCCTATTCGGACTCGCTTTCGCTACGGCTTCCCCACACGGGTTAACCTCGCAACACACCGCAAACTCGCAGGCTCATTCTTCAAAAGGCACGCAGTCACGACCCATTGGGTAAACCCAATGAGCGACGCTCCCACGGCTTGTAGGCACACGGTTTCAGGTACTATTTCACTCCGCTCCCGCGGTACTTTTCACCATTCCCTCACGGTACTATCCGCTATCGGTCACCAGGGAATATTTAGGCTTAGCGGGTGGTCCCGCCAGATTCACACGGGATTTCTCGGGCCCCGTGCTACTTGGGTGTCTCTCAAACGAGCCGTCAATGTTTCAGCTACGGGGGTCTTACCCTCTACGCCGGACCTTTCGCATGTCCTTCGCCTACATCAACGGTTTCTGACTCGTCTCACAGCCGGCAGACTGTGAAAGAGAGATCCCACAACCCCGCATGCGCAACCCCTGCCGGGTATCACACGCATACGGTTTGGCCTCATCCGGTTTCGCTCGCCACTACTCCCGGAATCACGGTTGTTTTCTCTTCCTGAGGGTACTGAGATGTTTCACTTCCCCTCGTTCCCTCCACATGCCCTATGTGTTCAGGCATGGGTGACAGCCCATGACGACTGCCGGGTTTCCCCATTCGGAAACCCCCGGATCAAAGCCTGGTTGACGGCTCCCCGGGGACTATCGTGGCCTCCCACGTCCTTCATCGGTTCCTGGTGCCAAGGCATCCACCGTGCGCCCTTAAAAACTTGGCCACAGATGCTCGCGTCCACTGTGTAGTTCTCAAACAACGACCAGCCACCCATCACACCCTGCCGAAACAGAGCTTTACTGGGGCCGGCATCCTCGAAGATACGAACCATACGGCCGTACCCTCAGACACCCAACAACGTGCCAAGCACGATCCTCCGGGCCTTCGTCACGTTCCACGCCGAAGCAGTACTTGTGAAGAGGTCCTTGAGACCGTGCCAACTAATCAACGTTCCACCCATGAGCTGACCGTGCAGAACGTTTGTCTGCAATCGGTACTGT